>CALBZG010000178.1 GCA_937889655.1 uncultured Clostridia bacterium
CAGCATCGGACCCATAATGTCTTCCACATAAGAAGGCCATATGAATCCCTCTTTTTCATCTCTTCCGTTACGGGATATTTCCTTGATGCCCGCATCATATAATGCTTTCATAAACGAATTTCCGTAATCGAAGAAATATGTTCCTTTGTCAGTCAGTTTTTTAATAGCGGCAAAGTGACGGTGAAGAGATTCATCGACTTTTATGCAAAATTCTTCGCGGTTTTCATGCAGGAGAGCGGTTCTCTCATCAAAAGAAAGTCCCGCAGGGCAATAACCGCCGTTGTACACATTATGACATGATGTTTGATCCGACAATAGTTCGATGCAAAAACCATTTAATGCAGCCTTTTCCAGAAGATCGACGATGTTGCCATGATAAGCTATGGAAATCGTCTCACCGCTTTTTCTTTTTGCCTCCGCCAGGCTGAACACTTCATCAAGATCACTGCTGATCACGTCTACCCAGCCCTGTCTGTATCTGGTTTCGATTCGAGACAGGTCGACCTCAGCAAAAATGCCCACAGCTCCGGCAATATTCGCTGCTTTTGGCTGTGCTCCTGACATACCGCCAAGTCCCGATGATACAAACGTATGACCTGTAAGATCGCCTGTATCCGAAACACCTAAAAATTTTCTGCCGGCATTTAATATGGTGTTAAATGTTCCATGAACAATCCCCTGCGGCCCTATATACATCCACCCGCCGGCAGTCATCTGGCCATAGTTTGCGACACCCATTTCCTCTGCGATCTCCCAGTCTTCGAGATTGTCGAACATGCCTACCATAAGTGCATTGGTTATGATGACTCTAGGAGCGTCAGGCCTTGAGGGGAACAGTCCAAGGGGATGTCCTGATTCGATCACAAGGGTCTGGCGATCTGTCAGTTCCTCGAGGTATTTTTTTATTAATTGATACTGAAGCCAGTTCTGGCAAGGGCGTCCCGTTTCGCCATAAGTAACAAGCTCGTAAGGGTATAGTGCGATTTCAAAATCAAGATTATTATCGATCATAACCTGAAAAGCTTTGCCCTCAATGCAGTTCCCCTTATATTCATTTATCGGCTTGCCGTAGATCCTTCCGTGCGGCCTGTAGCGATAGGCATAAATCCTGCCTCTGGTTTTCAATTCCTCCATGAATTCAGGCGCAAGGGTCTCATGGAGCTCTTCAGGCACATAGCGAAGAGCATTTTTTAAGGCTATTTTGGTCTGCTCCTTTGACAACCGGAACCCCCTGTCCGGCGCTCTTCTTGTATTTAGGTCGAAATCAGGGTATTCCGGAAGAGCCGGATCCAACCTGATCGTCATGCCTTGATATATTTCACTGTTCGTTAACATAATATTTACCTCCTGGTCAACGGCGTTAAATATTCATTTAATTATTTCAGCCGGCCTATCACCTTTTCCACTGCTTCAACGATTGCACCGGATTTTACCATATTTTCAAATTTCACTAATTCATCATGCATCAGTACATCCCGGTCAACAGGGCCTACGTGCTTCCTGATAAATTCATAGGCAGCTTTGGTCGCCGGCGCCAATCCTTTTTCACCTCTAAGCCAGATAGCCTGGGAAGCAGAAAAAAGTTCAATGCCTATAACTTTCTGCGTGTTATCCATAATCATAGCTGCTGTTCTTGCAGCAGTTGTGCCCATGCTGACATGATCTTCCTGATTTCCTGAGGATGGGATCGAATCCACCGAAGCAGGATGTGCATAGATTTTATTTTCTGATACCATCGATGCAGCTGAATATTGGGCTATCATAAAGCCGGAGCATACGCCGCCATGCTTTGTGAGAAAAGGTGGAAGCCCTTCGGACAACTGAGGATTGATCAGTCTTTCACTTCTTCTTTCAGAGATATCCGCCAGCTCCGATATGGCTATTTTTAAAAAATCGAAAGCCAGAGCCATAGGCTGACCGTGAAAATTCCCGCCCGAGATCACCTCTTCCTGATCAGGAAATATCAAAGGATTGTCTGTAACTGCATTCAATTCTTTGGTTACTGCTTTATAAACATAATGAACGGCATCCCTGCTGGCGCCATGGACCTGAGGAATGCATCTCAATGAGTAAGGATCCTGTACTTTGTTTGGATTCGTATCCCTGGCATTCTCGGATCCTTCTAATAATCTAAGCAGATTCTCAGCTGTGTCGATCTGTCCCCGATGAGCCCGCAATTGATGCACCTTTGGGTCATACGCCTTCTTAATGGCATTAAGGGCTTCCCCTGTTAGTGCGGTAGCAATATCGGCGGCTTTGATCAGGATTAGGGCTTCCCAGAGAACATTGACACCGATAGCTGTCATGATTTGTGTTCCATTGATCAACGCAAGACCCTCTTTAGCTGCAAGGACAACGGGTTTGATACCTGCTTCTTTCATAGCGTCTGCACCGGTTAATATCCGGCCGTTGTACTCAGCCTTTCCCTCTCCGATCATGACCAGTACGATATGTGACAAAGGGGCAAGGTCCCCTGAGGCTCCCAGGGATCCTTTTTCTGGAATGACCGGATGAACGCCTTTGTTCAGCATTTCAATCAAGGTGTTTAAAGTTTCGGGCCGTATGCCGGAATTGCCTCTGGCCAGAGCGTTGCATCTTAAAAGAATCGCTGCTCTTACAACTTCCCGGGGAAGAGGATCGCCCATCGCGCAGGAATGGCTTAATATTAAATTTCTTTGTAAATCGGCTGTTTCATCTTTAGATATGAATGTATCTGAAAACTTGCCGAATCCTGTAGTAAGACCATAAACAACCGCGCCTTCTGCCAGTTTTTTGTCGACGAACGCCCTGGCCTTTTTAACGGCTGCCAGTGCATCATCAGACACTTCGACCATTTCACCATATTTTGCCACTTTCATAGTGTCTTCCACTGTTAGTGATTTCCCATCGATTATTATCGACATATTGCGCCTCCCGAGACATAGCTTCCTTACAAAAATAGTACTGGATTAGTGCAATATACTATTTTGCTACTATTTTTTTTACGTATTTCTAAAATCATTATAACAAATAACTTAAATTTTTCCAGTATTATTTGAAGTCTGGAGATTTATTAAAGTTAGTAATTTCAATGTGTTTACGGTTTATTGCTTTTAGTTGAAGCACTTCTGCAGGGCTATTGCGGCAGTTGTGTTGAACACTAAAGCGACACCGGGATATCTAAGTAAAGCAAATTTTTTAATCACTATTTTGCTTTTATATTAAATTAAATGACTCCCGCAATGAGTCGGGAGCCTTTTTATGATTTTATTCCATTTTGAATATAAGTAAAGACAAGAATCATGTTGAATGCAAAAGCCATCGGAAACGCTATTTTAAATTTGGCTTTTTTCGTTTTGTGCTTGAAGACGATAGAACCGGCGATGCAGCCCACTGCACCCATAAAAACCGCTATCCCGACCAAAGCGTTTTCTTTTATCCGTTGTCTATGGTGCATTGAATTGTGTTTATCAACACCCATGATCAAAAAAGCAGCAAGGTTCCAAAGAATATATAAATAAATAAGATCCATCTGATACACCTAATTCAATTCTTTTAAAAGGTCGATCAGTCGTTCCAGTTCATCCTTGGAATAGTACTCTATTTCAATTTTTCCCTTTTTCCCATTGTATTTAATAGAAACTTTTGTTCCCAGTATTGATTTCAATTCTTCTTCGACTCTCTGCAGTTCTGTGTTCTTTGCTTTTTTAACGATCGTTTTCTTTCGTCCCGGTTCGTCAGCGGCCATTTTTTCAATTTCTCTAACTGATAACCCTTCTTTCGCAGCGCTTCTTGCAAGTTCCAATTGTCTTTTTCCCGAAAGAGGCAATAGTGCCCTTCCGTGACCGGCAGTCAATTGTTCTGTAAAAATCAATTCTCTTATTTCTTCGGGCAATTTGAGCAGTCTCACCATGTTCGCAATATACGGACGGCTTTTCCCGAGACTTTTTGAAACTTCTTCCTGTGTCAGTCTGAAAGTGGTCATCATTTTATTGATCGCTTCTGCTTCTTCGATTGGATTCAAGTCCTCTCTCTGCATATTTTCTATAATGGAAAGAAGCATATTCTGCTCTTCTGTCAGTGTCCTTACAATAGAAGGTATCTCTTTTAAACCCGCTTTTCTCGCGGCTCTCCATCTTCTTTCCCCTGCAACCAGTTCATAGCCATCACCCTGCTCCGCTTTTCGCAGCACAACCGGTTGTATGACTCCGTGTTCAATAATAGACGCTGCTAATTCATCAAGCTTGTCTTCATCAAAATTCTTTCTTGGCTGCTTGGAATTAGGCTTGATATTGTTTATATCCACAAAGATTATATAGTTTTCATCGATATCAGAACGATTTTCCTTTGAGCTGCGCTTTGCTCCGGATTCTTTTTTTTCTTTAAAGTTTATTTCAACGTCGCCAAAAAGAGCTTCCAGACCTCTGCCTAGTCCCGTATTTCTGGAAGTCATTTTCTCGCCTCCCATTCCAGGAATTCTTCGGCAAATTCCATATAGGACTGCGCTCCCTGTGATCTTGGATCATACTGTATGATTGGAAGTCCAAAACCGGGAGCCTCAGCGAGCCTGATATTTCTTGGAATAATGGTTTTATAAACCTTTTCCCGGAAATATTTTTTAACTTCTTGAACTACTTGTACAGAAAGATTTGTTCTTCCATCGAACATCGATAATATGACACCTTGAATCTGAAGTTTCGGGTTCAAGGTTTTTCTTACTATTTCTATAGTGCTCATTAACTGGCTTACACCTTCAAGTGCATAAAACTCACATTGTATAGGTATAAGCACACTATCTACGGCGGTTAGAGAGTTGATAGTTAATAGACCAAGGGAAGGAGGACAATCGATAAAAATATAGTCATAACCTCTTTTAATTTTATCGATGGCTTTCTTTAATCTTTTTTCTCTGCTTTCCAATTGAACCAGTTCAACTTCAGCACCGGCCAATTGTACGCTGGCTGGAATAATAAACAAGTTTTCTACGCCGGTAGACATAATGGCTTCCCGTGGATCCATCCTATCATTCACTAATATTTCATAGGATGTTTTAACTAAACCTTTTTTCGAAATTCCCATACCGCTTGTGGTGTTTCCTTGAGGGTCAATATCCAGAATCAAAACCTTCTTGCCTTTGATTGCAAGGCAAGCAGCGAGATTTATATTGGTAGTTGTTTTACCAACCCCGCCCTTCTGGTTGAAAATTGCTATAGCTTTTCCCATTTTACCCCCTCCTGATTTTTTAATTCTTTAGGGATGATTATATACTATGAACTTGTTTTTTACCATACAATTTCAAAATTAAGCAAAAAGTTTCACGTGAAACATATTTTCTTAATATAAAAGATTGTTTCACGTGAAACAATCTTTTATATTAAGCTTATTGTTATTATTTTCCATTTTATTTTACTTACTAAAGCGGGTTTTTTGAAGGAGTTCCGGCTTTCCTTGGATATTCCGAAGGAGTGTGTTTTATCTTTTTTATAATCAAAATCCGGTGTTCCATTTCTTGAAATTCTGCAAACTCCGGCTTGAATTCTTTTACCATTTCTCCACCCAGTATTTTTATTGCCTTCAAGCTTCTTTTTTTCTCTTCTTCTGATTTTGGGCCTTTATATGCTATAAACATACCTCCGGGTTTAATTAATGGTATGCAATATTCACAGAGTATCGCAAGGTCGGCTACCGCTCTTGACAGACAAATATCATATTTTTCTCTGTGTTGTTTATCTCTTCCAAAATCTTCCGCTCTTACATGACACGTCTTAACGTTATTGATTTGCAATTCAGAGCATACTTCATCTATTACATGGAGCTTCTTTTTTATAGCATCAACAAGACAAAATTCTATATCTGGAAACAATATTGCCAGTGGTACTCCTGGAAATCCTGCACCAGTCCCAACATCAACAATTTTTGTAATATTGTTAAAATATGGCATTTTAGCTGCTGTTAAAGAATCGATCAAATGTTTTAAAACGAATTCTTCTTTATCCGTTATTGTGGTCAGATTTATCGACTGATTCTTTTCCAGGATTCTATTCATATATGCTTCCAATTTCTTTAAAGCATCTTCAATATCGATTTTATAATCTTTACTTATTTCTTCTAAAACTTTTCTTAAATTTTCCATCAATGATTACGCAGTTATTCTAACAGGAAGTACCAAATATTCAAATCTGTTGCCTTCGATCTGTTTGATCAGGCATGGACTGGTAGGCGTATTAAATTCCATTAGCAGTTCTTCTTCATCCACTACCTTAAGAACATCCGAAATATATTTTGAATTAAATCCAATAACAATATCTTCTCCGGTTTTTTCCATAATAATTTCTTCTTTTACATCTCCCTCTTCTGATTTCGATGTTATAGTAAGTAAATTTCCTAATATCGTCATTTTGATAAGATTATTTTTACCCTCCTTAGCCAATAAGGATGCTCTTTCAATACTATTTTGTAAATTACTCCTGTTAATTTTTATAATGCACTTCTTTTCTTTTGGCAGAATATCTCTGTATTTTATAAATTGTCCTTCAAGAAGTCTGAGAATCACCTTTGTTGAATCGATTTTAATCAATGCCTTCTTATTATCCAGTATCATTTCAATATCTTTTTGCGCTTCTTCTTCACTGATTATTTTGCTGATTTCATTAAGGAGTTTTGCTGAAACGATGATGTTCTGCTCTTTATCTATTATCATCTTTTCTCTGATGACAGCCATACGAAAGCCATCTAATGCGATCATATTCAAATGATTGTCTTTGCACTCCATAAGTACACCGACAATGACACCCTTTGAATCATCAGCGCTTGCTGCAAAAGATGACTTTCTGATCATATCCTTGAATATATCTTTATCAAAAACTAATTTATCTGTTTCTTCCTCAGTTATGTTTCCTATGCTTGGAAATTCATCAGAATTTAATCCCACAATATTAAACTCTGAAAAAGCACTTTTTATTAATATTTTTCCATTTATTTCTTGGCTGATCGATATTTCTTCATTCGGTAGTTTCCTGACGATATCACTGAAAAGTCTTGCCATAACAACTGTGGATCCTTCTTCAATAACATTTACTTCTATGGATTTCTCTATACTTATTTCCAAATCCGATGCTGATAAAATTAATTTTCCATTTTTAACATTTAGTAGGATTCCTTTCAGAATAGGAATAGTTGTTCTTGAAGTAACTGCTTTTGAAACTGTATTCAGTGCTTTAACCAAGGTTTGTTGTTCGCAAGTGAATTTCATTTGAATTACCTCCGATGTCATTATTAATAATTTATTCTTAGTAGTATTAGTAGTAGGCTCTGTTAATAAGTTGATAAGCGTATATATCGTTAAAATATCAACAATTATTTTTCGAATAACCTTGTGGAAAACCCTTAGGAAAATTCATTAATAGAATGAATAACTCAAAAATAACCAAACCTATTTCTTCCCGTTGATGATATTTTTAAGCAAATCCAAAGTTTCCTTTAAAGAAATATTTTTTTGTATTTCAGTAGCTATTTTATCACAGGCATAAAGTACAGTGGTATGATCCCTTCCACCAAATACCTCTCCTATTTTAGGAAGCGAAAGATCCGTCATTTCGCGACAAAGGTACATTGCCACTTGTCTTGGAAAAGCCAAAGCCTTCGTTCTTTTGGAGGATTCAATATCAGACAGTTTGATGCCGTAATGCTTGCAAACAATTTTTTTGATCGAATCCGGAGTTATGTTAAAATCCGCCGCCAGAAGAATATCTTTTAAGACCTCCCTTGCAAGTATTCTGTTGATGGGCTCATTCATTAAATTAGAAAAGGTTACGATCCTGGTGAACGCCCCTTCCAATTCTCGAATATTGAATTTAACTTTTTCACAGATCAGTTCAATTACATCTTCAAGGTCATCGTCAAGAGTCAAGCCTTCCAATTCTGCTTTTTTTCTGAGAATTGCCACACGTGTCTCATAATCAGGAGGGCTGATATCGGCAACAACATTCCATTGGAACCTTCCTCTTAGGCGTTCGTCGAAATTAGAAAGTTTATTCGGTGGTCTGTCGCTGCTGATGATAATTTGTTTATTGGCTTGATAAAGCGCTTCGAAGGTATAAAAAAATTCTTCCTGAGTACCTTCTTTCCCTTCCAGAAACTGAATATCATCTATCAAAAGCACATCTATTTTTCTATATTTGTTTCTAAATTCGCCAGTCTTTTTTTCGCTGATGGCCTTGATCATTTCATTAGTGAACATTTCCGACGAAACATATAATGGTTTCAATTTAGGATGAAATTGAAGAATATGATGGCCGATCGCGTGCATCAGATGTGTTTTTCCAAGTCCGGATCCGCCATAGAGAAACAACGGATTGTAGTCATCGGAGGGTGCCGTAGCCACAGCCAAAGCGGCAGCATGGGCATATTTATTATTATTTCCTACAACAAAAGTAGAAAAATTATATCGGGGGTTGAAATAAAACTCACCGTCAAACTCTTCACCTGTTCCCCCATAGCTTACATTTCCGCCAGCGCGATCTTTAATATATTCGAAAACGACCTTGTAATGCTTACCAAAAACTTCCGCTATCGAACTCTCCAAAAGAGGCATATAACGGCCGGTCAAAATATTCTGGTTCATGCTGGCATAGGGATCTATATATATTTTGTTGGATTTTTCGTCGGTCCGCAGTGGAGTTAGAGGTGCAAACCATGTTTCATAGCTTATATCCTGCAGAGCTGTTTTTAATATAGCTTGAACTTCCGCCCATTTTTCCTTTAAATGTTTCATAAGCATCCTTCTTTTACAATAGTACATATATCATAATACACAAGTTATCCACAGGGCAAGTGGAAAATTCAGACCTGGCGAAATAATATTTCTGGGCACTTATCCACTATTTGTGGACAAATATGTTGGTAAAAAGGATGGAAACACCTATATATTGATTTTTAAGTGGGCAATGGACAATAAGGCTTTTTTTCGGGCCCAAATTTCGTTGACATGGATAAAATCTGACTATATAATAATATGGCATATGTGTCTGTTGAAATTAAGACAGACCGCAAGACTGTTTTGATAGGGCCAGTTTAAAGCAAGGAGGTGTATCGCAAATGAAGCAAACATATCAGCCTAAGGTCAGACAAAGGAAAAAAGAGCATGGCTTTAGAAAAAGGATGAGCACAAAAAACGGTAGAAATGTTTTAAAGAGAAGAAGATTGAGAGGAAGAAACTCCTTGACAGCATAGAGACCGCTCATGCGGTCTTTTTGCTTAGTAGTGCGGGGTGATCTAAGAATGCTGAAAAAGGAAGTGCTTCGCAGAAAAAGCGATTTTTCTGCAATTTACAACCGTGGCAAGTCTGTTGGAGAGCGCTGTGTTGTTGTTTTCTACAGAAGGAACAATCTGCCGTACAAGAGACAGGCTTACTTAGCAAGCAAGAAAGTTGGGAACAGCGTCAAAAGAAACCGGGCGCGTCGTCTCATGAAAGAAAGCTGCAGACTCCTGATCCCGGAGTTGAAAGAGGGATATGATTACATATTTATTGCTCGTAATACAATAAGAGATTTGAAATGTGCGGATGTGAAAAAATCTATCGAAGCCGCAGTCAAAAAGGCAGGCCTTGTTAAAACACAAGGGGGTAAAACAAAATGAAAAGCATATTGATCGTGCTGATCAGGGGATATCAGAAACTGATTTCTCCTCTTTTTCCACCCACCTGCAGATTCTATCCCACCTGTTCCTCCTACTTCATTCAAGCTCTGCAGAAGTATGGAGCGATCAAGGGGAGTTACCTGGGAATAAGGCGTCTATTAAGATGCCACCCATGGAACGACGGGGGATATGACCCCGTTCCTTAAAGGAGAATAAAAACCATGCACCCGAGGTGCAGTTAATTGGAGGAAATGAATGTATTATAAAGTGTTGGGAGTGATTGCCGAGCCGTTAGGATGGCTTCTTACTTTTCTGTATGGATTCATCCAGCATTACGGAATTACTCTGATAGTGTTCACGATTGTCGTAAGATGCTGTTTATATCCGCTTTATGCAAAACAAATAAAATCAACAGCCAACATGTCCGCCATCCAGCCCAAAATGAAGGAGCTCCAGGCTAAATACAGCAACGACAAAGAAATGCTGAATATAAAGATGATGGAGCTTTACAAGGAAGAAAAATTCAATCCGATGGGCGGCTGCCTTCCGATGTTGATACAAATGCCTATCATTTTAGGACTGTTTGCATTGTTGAGAAACCCGAGCATGTATATCAATGACCCCGGCATGATGGTGGCTTTCCACGAAAACTTCCTCTGGATCATGGACTTGTCCCAGGCGGATAAATGGGTGCTGCCGATCGCTGCGGGAGTCACGACTTACGTATCTTTTGTGCAAACCCAGTCTCAACAGGGTCCTGAAGCCATGACCGGACAGATGGCGCCGATGATGACAGTCATGAAGTATTTCTTCCCTATCATGATCGTATGGATGGGGATGTCATTCCCTGCAGGCCTTACATTATACTGGTTTGTCGGTACCGGAGTGCAGATCCTGTTCAACTTCCGTCTTAACAAAATGAGAAGAAGACTGAAGATAGAGGCAGAGCTAAAACAGCAGAAAAAAACCATGTAGTTGAATAGAGAGGTATATGAAATGATATATTCGGAAAAATGGGGAACCAGCGTTGAAGAAGCCGTCAGACTGGCCCTGTCCGACCTCAAGCTTACAATCGATGAAGTTGAGGTTACTGTTTTGGAAGAGCCGAGCAAAGGATTTTTCGGCCTCGGCAACAAATTGGCCAAAGTAAGAGTAAAGAAGAAAGAAATTATCGAAGAACCGAAGCCTGCTGTCGTGAAACCGGCAGTACAGGAAATAGAAAAACCAAAAGAAGAACAGAAACCACTCCAGAAAACAGAAACAAAACCGGTTAAAAAAGCAGAACACAAAGCACCTGCAAAGAAAGAAAAAGAATCGAAGCCGGGCAAGACTCCGCTTACTTCCATCCAGAAGAGACCTGAAGGACTGGCTCCTTTGACCGACCACGAAGCCTTGACTTTTATCAGGGAAACGGTTTCCAAAATGGGATTAAAGCTTAATGTTGCCGGCAATGCGGATGACGAGTGCATATATATCGAAATATCCGGGGAGGATTCCGGCACGATCATCGGCAAGAGGGGACAGACGTTGGACGCGATCCAATATCTTACCAGCCTCGTTGTGAATAAGAACAAGGATAAATATACCCGGGTCGTCTTGGATGCGGAAAACTATCGCGCAAAGCGTGAAAAGACATTAGAGCAGCTTGCCGCAAGGCTTGCGGAAAAAGTCGTTAAAAGCAGAAAACCTGTGCGGCTTGAGCCAATGAACCCTTATGAAAGAAAAGTTATCCACTCCACGCTACAATCTCACCCTAAGGTTACCACCAGAAGCGAAGGCGAGGAACCATACAGAAGGGTTATAATCGAACTGAAATGATCCGTCATTAGATAGCCCGCAGCCTTTGCGGGCTATCTTTGCCTAATATAGGAAGGGATAAACCAAAGTAATGGAAGACACTATAGCTGCCATATCCACCGCCTATGGAGAGGGCGGCATCGGTATAATCAGAATCAGCGGAGAGCATTCCGGGCAGATATTGAATAAAATATTTCAAGCCAAAGCCGGTGGCGTTTGCAAGCCCAGACATTTGACCTATGGACATATTGTAGACATCTATAACGAAAACAAAATCATCGACGAGGTGCTTGCCGCATTCATGCCCGGCCCTAAATCCTATACTTGTGAGGATGTCGTAGAAATCAGTTGTCATGGCTCCATTATTTCTTTGAGAAATATCCTGGCCTTGATTTTAAAATGCGGTGCGCGGCCGGCAGAAAAGGGTGAATTCACGAAAAGAGCTTTTCTAAATGGGAGGCTGGACCTTTCACAAGCGGAGGCGGTGATGAGTCTTATCAGCGCAAAGACTGATAAAGCTTTTGAAGTGGCCATGACCCAGCTTGAAGGAGCACTTTCTGCAAGAGTCAAGGGGATCCGGGGCAGGATCCTTGATCTTTTAGTTGAATTAGCTGTCAATATCGACTATCCCGACGAGGATATCGAGGAAATAACTTATAGCCGTCTGGAAGTGGAACTTCTGCAGATAAGCAAAAGCATTCTGAAGCTGTTATCCACAGCGAGTACCGGACGTATCATACGCGAGGGTCTGGCGGTTTCCATCATAGGAAAGCCGAATGTGGGCAAGTCCTCTTTAATGAATGCGCTCTTGAAGGAAACAAGAGCCATCGTTACAGAGATACCGGGAACCACCAGAGACACCATAGAAGAATATATAAGCATCAAGAACATCCCTGTCAAGCTGACGGATACTGCCGGCATACGGGAAACCGATGATATTATTGAAAAACTTGGCATTGAAAAATCCAAGAAAGCCTTCAACATTGCGGATTTAGTGATATTTGTCCTGGACGGAAGCCGGGACTTGACGGGTGAAGATATGGAGATCGCCGAACATATCGGAAAACGTCCAGTCATAGTTCTTCTCAACAAAAGTGATTTGGGAAGAGCCTTGAACACAGAGCAGGTGAAAACCCTTTTACCCCATTCAAAAGTTATAGAAACGGCTATTACAGAAGGAATGGGGATCGAAGAGATCGAAGAATATATCGAGCATATGGTTTATTGCGGGGATGTTGCGCAAAATGAAAGCATGCTTATAACCGTTGTCAGACACAAGGAGCTTCTGGAAAAAGCTCTTGCTGCCATAACGGATGCAATCGCGATGGCGAGAGGAAAAGAGGCTCTTGATTTTCTGGAGATCGACATCAGGAACGCTTACGAGCTGTTGGGCGAAATTGTAGGAGAAACAGTCAGCGATGATATCATCGATGAGATTTTCAGCAGGTTCTGTCTTGGAAAATAATTCTGTACGTCAATGTAATTCCCGGAGTGAAGCAAATGGAACAATATGAATTAGGAACATATGATATCGTTGTGATCGGAGCGGGCCATGCAGGCTGCGAAGCAGCCCTGGCAGCCAGCCGTATGGGTGCTGCGACACTGGTGATATCCACAAATCTCGAGTCGGTGGCGATGATGGCCTGCAATCCTTCTATCGGAGGAACGGGGAAAGGTCATCTTGTAAGGGAAATAGATGCTTTGGGCGGAGAGATGGGGATCAACATCGATAAAACGTTTATTCAGAGCAAAATGCTGAATACGGCTAAAGGTCCCGCTGTCCATTCATTGAGAGCACAGGCAGACAAGCTGCAATACCAGATAGAAATGAAGAAAACCCTGGAGCACCAGCCAAACCTTGACTTGAAGCAAGGAGAGGCGGTAGACATCATCGTTGAAAATGGCAAAGCCGCAGGGGTAGTCATGAAAACAGGTGCTGTCTATAAGGCTTCTGCGGTCATCCTTGCTACAGGGACATTCCTGCGGGGGAAAATATTCATGGGAGAATGTTCATACAACAGCGGCCCTAATGGACTGGCGCCGGCTATGGAACTATCCGAGAACCTTAAAAGACACGGAATCAGGCTGAGGAGGTTTAAAACCGGAACCCCGGCAAGAGCTCTTGGACAGAGCCTGGATTATACAAAAATGCAGGAGCAGAAAGGCGATGAAAACATCGTTCCTTTTTCATTCATGAATGATCATCTCGAGAAGGACCAGGTATCCTGCTGGCTTACCTATACGAACGAGATTACCCATGAGGTCATCAGGAGAAACTTTCAGCGTTCCGCACTTTTCGGCGGACAGATCGAAGGTGTGGGGCCTCGCTATTGCCCTTCCATCGAAGACAAAATAAAAAGGTTCGAAGGCAAGGAAAGGCATCAGCTTTTCATTGAACCGGAAGGTCTGAGCACTGATGAGATTTATATACAGGGCATGTCCACCAGTTTGCCGGAAGATGTCCAGCTGGAGTTTTATAAAACCATCCCAGGGCTTGAAAACCTCAGGATCGTTAGACCGGCTTATGCCATTGAATATGACTGCATCGATCCAACAGACCTAAAAATCAATTTGGAATATCGTTTCATAGAAAATCTTTTCTGTGCCGGACAGTTCAACGGAAGCTCCGGCTATGAAGAAGCTGCCGCTCAGGGCTTGATGGCGGGAGCTAATGCCGTGCTGAAAATACAAGGCAAAGAGCCCTTTGTGCTGGATAGGAGCGAAGCCTATATTGGTGTTCTCATTGACGACCTGGTAACGAAAGGAACACCTGAACCTTACAGGATCATGACTTCAAGGGCGGAATACCGTATCATCCTGAGGCAGGACAATGCCGATAGCAGACTTACAGAAAAAGGATACAGGATCGGATTGGCGAACGAAAATAGATACGAAAAATTTCTCGCGAAGATGAAACGGATCAAGGATGAAGCTAAAAGACTTGAAACCACCGTGTTCCTTCCGGCCGAAATCAACCGGCTGCTCAAAGATTTGGGAAGTTCGGAAGTGACAAACAAAATTACTCTGGCCGAACTGCTTAAAAGGCCGGAGGTAGATTATGATGCGTTAGGAACCATCGATACCGGAAGGCCCGTGCTGAGCCGGGCCGAGATCAGCGCCGTAGAGGTGGGGATCAAGTATCAAGGCTATATAGTCAAGCAGCTTCAACAGATAGAAAGATTCAAAAAGTTGGAAAACAAGAAATTGGAACAGGACTTCGACTACGATACCGTTGAAAGTCTTCGCATTGAAGCCAGGCAAAAGCTCAACAAACTGAAACCTGCTTCTATCGGACAGGCATCCCGGATCTCAGGAGTTTCTCCTGCGGACATCAATGTCTTATTGGTCCATCTTGAAAAATTGAAAAGAGAACGGAATAATGTACATTAAAAGACTCAAGCTTAAAGATTTTCGGAACTATAAGGAACTTGATGTGGTGTTTGACAGCAGGGTCAATATACTTTTGGGCAAAAATGCCCAGGGGAAGACGAATCTTCTGGAAGCTATATATACAACATCCCTGGGGAAATCATTTCGCACTGGCAGAGACAGTGAAATGATACGCTTTGGCGCCGGGTTTTTGAGGATCGAAGCAACAGCCTGTAAAGACGGTGATGAGTTGATCGTGGAGATCGCTGTATCCGAAGATAATAAAGGGGTCAGGATCGATGGTGTAAAAGCGGTCAAGAACTCCGATCTGCTGGAGAATATATATACTGTAATATTTTCTCCTGAGGATCTCAAAATCGTCAAGGACGAACCCGAAAAAAGGCGCCGTTTTATCGACCGCGAAATTTGCCAGCTGAAGCCAAGCTACTATATGAATCTTTCTGCTTATAAAAAGGCGCTGGCTCAGAGGAACGCCTTGTTAAAAGAGCGGCATGTGGAGGAAGACAACCTGTCGGTCTGGGATCAAAGCCTGGCTTATTACGGCCGGAGGCTGATGGATGAAAGAAAAAGTTTCGTGGCAAAGCTGAATGAAATCAGCAGAGAGCTCCACAAAAGCATAACCAATGGAAAAGAAGAACTTAAAATCTTGTACGAACCGAACTGCTCTGGCGATCTTCTGGAAAAACTTGCCAGGACACATGGCGCTGATATCATGAAGAGAAGCACCGGCACAGGTCCCCACAAGGACGATTTGAAACTGTCCGTCAATGGGATCGATATTCGCCACTATGGTTCCCAGGGGCAGCAAAGAACTGCGGCGCTATCTCTGAAACTGGCTGAACTTAAGCTGATCAAGGAAGAAACCGGGGAAGACGCAGTGCTTTTGCTGGATGATGTGCTTTCCGAGCTGGATAGCGAAAGACAGACATTCTTGATCAATTCCCTCGGTGATGTTCAGCTATTCATCACGACGGCCGAGCTCACCGGCAAGGTCGGCAGCAATTTGCCGGAAGGGAAAATATTTTTTGTCGACAACGGGAAGATATCCCTGGATAATGAAGCCGAATCCCCGGATTTTCGCAGCGTTGACACCTGATAAGGAAGAGGGTATACTTGTTAAAACCGTTGGATAAGAGCCTGTGAAGGAGATGAAGAATATGCGCGCCAAAAAAGAATGGATTTTGATATTGCTTTCGTTGCTGCTGATTTTTGGGTTTTCAGCTTGCGGTGAAAAGGAAACCGAACCGGAGAGTGAGCCGCCGGTGGTGGAGGAACCGGCAGCGGAACCGGAATTCAAGTATATCAGCATCGCATCGGAGATGATGAACATTGAAGAGCATCCTCTATATATGGATTTCACAACGGAATTCGACAATGATCTAGTCAATGTAAAGCTTTACATTAAGGGTGAAAACATCAGAATGGACACTCAGGATCCAGAAATGGGTTCAGTCTCTCTCATTACAAACCCGGGAGGCTACTATATCGTAATGCATGATTATAAGGCATATATGGCTACGGGGGAACCGGTGGACGTTGAGGAGATGGCCTTTATGATCCATGAAGAGGACATCCCGAACTATGAAGTCAAAACAGGAAGGGAAGAAATCGGAGGGATCATGTATGATTATGAACGTCTGAGATCCATTGCTGAGAGTGAAGGCGGCACCGATGTTGAAAGCGACGTCACCTTCTATTTCCTTGAAGGTACAGATGAATGGGCGGCTTTGAAAACCGAGGAAACGATGATGTACATCAAAGAGATCAGCCAGGAGGTCGATGATTCTGTCTTTACGATTCCTTCGGATTACTCGAACATGACTAACGCCGGTTGAGCTGGGTAAAGGCAACGGATATTATCGAAATATTGTGCTTATAAAGCAAATTTTAAATGGTGGTAAATACCACCATTTTTGTTTAGTTATATAGCATAAGATTTATATATTAATAATATGGAAAATCGTCGATTTGACAGATGAAAAACGAAAAATCACTTTATCGATCCAAAACAGGCGAAAATCCTTGTAATCGGCGGGATTTTAAGGTACAATATGTTGTGTATGCAGCGAATGAGGAAAAAAATGGCATGCATACAAAAAATGCATTGCTGTACGACAAAAAGGAGAGGTATATATGACACCAAATACGGAACAGCAGCAGTACGATGCTGCGCAGATACAGGTTCTGGAAGGCTTGGAGCCTGTTAGGAAAAGACCGGGCATGTATATTGGTTCTACAGGGCCTAAAGGTCTGCATCATCTTGTTTACGAGATCGTGGACAATTCAGTGGATGAAGCATTGGCCGGCTATTGTAAATCCATTAATATCACCATACAATCCGACAACTCTATCATGGTAGAGGACGACGGCAGGGGAATGCCGGTGGATAAGCATCCGAAGCTGGGACTGCCTGCTGTAGAAGTCATCCATACCGTTCTTCATGCCGGCGGCAAATTCGGCGGAGGCGGATATAAGGTATCAGGCGGATTGCACGGAGTCGGCGCATCAGTTGTAAATGCTCTCTCCTCCAAGATGGAAGTTGAAATCAAAAGAAATGGAAAGATCTATTACCAATGCTACAGCCGGGGAAAAACAGTCTGTCCGCTTAAGGAGATCGGCGAATCCAGGAAGACCGGCTCAAAAACTACCTTTTGGCCGGACACTGAAATTTTTGATGATATAGAATTTGACTATTCAACGCTGGAACATCGATTGAGAGAAATGGCCTTCCTGAACAAGGGTGTGAAAATCACCCTGAAGGATGAACGGGCCGACAGAAAACGCCAGGAGGTCTTCCACTATGAAGGGGGCATCCGTGAATTTGTAAAGCACATCAATCTAAATAAAGAAACGATCCATCAGGATATCGTCTATTTTGAACTTGCCGGAAAAGACATGCAGGTGGAAGTAGCGATGCAGTATACCGATCGCTATGCCGAACTGGTGCTTTGCTATGCAAATAACATCAACACCACAGAAGGCGGAATGCACCTGATCGGCTTCAAATCAGCCTTGACGAGAGTTTTCAACGATTATGCCAGAAAGAACAAGTTTCTCAAGGACAATGACGAACCGCTGACAGGTGAGGACGTCCGGGAAGGCCTGACGGCCATCGTTTCTGTTAAGCTGGAAAATCCACAATTTGAAGGGCAGACAAAAACTAAGCTTGGAAACAGCGTGATGAGAGGCTTTGTAGAAACCACGACAAACGAAAACCTCACCGCTTTTCTGGAAGAGAACCCTCAGCAGGCCAGGGTGATTATTGACAAATGTCTGCGGGCGGCAAGAGCCAGAGAGGCGGCAAGGAAGGCAAGAGAGCTTACCAGAAGAAAAAGCATTTTGGAGGACAACGCATTACCTGGCAAACTGGCGGATTGTCAGGAAAAAGATCCGGCCCTTTCAGAAATTTTTCTGGTGGAGGGCGACTCCGCAGGAGGCAGTGCTAAGCAGGGTAGAGACAGAGCCCGTCAGGCGATATTGCCCCTCCGTGGTAAAATATTGAATGTTGAGAAGGCGAGACTTGAAAAAATCCTGAATTCTGAAGAAATCAAGAACATGATCACAGCCTTTGGATGCGGAGTAGGCCCCGATTTCGACATTGACAAGCTCCGGTATCATAAAATCATCATCATGACCGATGCCGATGTGGACGGCGCGCATATCAGAACGTTGCTGCTGACTTTCTTCTTCAGGTATATGACGCCGCTTATTGAAGGCGGGTATGTTTATGCTGCCCAGCCACCTTTGTTCATGACAAAAAAAGGCAAGGAAGTGTTCTATACCTATAATGACAAAGAGCAGGAAAAGCTGATGGCTAAACTTGCGGAAAAACCGGGCAAGGCTGATATCCAACGGTACAAAGGTCTTGGAGAGATGGATTTTCATCAGCTTTGGGAGACAACGATGGATTATAAAACCCGCATTCTGAAGCAGATCACGCTGGAAGACACCACGGCAGCGGATGAAATTTTCACCACGCTGATGGGCGACAAGGTGGCACCACGAAAAAAATTCATCGAAGACAATGCAAGATATGCAACTATAGATATTTAAGAAAGCAGGGATAAGTCATATGACAAACTTAATTGAGGACACTAAACTTATACAAAGCGAGATCCATGATGAGATGAAGGACTCATACATAGATTACGCCATGAGTGTAATAGTGGGAAGAGCCCTTCCGGATGTCCGCGATGGACTTAAACCTGTACACAGAAGAATTTTATTCGGTATGAACGGACTGGGTGTGACACCGGATAAGCCCCATAAAAAATCAGCCCGTATCGTCGGCGAAGTCATGGGTAAATACCATCCTCACGGCGACAGCTCCATTTACGACGCGATGGTACGACTGGCTCAGGATTTTTCCACCCGTTATATGCTGGTGGACGGCCATGGGAACTTCGGATCAGTGGATGGCGACGGCGCGGCGGCTATGCGTTATACAGAAGCCAGGATGACGCCGCTGGCCCTTCAGATGCTGAGGGATATCGACAAGGATACTGTAGACTTCATGCCGAACTTCGATGAAGAAGAGCTGGAGCCGACTGTACTGCCGTCCAGATATCCAAATCTGCTGGTAAACGGATCCAACGGTATTGCCGTAGGTATGGCGACATCCATCCCGCCCCACAACCTGGGGGAGGTCATAGATGCTACGGTTAGATTGATCGACGATCCGGAGAGCACTGTGGAGGAGTTGATCAAAAACATAAAAGGTCCCGATTTTCCTACCGGCGCCACTATTTTGGGAAAAACCGGCGCCAAGGAAGCCTATCGCACTGGCCGTGGCAGGGTCCTTGTTCGCGCGACCTGTGAAATCGAGGAGGCAGCTAAGGGAAGACAGCAGATCGTCGTTTCGGAGATACCTTATCAGGTCAATAAAGCGTTGCTCCAGGAAAGGATCGCAGAGCTGGTAAAAGACAAAAAAATCGAGGGCATCTCGACGATAAGGGATGAAAGCAACCGCAACGGCATGCGCATCGTCATTGAACTTAAGAGAGACGCCAATGCCCAAGTGACATTGAACCGTCTTTATAAGCATACCCAGCTTCAGGAAAGCTTCAGCATGATCATGCTGGCTATCGTGGAAGGGGTCCCAAAGGTATTGAACTTGAAGGAGATCCTCGTTGAGTATCTCAAGCATCAGAAAGCCGTAGTCACAAGAAGGACCCAGTATGATCTGAGCAAGGCCGAGGCGAGAGCCCACATATTGGAAGGCTTAAGAATAGCACTGGACAATATCGATGAGATCATCAAGATCATAAGAGCAAGCTACAACGATGCCAAAGAAAACCTTATGATGCGCTTCGGCCTTTCTGAAATACAGGCCCAGGCCATACTGGACATGAGGCTTGCACGACTTCAAGGCCTTGAGCGGGAAAAGATTGAGAATGAATATGCGGACCTTCAAAAAATGATCGCCTATTACAGGCGTCTATTGGAGGACGAGAAGCTCCTGATGGGCGTCATAAAGGACGAACTAACAGAAATCAGGAAAAAATACTCGGATCCCCGCAGGACAAAGATTGTTGCGGATGTCAGTGAGATAGATGAAGAAGATTTGATCGAGGAGCAGAAGGTTGCGATTACCCTGACTTACTTAGGGTATATAAAGAGAGTATCTGTAGACACTTACAAAACCCAGAAGCGCGGCGGAAAAGGCATCATGGGCGTTACAACGAGAGAGAATGATTTTGTCAAGAGTCTGATCATGACCTCCACTCATGACTTCCTGATGTTCTTCACCAATACTGGAAAGGCCCATAGGATAAAAGCCTATGAGATCCCTGAGGCGACTCGTACTGCAAAGGGCACTCCTGCTGTCAACTTCCTCAATCTTATGCAGCGCGAAAGGATCACGGCCATAATTCCGGTGAAAGAATTTGTGGAGGATGAATATCTGATCGGCGTTACAAAGCAGGGAACGATTAAGAAGACTCCTCTTTCCCAATTTGACACCAACCGAAAAACAGGCTTGATTGCCATCAATCTGAAGGACGGAGACGAATTGATCGGCATAAGCCAGACCACCGGCAAAAACAATGTTATCATTGTAACCAAGCATGGGAAGTGCATCTGCTTCTCCGAACAAGATGTCCGTCCGATGGGCCGCATATCTGGAGGGGTCAGGGCTATCAAGCTCGAAAAGGATGACGAGGTCGTCTCCATGGAGTTGGTAGAGCCGGGACAGGAACTGATGGTGGTCACAAAGAACGGCTATGGCAAAAGGACACCTGTGGAAGATTACAAGATCCAGGTTCGCGGCGGAAAGGGCCTGCTGACTTACGACAAGGCTAAATTTAAAAAAACCGGTGAATTGATCGGCGCAATGGTGGTCGGAGGGGAAGACGATGTTCTCCTGATCAATTCCGACGGCATTATCATCAGGATCAATGCCGGTGACGTCTCCAAACTCGGAAGAGCAACCCAGGGAGTCAAGATCATGAAGGTAGCCGCAGACGCCAATATCATCGCGCTGGCAAAGGTAGTGCCGGAGGACCTTGATGAAATAAACGCGATCCCGTCAGACAATGGCAGAAAGACGCTCCTGGACAATGAAGGCCAGGTTACTATGGATACGGAATAAACCTCATAAAGAGGTGTTTGATAGAAGGAGTTCATAAAATATGCGTAATCAATTAAGATTTTCCTTGCCGGGCAACAAGGAAAATGTCACCACCGCCAGATTGGCAGTGGCGTCGTATGCCAGCACATCGGGTTTCTCGCTGGTTGATGTCGAGGACATGAGTGTTGCGATTTCCGAGGCTTGGAAGGTTGTTTGCTGCCATGGCCATAAGGAGCTGATCGGCCGGTTTCTTGTGATTTGCGGTATGCAGGGCGATACGATGCGTATCACAATTTCTGAAAGCAATGCGGGATTTACTATTGAAAAAAGAGATTGTACCAAATGCGGCAACTGCCCAAAAGACGGGGAACTGTCTATGTTCATTATTAGTTCGCTTATGGATAAAGCCGAACTGAAGGAAGACGCCGAAGGCGGAAGAAAACTCATAATGGAGAAAGTACGGCATCGCAGGTAGAACAATTTTCTATCGAGTATATCATCCCGAGGACGTGTAAATGGATAAAGCGGAACTATTCAATCAGTATAAAGCAACGGGCGATGTTTCTTTGCGCAATCTTCTGGTAGAGCAGCATTTATACATGGTTGATGTTTTAATAAGAAAATATCTGGGCAAAGGCGTTGATTACGACGATCTTTATCAGGTCGGGGCCATGGCCCTGATTTCTGCTGTGGAAAGATTCGATCCCAGCAGGGGTTTTGCATTTTCAAGCTTTGCCACCCCGACGATTCTGGGAGAAATAAAAAAGCATTTCAGAGATAAGGAATGGACCATCAAGGTCCCTCGCAGACTGAAAGGCTTGGCAGGACAGATCCCTTCTGTCCGGGATGAGCTGACACAGGAACTGGGAAGAACCCCTACCGTGGCAGAGATCGGCGAAAAAATGGGGATTTCGGAAATGCTTGTTCTCGAAGCCATGGAGAGCAGCCAGTCTTATGCTCCTCTATCTTTGGATCAGACCTTTGATGATACCGGGGAGGATGGGGAGAGCGCTATGCTTGAAAGATATACCGGCCAGGTGGAATCAGGATACGGCAACATAGAATATGCTGAAATAGTTGAAACAGTGCTGGAAAACCTGAAGAAGCAGGACAGGAAAGTCTTCCGAATGCGCTTTGTTGAAAACAGGACCCAGGCTGAAGTAGGCAATGCACTGGGCATCTCCCAGATGACTGTTTCGAGAGTCGAAAAAAGCATCCGGGATAAGTTCCTGAAGGAAATCAGGAGAGACTGATAGAGAACGAGACATTATATAGGAGTTTAAGGAGTTAAAGTAATATGAGAGTTTTTTCCGGAGTACAGCCTACGGGCAATATCCATATCGGCAACTATCTGGGAGCGTTGAAGCAATTTGTGGAGCTGCAGGAAGAGAACCAATGCATATACTGTGTTGTGGACCTTCATGCCATCACTCTGCCCCAGGACCCCGAAGAGCTTAAAAAACATATATTAGACGTGGCTGCTTTATATTGCGCCATCGGCATCGATCCAAAGAAAAATATCATATTTGTACAGTCTGACGTACCGGGCCATGCAGAGTTGGCATGGATATTGATGTGCAATACATACACCGGCGAGCTTTCCAGGATGACACAGTATAAAGATAAGAGCAAGAACAAAGAATCCGCTCCGGCAGGCCTCTTCACTTATCCCGTTCTGATGGCAGCGGATATTCTTCTTTATGATAGCGAGATGGTTCCTGTCGGGAACGACCAGAAACAGCATATTGAAATAACAAGAGACATTGCCATACGTGTGAACAATCGGTTTGAAGGGACCTTTGTGGTGCCGGACGGACGATTTCTCAAGGAAGGAGCCAGGGTCATGGCCCTGGATGATCCGACTTCGAAAATGAGCAAATCCGCCGAGAACGATTTAAGCAGGATCTCGCTTTTAGATGATGATAAGAAAATTAAAAAAGCCATTATGAAAGCAACTACGGATTCCGATGGGATCGTCAAGTTCGATTTAAAAAACAAACCGGGGATCAGCAATCTTCTAAATATCTATAGTTCTTTTTCCGGTAAGCCGGTGGCTGATATTGAAGCGATGTATGAAGGCCGCGGATATGGGGATCTCAAGAAAGATCTGGTTGAAATCACAGTGGATGCACTGACGCCGATCAGAGAGAGGTATGAAGAGATCCGCCATTCAAGCGAGTTGCTTCATGATTTGAAGCATGGAGCTGAAAGAGCCGGCGCCATTGCTGAAAAGACTATGAAGAGGGTTCGGGAAAATTTCGGACTAGGCATAAGATAAAAATAATGCAGATAGAATCTGAGTTAGCCGAGGGATCTCAGACAAAAAATAGTTTAAAATGGTCGAAATATTTATTGCTTGACAGATTTGCTGGTTGGTGATAATATTAACGTCAATTAAATAGCTTGTTAAACCGTTGAAGCGGAGATAAAAACAATTCGTGCACTTACAGAGAGCCGGGAGGATGAGAAGCCGGCAGAACGCAGACTGTTAAATGGACCGCGGAGGGCGCAGTCAAAGGCATCTTGCCGAGTATTCTGCGACGTCAGGCACACGTCAGTTGCCAGGGATATGATGGTATCCTGAAAGAGCGCAGCATGAGGGATTTTTTGATCCTGCTGCGAAGCAAGGTGGCACCGCGGATTATGTATTAACCCGTCCTTGATAATATATTTATCAATGATGGGTTTTTTGTTTTTCGAAAGGAGTTTTAAAAATGGTTAAACCTGATTTAGAAAAAGCCAGAGAGTTGGCTGCGGGATATAAAACGCTTCCGATCAGCTGCGCGATTTATTCCGATGTCAGAACCCCGATCGAAGTTATGAGACTGCTAAAAAATATTAGCAGCCACTGTTATATACTCGAAAGCCTTGAAGACACTTCAAAGTGGGGTAGATATACATTCCTCGGATACGACCCACAGATGGAAATCACCTGTAAAGACGGCGTTGTAAATATCAATGCGGGAACAAAAATTACGATCAAAAGCGGCGAGTCGATGCAGTATATCAAACAGATACTCGACGATAACAGAAGCCCGTATTTTGATGATCTTCCGCCATTTGCAGGCGGCCTGGTCGGTTATTTTTCCTATGATTTTATCAAATACAACGAACCTTCGTTAAAACTTGACGCAGAGGATCAGGAAAACTTTCGGGACTTCGATCTGATGCTGTTTGATAAGGTAATTGCTTTTGACAACCTCAAGCAGCAGATCATCCTGATCGTCAATATAAAAACTGATTCGCTGGATGAAAACTACCGAAAGGCGCTCCTCGAACTTCAGAGCATGATCGAACTCATTCAAAGAGGCGAACCCGCGGTGATTCCGCCGATGAGTATCAAAAGCGACTTCAAGCCGTTGTTCGATGAATCAACGTTTTGTGAAATGGTGGAAAGGGCAAAGAGATACATCTATGAGGGGGACATATTTCAGGTAGTACTATCCAATCGCCTGGAGGCTGAGGCCGAAGGCAGCTTGTTTGACACATATCGGGTGCTGAGAACCATCAATCCATCTCCGTATATGTTTTATCTTTCCGGGGAGGATATCGAAATCGCAGGGGCATCTCCCGAAACACTGGTCAAACTGGTCGGAAAAGAGCTATACACCTTCCCGCTAGCCGGGACCCGGCCGCGAGGCGGGACCTGCGAGGAAGACAACCGGCTCGAGGAAGAACTGCTGAAGGATCCGAAAGAACTGGCGGAGCATAACATGCTGGTAGATCTGGGCCGAAACGACATAGGAAAAATAAGCGAATTCGGCTCGGTCCAAGTTGAAAAATATCTTTCCATCCAACGCTTTTCGCATGTTATGCACATCGGCTCAACAGTCAGAGGCCGTCTACGTGAAGACAAAACAGCTCTGGATGCGATCAGCGCAGTTCTGCCGGCAGGCACTTTGTCCGGAGCCCCTAAGATCCGGGCATGCGAAATCATCAATGAACTGGAGAACAACAAACGTGGCATATACGGGGGCGCCATCGGATACATCGCATTCAGCGGCAACATGGATACCTGCATCGCCATCCGCATCGCTTACAAAAAGAACGGAAAAGTATTTGTACGATCCGGCGCAGGCGTCGTAGCCGACAGCGTTCCGGAAATGGAATATAAAGAGTGCATCAACAAAGCGCAGGCTGTAGTCAGCGCTTTGAAGATATCGGAAGGAGGAATTGACAAATGATATTGCTTATTGATAATTACGACAGCTTTTCATACAACTTGTACCAGTATATCGGAGAAATCTGTCCGGATATACGGGTGATCCGGAATGATGAAATGACGGTTGACGAGATCGAGCAGCTTGGGCCGGAGTATATCATCCTGTCGCCGGGACCAGGAAGACCTTTGGACGCAGGGATCTGTGAAGCTGCGATCCGCCATTTCGCAGGAAAAATCCCGATGCTGGGCGTTTGTCTCGGCCATCAGGCTATATGTGAAGCCTTCGGAGCGGAGGTTTCCTACGCCAAGGCACTGATGCACGGGAAAACATCGGATGTCCGTCTAGATCTTGACAATCCAATTTTCAAGGGGATGCCTGAGACCATCCAATGCGCGCGGTATCATTCTCTGGCGGCAGTAGAGGACACCATGCCGGAGGAACTGCTCATTTCGGCTAAAACAGCAGATGGAGAAATCATGGCTGTCAAACACAAGGACTACGAAATATACGGACTGCAATTCCATCCGGAATCTATAATGACACAAGAGGGGAAAAGAATATTAAGAAATTTTTTGGGGAGGGATAAAAGATCGGAAGAGCACA
>CALBZG010000179.1 GCA_937889655.1 uncultured Clostridia bacterium
CCACCGAGATCTACACTCTTTCCCTACACGACGCTCTTCCGATCTAACTGATCCATGATGCGGAAGAAGTGATCAAGCCGGAGTTCGAAAAGCTGGATGATATCACTGCCTACAACCAGTATAAAGTGCTGGACGCCTTTCAGAGAAATGAGATCAGCGATGTGCATTTCAGATGGACCACGGGGTATGGCTATGATGATCCCGGAAGAGAAGCCATTGAGCGTGTATACGCTACTATTTTCAATACGGACAGTTCCCTGGTGCGTCCTATCATCGTGAATGGCACCCATGCGCTGACATTGACACTGGCGGGCATATTGAGACCCGGTGATGAGCTCATTTATTGCACCGGTGCGCCTTATGACACTTTGGAAGAGGTCATCGGTTTGCGAGGCCATGGGAAAGGCTCTTTGAAGGATTTTGGGATCACGTACAAGCAAATCGAACTCAAACCAGACGGGACCATCGATCTGGAAAGAATTCAAGAGGCTATCGGGCCCAGAACCAGGATGTGTACGATCCAGAGGGCTACCGGATACGGCTGGAGAAAAGCCATCACAATAGAGGAGATCAAGGCCTGGGCAGCATTCATGAAGCGTCTGGATCCAAATATCATATTGATGGCAGATAATTGCTACGGTGAGTTTCTGGGCATTCAGGAGCCGACGGATGTCGGTGTTGATGTAGCTGCCGGCTCTTTGATCAAAAATCCCGGCGGTGGGTTGGCTCTGACCGGCGGATATATCGTGGGACGCAAAGATCTGATTGAAAGTGTTTCCTATCGGATGACATCTCCAGGCATTGGTGGAGAGTGCGGGTTGACTTTTGGTCAAACCAGGACCATGCTTCAAGGTTTGTTTATGGCACCCAAAGTCGTTAATGGCGCAGTGAAGGGCGCTATTTTATGCAGCCAGGCCTTCCAGATGCTCGGCTATGATGTCTGTCCAGCTCCCGGGGATGAACGCAGCGATATTATCCAGGCAGTGAAATTGAATTCTCCGGAAGCGGTGATCGCTTTCTGTGAAGGGATCCAGGCCGCCGCACCGATCGATGCACATGTTAAACCTATGCCTTGGGATATGCCGGGTTATGAAGATAAGGTCATCATGGCTGCCGGAGCATTCATTCAAGGCTCCTCTATAGAACTGTCGGCGGATGCTCCCATAAGAGCTCCTTATAATGTTTATTTTCAAGGAGGACTTACTTATGAGCACTCCAGATTCGGTGTTATCAAAGCGCTTCAAACACTGAAAAATAAAGGATTTATATAAAATAATGGGAAATAATGAATATAAAGCGGTTAAAGTGACCCGTTTAAGAAAAGCTTTATCAGTGATAAAACTTTTACTGCTGGTTATTATAATCGCCGGGATCCCGGCATATATCATCATGTTGAACCCGGAGCTGATCGAGCAGATCAACACCCTTGAAGAAGCAGAAACTTTCCTCAAAAGTTTTATGACGGGAGACGATTATACGACGATCTACCTGATATATTTCGGCGTGCAGATCATACAGATCATAATTTGCATCATACCTGGACAATTTATGAACATGGCAGCCGGATGGCTTTTGGGATTTCCTGCCGCATTTTTGATTTCACTGGCCGGCGCTGCAACCGGGACGATCTTCACTTATTATATATCAAAGTTATTGGGCCAAAGCGCTATTAGGGTCCTGATGGAACCTGAAAATTTCAACAGATTTCTCAATCGCCTCAACAGTGAACGTGCTTATATCGCTGTTTTTATTCTATATTTTATACCCGGACTGCCGAAAGACTTTTTAGGCTACATTGCCGGTGTTTCCAACATGAAGTTTCTACCGTTTCTAGTGCTTTCACTCATAGGACGGACACCTTCCCTTGCTGCCAGCATTATGACGGGCAGCATGCTGTACAAAGGGATTTATACCGGGGTGATCATACTGGCAGCTGTGATGGTGCTTTTGATCATTTTGGGATTCGTTTACCGGGCTCGATTGATGCATTTCATCGATAACGGTTATGTAAAATATGTAAAGAAAGACAGTAAAGTCTCTAAAATGAATTAAACTATACATTTGATTAAAGGAGAAGGTCATGGAAATTTCCCGCATGAGAAGAAGAGATCGCGAAATCAAAGATACAGAAGAAATGATCGATATATTAAATCGTGAAAGCATTTGCCATCTTGCAATGTGTTTAGAGGATCAGCCTTATGTTATACCGATGATTTTTGCATACCATGATCAGGCATTATATTTTCATTGTGCCGAAGTCGGGATGAAATTGGATATTTTGAGAAAAAACAATAAGGTCTGTTTCGAGGTTCAGCACTCTTATACGGAAAAAGTCGTCGAAAATACTCAGAAGCCATGCGATTGGGGGATTTCATACGAAAGTGTGATCGGCTTCGGAACGGCAGAAATATTGAATGACCGGGACGATAAGATCCTGGCTTACAATCTGCTGGTAAACAAATTAAAGCCTTCCGGATATCGGCATGATGATAACCTGTACACAGAGAAGAAAATCAAAGGAACCTTCATTATAAAGGTTTCGGTAGAATCCATGACTGGAAAGCGTTGGGACGGACTCAAGCCCAATGCTGTGTAAAACTATGCTGCAGTAAATAATATTGATTATCTTAGGGTATGTCAAGAGTAAAGGGCTGTTCCTCCAGACGGCCTTTTTTTATGGAAATAATTGTTGACAAAGAACATATATTCGCTTAATATAAAAGAAAAGAACAAATGTTTCAATAGGGAAGCGGGGAACTATTTTAGGAGGTGTTCTTAATGAAGAAAAATAAGATATACAGGATCAAGTCTCAATTCAGGTTTACCTTATTTATTTTCATATGCATATTCAGCGTTGCAGCATTAACAAATACAGTTTTGGGATTTAATGAAGCGTCCGGGTTGACTCGGGATGCTTATGCACAAATCGAAATCGAATACGGAGATACGATTTGGGAAATCGCATCTGCCTATAATAATAGCGGTCTTGACATTAGACGGGTCGTATATGAAATATGTGAAATCAACAAAATCAAAGCTGATCAATTGCATCCTGGCATGGTTATTCAGGTCCCGATGACACTATAAAGCACATTTTGCAACTGTCTCAAAATGTGCCGAATATCAACAGGTATAAAGTATTGAGGTATATCGAATAAATCGCTTAAAACTCAAAATAAAGCCTCGTTTTTGTGACGTTGTTACTGATTTGATTCGCCTGTAGGAGTATAATAAAATCTAACTAACTCTTGTATAGTAAAGGTCGTAAAGGAGAGTGAGACGATGAGTTTTAGAATTCTTATTGGCGTATTGCTGGGAGGAACTTTGGGTTTCGCATATTATAAAATAGTGGGTTGTCCATCCGGAACTTGTCCGATAACATCAAATCCATTTGTATCAACGATATGGGGGGCGGTGATCGGACTGCTTATTAGTTTGGACAAACCAAAGACTGTTAAAAAGATAGACGAATCGAATAATCATTGAAGGCAAACTGAATACATTATTAACTATTCCCAAAATTATGATTTTAGGAATAGTTACCAATCACTTTAACAAACCTTCTGAATGTGTTTCAGAATTAAGAATAACAATCTTGCTGTTACCGCGCCGAAATGCCCTATTCAGTTGCTTATTATATAAACTTTTACAAATCAAATGTCAAGTCATTCTTCAATATTTCTTGAAGAAAATACAAAATAGCCTGTAATTCCCCAGGCTATTTTTTAATTATTGCCAAACCGACAAGGCCTATTGCGATGGCCCACCAGTATTTTTTAATGGTCTCTGTCAGCTGATCCACATCAACCAAGCTGCCGACACTGTCCATCAAACCGGACAAAGGATCCTCGCTGGATCCTGATGAGCTGCCGGCATACTTTAAAGGATCAACGGCTTTTCCGTTTTCCATGATCTGAAAATGTAAATGTGCCCCTGTACTGAGGCCTGTATTACCGCTGTTGGCGATTTTCTGTCCAGCTGTGACACTTTGCC
>CALBZG010000180.1 GCA_937889655.1 uncultured Clostridia bacterium
TACACAAGCTTGATTTTATCGAGCCTGAGGTGCCGCCAACTGCGGAGATCGAGGGGGTCGACTTGGTAACAGAAGGAGTAGTGACCATCAATAAAGTCCTTCGATATGCGAGGGATTATCTGGAAGACAACGAAACCTTCAAACATTGGTCGTATAAGAAAGACGGGGCATCCCTTATTGCAAGAGTGCTATTCGAAGACGCCACGGATATCAATTTCTTTGTTGGCAAAGCGGTGAATCCGGCCCATCAGAATCCGGATCTGCCTATAAGCTTCAATATAAAAATGCAGCTGGTGGAGGAACTGGCTAAATGTATGAAACAGATGAACAAAAGAATAAATGTCAGCTATTTTTAAGGAGGAAAAAATGGAAAATAACGCAACTTTCAACTACAGTCAGCTGGATGAACTAACAGGAAGGGCCGGGAATGACCCAAAGGCGATCATCGCGATCCTGCAGGCTGTTCAGGAACATTACCACTACCTTCCGAAAGAAATATTCCCCCATCTAGAGCGCAAATTGGGTATTAGCGAAGCAAAGATCTTCAGTGTAGCCACCTTTTATGAAAACTTCTCCCTTGAAGCAAAAGGAAAGTATGTCATCAGGATCTGCGACGGGACTGCCTGCCACGTCAGAAAATCCACTCCGATTTTGGAGACTCTTCGTCGGGAACTTCAGCTTTCGGAAGAAAAAAAGACCACAGAGGATCTGCTGTTCACTGTAGAGACCGTATCCTGCCTGGGTGCATGCGGACTGGCACCGGTCATTACAGTAAATGAAAAAGTATATCCGGCCATGACGCCGGAAAAGGCAGTGGAACTTTTAAACCAACTGAAGGAGGAAGAGAAAAATGCTTAAATCCAGAGGGGATCTCATAAAGCTTCGTATAGAATATAAAGACTCGTTGTCGGCTCAATCGAAGAAAATATTGGTTTGTGCCGGTACGGGCTGCATCGCCGGCGGTTCCCTGGAAATATATGACCGCCTGTTGGAAATCATGAAGGAAAGAAATATTGACTGCGCAGTGGAACTGCAAAGAGAACCCCATGAAACGGTAGGCCTGAAGAAAAGCGGCTGTCACGGTTTCTGCGAAATGGGTCCCCTGCTGAAGCTGGAGCCTCAGGGCTGGCTATATAACAAGGTGCAGCTGGAGGATTGTCCTGAAATCGTTGAAAAAACTATTCTGAATGGCGAACTGATCGAACGTCTGGCCTATCATAAAAACGACGAGGTATATCCAAAGCAGGAAGAAATCCCTTTCTATAAAAAACAGACGAGACTTGTGCTGGAGCATTGCGGCAACATCGACGCAGACTCCATTCTTGAATATATCGCGACAGGGGGATATACCGCATTTGAAAAAGCGCTGTTCGATATGAACGGAGACGCTGTAGTGCAGACGATCAAGCAATCCAACCTCCGGGGAAGAGGAGGTGCGGGATTCCCTGCCGGCATCAAGTGGGAGGCTGTGCGCAAGTTGGATATCTTTCCAAAATATATCCTCTGTAACGGAGATGAGGGAGACCCGGGAGCTTTTATGGACAGGAGCATCATGGAAGGCGATCCGCACAGAGTTCTCGAAGGGATGCTCATCGCAGGATGCGCTACCGGTGCTTCAGAAGGATACATTTATGTAAGAGCAGAGTATCCAATGGCCGTAGAAAGGCTTGCCCGAGCCATCGAGCAGGCAAAACAACTGGGATTGCTGGGTAAGGACATATTGGGAAGCGGTTTTGATTTCGATATCCATATCAATAGAGGCGCAGGCGCTTTCGTCTGCGGAGAAGAGACAGCATTGATCGCTTCCATTGAAGGCGAAAGAGGCTTCCCTAGAGTAAGACCCCCGCTTACGGTTGAGAAAGGACTCTTCGGAAAACCGACCGTTCCAAACAATGTTGAAACCTATGCGAATGTTGCGACCATCATCAATAACGGCGCGGACTGGTATAAATCCATCGGCAACGAGCAGAACCCGGGCACAAAAGCATTTGCACTTACCGGCAACATAGAAAACACCGGACTCATTGAGATACCTATGGGTACAAAGCTCCGGGAAGTCATTTACGATATTGGAGGAGGCTGCAGAGATGGAGCAGAATTCAAAGCCGTCCAGATCGGCGGACCTTCCGGCGGATGCCTCACAAGAGAACACCTCGACCTTCCGCTGGACTATGACTCATTGAAAGCAGCCGGCGCTATGGTGGGATCCGGGGGGCTGGTGGTCATGGATGACCGCACCTGCATCGTCGAGGTCGCCAGATTCTTTATGAACTTCACCCAGAATGAATCCTGCGGAAAATGTGTTCCTTGCCGTGAAGGGACTAGGCGGATGCTGGAGATCCTTGAAAACATCGTGGAAGGCAGAGGCCAGGAAGGCGACATCGAACTGCTGCTGGAGCTAGCTGATATGATATCATCCACAGCATTGTGCGGCCTTGGTAAGACAGCCCCAAATCCTGTAAGAAGCACAATCCAGTACTTCAGAGATGAATATGAAGAGCATATTAAAGGAACCTGCCGCACCGGAACATGCAGCAAGTTGAAGAAGCTGGAGATAGATCCGTCCTTATGCAAAGGCTGCTCAAAGTGCGCAAAAGTCTGTCCGGTCCAAGCCATAAGCGGAAAAGTCAAAGAGCCGTTTACCATAGACCAGGGAAAATGCATTAAATGTGGTGCTTGTGTCGATGTTTGTCCATTCAAAGCTGTAAAGGAGGCCTAACAATGAACAGTAAAAATATGATGATGATCGATGGGATCCCGGTGGAAATCAATGGGGAGAGCAATCTGCTTGAACTGATCCGCAAAGCCGGGATAAAAATGCCAACCTTCTGCTACCATTCCGATCTTTCAATATACGGGGCCTGCCGCATGTGCATGGTAGAAAATGAAAAGGGCAGCCTGGATGCCGCATGCTCTACGCCTCCAAGACCAGGGATGGAAATCAAAACAAATACCGAAAGGCTCCGCAAATACAGGAAACTGATATTAGAGCTGCTTCTTGCCAACCATTGCAGAGACTGCACCACCTGCGAGAACAGCACGGACTGTAAACTCCAGGAGCTGGCAAAGAGATTTCATATAGACGGAGTAAGATTCCCGAATAAAGCAGCAGAACCGCTGGTGGACGATTCTTCGTTAAGCATCGTAAGAGATAAGAACAAATGCATACTCTGCGGGGACTGCGTCAGAATGTGCAATGAAGTACAGAAAGTCGGGGCCATCGATTTCGCATTTCGCGGCTCCAAGATGATGGTGAGCCCTGCTTTTGACAGGCCAATCACTGAATCTCCGTGCGTCGGGTGCGGACAGTGTGCAGCAGTCTGCCCAACAGGCGCCATCGTAGTGAGAAACGATACGGCAAAACTGTGGAAAGAGCTGGATGATCCAAACACGAAAGTAACGATACAGATCGCTCCGGCTGTACGTGTAGGGCTGAACCAGGAATTCGGCTTCAAGAACAGCGAGAACGGTATCGGAATGATCGTTGCCGCATTGAGACGCATGGGCTTCAACGAAATTTTCGACACCTCCACTTCAGCGGACCTGACCGTCGTTGAAGAAGCCAATGAGTTCCTGAAACGCCTGGAGGACGGACCTCACGAGATGCCGCTCTTCACATCCTGCTGCCCGGCCTGGATCAGCTTTGCAGAAAAAAATTATCCGGAACTGATCCACGACATTTCAACTTGCCGTTCACCGATGCAAATGTTTGCTTCCGTTATCAAGGCTCATTATGCAAGTTCAAGCCGCAGACATATCCATGTAGCTGTAATGCCTTGCACAGCGAAGAAATTCGAGGCGTCAAGGGATGAGTTCAGGGTAGACGGGCTGCCGAATGTGGATTATGTTATTACAACAAAAGAACTGATCAGGATGATCAAGGAATCCGGGCTGGTATTTTCAGAACTGGAGCCGGAAGCTGTGGACTCTCCGTTCGGAACCTACAGTGGAGCCGGAGTCATCTTCGGGGTGACCGGAGGTGTCACGGAAGCCGTTCTGAGACGTCTTTCCAATGAGAAGACCCAGGCGGCGGTCAAGGCCATCGAGTATACCGGTATCCGCGGCTTTGAGGGAGTGAAGGAGGCTATTATTCCATATGGCGACGCAGAGGTAAGGATCGCAGTAGTCAGCGGCCTGGGAAATGCTTCTGCATTGATCGAAAAAATTAAATCCGGTGAAGTTAAATATGATTTCGTCGAAGTGATGGCTTGCCCGGGAGGATGTGTATGCGGAGCAGGACAGCCTTTCGCCCTAAGGGAAGAAATGGAAGAAAGAGGCAAAGGCCTCTATGCAGCGGACCGCATGACTAATATCAAGCATTCCGAGGAAAATCCAATCATCATGGCTCTTTACGGAGGCATACTTAAGGGACGTGTACACGAGCTGCTTCATGTGCACTATGCTGCGGACAAGGAGGTAAACT
>CALBZG010000181.1 GCA_937889655.1 uncultured Clostridia bacterium
GTCACCGCACAAAGAAGGATTTCCTCAGGAGTCCTTCCCGCGTCAGCTGCCGCCCGATTTTTTTGTTCGATAATATCCTCAAGGTTTTCTCTTATGCCCATCAGTTCGGCCTCCTCACCAACTCATCATATATATCGACGGTGTTCACCTGATTTCCTGCTTCGTCATAATAATATTCAACTGCGAGGCAACTTTCTTTTCCATCGGTTGCCAGTACTTTCACCTTCGTAAATACTTTTTCATTTTTTTTGTTTATGACATAGACTCCGACCTGGCCGTCAACAACGGCCAGACTCTCATTTGGCACGACGATACCTTTATAATCGCTGGTCAATACCGTGGCATCAAGGGTCCTCAAAGCTGCGAAATCCTCATAGTAGCGATCTGTTGTCAGTGTGATCTGCCACTTTTCTCCGTCCTGGATGATATTGGATACTTTAGCTTTTATATCGCCTTTCGGAAGATAGACTGTAACTTTGCTGCCGATTTGATATTTTGAAACCACTCCTCCATCGACCCAGGCAACCAGATGCCATTCATTATTTCGGCATATCTTATATAATGGCTCCTGGAAATAAGCAGTTTTTCTAACCAGGTTTTCGGCTTCATAATTCTGGCTTGAGACTTCATCATATTTTAATTCAGGGATGCCTGCGGGAGTAAAATAGTTTTCATATCCGTCTATGTAAAAGCTTACGACTCCGCTGAATTCTGCTTGATAACCGCCGTGTATCACTGCTGCATTCCCGAGCTTGCCGGTCAATTCGCCAAAACGATTATCTTTTGCTTTTACCGTCTCATCGCCGGCTATTTCAAGTACGGTGGATCCCTTTCTAATAACAGAATTCTGTTCTATATAGTAGTTGATGTTTCCTTGGTCTGCCGCAAGATAAACGACTTCATCCCTTACAACATAACACTCGATTTCGTCGATCACCTGGAAACTTCCATATTCTGCGGTCATGGTTTTCGTCAGCATCGATGCTATGCCCGGAACCAGGTATATCACTGCGCCAAGACCGATGGCGATGACAAGAAACAATATGATCAGTATATTCCTTTTAAGCTTCATCGATTACCTTCTCTAGTATCTTCTTCTCGTCCTTTGTTAAGGTTTCGCCTTTTTCGCAAATGAATCGATCAAAGAGCTCAGGTCTTCTTTCTTTCGTGAGTCTCAGGGATTGCTCGAACTTCCATTGGTCGATCAACTTATGGTTCCCTCCCACCAGGACCTCGGGTACTTTCATGCCTGCATATTCCCGGGGTTTTGTATATTGAGGGTGCTCCAAAAGGCCGGAGTAGATGGATTCCTGTTCTGCTCCAACGTCCGTATTTAAAACATCCGGAATGAATCTTGCCACAGAGTCGATAAGGACCATTGCCGGCAGTTCACCGCCTGTCAGAACAAAATCACCGATGGAGACCTCTTCAATATCCCAATGGTCGATGATCCTCTGATCAACTCCTTCATAATGCCCGCATAGGATGAACAGCTCCTCTTCTGCAGCCAAATCGCAAATCAACTCGCGATCCAGCAGCTTGCCTCGTGGAGACATGTAAAGGATCCTTTTCCCTGCGGCGCCTGCCGCCTTTAAGGCATCAAAAACCGGTTGAGCCAGCATCACCATACCTACTCCGCCGCCAAACGGGGTGTCATCGGCTTTGTGATGCTTGTCCAGGCTATAGTCTCTGATATTGATGAGTTTGACTTCTAAAACTCCTTTTTCCGCGGCTTTCCCGAGAATGCTTGCTTCAGTCACCGGCGCAAACATATCTGGGAAGAGCGTCAATACATTAATCTTCATTTATAAATCCAGCAGTCCTTCGGGAAGGCGAACAGTCACCCTTCTGCTTTCGAGATCCACATCCAAAACGAACTCGTTGACGGCAGGCAAAAGCACCTTTTTCCCATTAACATCAATTTCATAGAGATCTTGTGCGAAATTTTGGAGAACGTTCGTCAAGGTCCCTAAAACTTCGCCGGATTCCAAAACCACAAGAACACCTATTAAATCTCTGATATAATAGGTTCCTTCGGGCAGTTCTTTAAGATCCGCTTCAGTAATGTTCAAATACTTTCCCTTCAGCGATTCTGCGGCGTTTCTGTCATCAACGCCTTTGAATTTCAGAATAACCAGGTGCTGCTGAAAGCGGACCTTTTCTATTTCATAGAGTTTGTCATCAAGATATACAGTCTGAAGATCATAATATCGTTCCTGAGAGTCCGAATAGTTATAAACCTTCACCTCGCCTTTCAGTCCGACTGCATTCACTATCTGTCCTATTTTTATTTTTTCCATTATTTTTCTTGTACTATTTCCACAACAACTTTTTGGTTGGCTTTTGTTGCAGCAGCCTTAACGACAGTTCTGAGTGCTTTTGCAATTCTCCCCTGTTTGCCGATGACTTTGCCCATATCTTCCGGGGCAACTTTCAGTTCTATCACTACAGCGGATTTGCCTGGAATTTCCTTAACTTCAACAGCATCAGGATTTTCAACCAGCGATTTTGCAATAATCTCAACCAATTCAACCATTAGTCTCACCGCTTTCTTCGTTTAAATAACGCCTGTTTTCTTGAATAGAGATTTTACCACTTCTGTAGGCTGCGCGCCGGAAGCGATCCATGTTTTGGCTTTTTCTCCATCGATCCTGATTTCCGGTGGTTCAGTCATCGGATTGTATGTTCCGATCTCTTCAATACACTTGCCGTCTCTCGGGCTTCTTGAATCTGCAACAACTATTCTGTAAAAAGGTTTCTTGTGCGCGCCCATTCTTCTTAATCTGATTTTTACCATTTTCTGTTTCCTCCTGATTTTGATTGTTTTAATTTTTATTTTTTTTTATATTGAAGGGAATCTGCCTAAAACGGAAAATTCCCGCCCCTAAACTTTTTATTCATCTTCCCGCCGGTGAACTGCTTCATCATTTTCTTTGCATCGTCGTATCTCTTGATCAGTGTATTGACTCTGCTGACAGGTTGCCCCGATCCGGCGGCGATCCTTTTCCGTCTGCTGGCGTTCAGCAGGTTGGGATTTTTTCTCTCTTCCGGAGTCATGGATAATATGACGGCTTCCATTTGTCGGAATTCCTTTTCTCCCTGGTCGATGTCGATGTCTTTCATACTTTTATTGCCCATGCCGGGCATCATATCGAGTATTTTTGCAAGGCCCCCCATTTTTCTGACCTGTCCCATTTGTTCAAGAAAATCCTCCAAAGTGAATTCGTTCTTTCTGATCTTCTTTTCAAGGGCTGCCGCCTGCTTCTCGTCGTAACTTTCCTGGGCTTTTTCAATGAGACTGAGCATGTCTCCCATCCCAAGGATCCGTCCGGCCATGCGCTCCGGGTAGAAAGGCTCCAGCGCTTCGGTTTTTTCACCGACGCCCACAAACTTGATGGGCTTTCCTGTTACTTTCTTTGTTGAGAGGGCCGCTCCGCCTCTGGCGTCGCCGTCCATCTTGGTCATGATAATGCCGTCTATGCCGAGCTTGTTATTGAATCCTTCCGCTGCATTCACGGCATCCTGCCCTGTGAGAGCATCCACCACCAAGAGTATCTCCTGGGGTTTGACAGCACTCTTGATCCGAACAAGCTCTTCCATGAGTTCTTCATCTATTTGAAGACGTCCGGCGGTATCCACAATCAGTACATTATATCCCTTGATCTCAGCTTCTTTCATGGCCGCCAAAGCTATTTGCACCGGATCTTTTGAATCTCTCATGGTAAAAACCGGAACACCGGCGTTTTTACCCACGACTTCCAATTGATCGATCGCAGCGGGCCGGTAAATATCGCACGCCGCTAGCATGGGCTTTTTGCCTTCTTTCTTCAGATAAGCTGCCAGTTTTCCGCAGGTCGTTGTTTTTCCGGTGCCCTGCAGCCCCACCATCAGATAAGTGGTAAACCCCCGTGGGGAATAGGTGAGTTTGCTTCCCGCGCCACCCATGAGTTCGGTCAATTGTTCATTGACTATCTTGATGACCTGCTGGGCCGGGGTCAGACTTCCCATGACCTCGCTGCCCAGGCACTTCTCTTTAACGTTTTCAACAAACTCTTTAACGACCTTAAAATTGACGTCAGCTTCCAGAAGAGCCAGCTTGACTTCACGCATTGCATCGTTGATATCATTTTCAGTAAGGACGCCTTTGCCTTTCAGCTTTTTAAATACGCCTTGCAGTTTTTCAGACAGGCCTTCAAATGCCATTGCCAACCTCCTTATTGCTCTAAGCTTTCGATAATATCTTTTATGCCGGTCAGTTCTCTGACTAGCTCCGAATTTTCTTTATTGTGTTCGATCATGCGATTCAATTCACTGTTCAGGGCGGCCATAGATGCTCTTTTCTCAATGAAACGTTTGATCAGCCCCAGTTTTTCCTCATATTCCATCAGAGCCTTCTCTGCATTTTTTAAAGCATCATGGACTCCCTGTCTGCTGATGCCGAATTCATCAGCGATTTCGGATAGAGACAGGTTTTCTTCATGATAAAGCTTCATCACATCTTTTTGTCTGGCTGTTAATAATTCTCCGTAAAAGTCATATAGCAGACTATCTTCTGCGATCTTTCCAAACATCCTGTTTCTCCTATCAAGTTAAAATACTTGACGCCTCGGATAATTTAACATGATAATCATCCGGTGTCAAGTATTTTGACTTAACATTTATTTAAAATGCTGGTAAATCTTATTGATACAGATACATCGGCGTCAATTGACAGTTCTTCTCCATCATTTCGTTCAGGATAGCCAGATCCCCCGCATTTCGATTGCTGATCATGCTTTCAAACCGGCCAAAAATGTTTAGCAACGGGATGGCTTCCGTATAATAGAACTCCTCAACTTCACAATTCTCCAGTCCATAGGCTTTTTGCATATCCGGAATCGCTTCGTTCAAAGTTCCGATCTCATCGATCAGACCTGCGTCCAGAGCCTGCTTTGCTGTATATATTCTTCCATCGGCAAGAGTTTTGACCTGTTCCGGTTTCATGTCACGGCCTTCGGCGACAAGCCCAACAAACTGCTCATAGGCTTCATCGATCAGGCTTTGGAATATCGCCAGCTGTTCTTCTGTCATAGGCTCAAAGGCAGATCCCATCGCTTTATTCTCGCCGGAGGTTATGGTCACCGTCTTAATTCCATGGGTTTTGAGAAGCTCAGAGACGTCGAAATAGGTTCCCATGGTAACACCGATGGATCCTGTCCAGGTATTCCTGTTCGCGATTATTTTATCCGCCGGGGCTGAAATATAGTAGCCGCCGGATGCCGCCATGCTTCCCATAACGGAATATACAGGTCTCCCTGTGGTTTTCTGATAGTCTTTAATGGCAAGGTACAGTTCATCGGACTCATACACGCCGCCGCCCGGGGAATCCACCCATACCAGCAGACCTTTGTTGCGTTCGTCGTTTTTTAGCCTGTCGATCAGGTTCAGCGTCCACCGGTGCTGATAGCCAACGGCATACCCGAACATATCGGTATTGCTATCCATGATGGCTCCTTCGACGGAAATCTGAGCAATATAATCATATCCCGGAAGCTCTGGTTCTTCAACATAGGCGCCGGTGTTGGCAAGGAATCCGAGCTGGTTAAAGAAGTCGCCGGTCAAACGGTTGCATGAAACCCCAAGCAGGATCACTCCGACCAGAATGACACCGGTGATGATCAATCCTTTTCTTATGCTTCGCTTCCGTGAATCGGCTGTCAGGGTCTTGCCCTCGATTTTGTAATAGCTGACCCCTTTCTCGTCCGGCTTTGTATAATTGACGCCATTCGATGGTCTTTCACTGGTGTTATTTTTTTCGTCCATAATATAACCTCTGATTTCTCTGAAGGGTGTTTAACGGGATCTGCATGCATATTATTATAACATATGCGCCATATATGTGCTGAGAAAAAAACGTAAAATCCTTGCGAGAAATCACTCTCCCCTTTCACACATATGCGTCATTAATTTGGCCCAAGTATTTTTCATGTCAACAAATTCTTTATTATGTTTATGCACATTTCTATTATATTTTTCAAATTCATGCAGCAGATTCATAAATTCAGGCTCATCAAAATACATGCTTACCTTAGGCAAGGCTTCCATCAGTCTGCTTCGGGTTTCTTCTATCTTTGATTCGTAGGTATCAGGGTGTGTAATGTAAAGCAGCAATGGTTTGTAACGGATCCATCCCATGCAAGCCTTATAAAATCTATCGACATTTTTTTTATTGTCAGCTTTTATAAACTGTAGTTGTATTGGTAAGACACCTTCAAGAAGATGATGATATGTTGAAAATCCATCGTGAAAAGTATAGCATGGAACTTTTAGAACAGTCCTGTCCGTTAAGCAGGTACTGAGAAAAGTGTCTTCACCTCTTGCGCCAGGTGGATTATAGAAAGGAAAGACTTTTTCTGGATTCTTGAGGTTAATACCCAAGTTGGCTCCGGAGATGAACTTTGCATGATCTATTTCCTGCACTTCCTTCACTTCTTCCTTTATAAGTATCTCAGTATCTGCATAGGTAACTCCGCCATTATTCATAACCCTGTTGACATTATCCCAGCTAAGTATATCGTTGCTAATTGCCTCTATGAATGATCTGAAGTCCTTCTCTGACATTTTATCGTTATATTTGATAAAGGGTATTGGTGATATATACCCGCAGTGATATCCATGAGTCAAATCCGCTTGTTCTATATATTTAATATGAGTTGATATAACATGCTGGCCACCCCATACCGCATTTTTTCTTGTTCGAGTGACTGCAACCGGATATTCATCATCATCTAAAAAAATCAGATAATCCATGCCGTTCTTTATAGCATTGTAAACCACAGCATTCCTTTGGGCTGAATAACCTTTCCCGAAAATCTTCTTTGCTTCTGTGTTGCTGATGACACGATTCTCCGAAAGGTATTTTATTTCCTGGTCTATATCTTCGACGCCCATAAAGGTAACGGCATCGATTGCATCGAGCAATTCCGGATGGATATTCGTGTAATCTTTTTTAACAGTTTTATTGTAATTAAGATCATAGGCAACAAAAACATTAAGCGATATACTTATATCGTCCACTAAACCAGATTCCTTCCAATTATGGATATAGCTTCTTAGGACTTTTTTAAAGCTTTTTCTTCCTGTTGCGAACCCAATACCTACCTTTATTCCCTTCATTTCTTTTTTTAGTTCCATATCATCCTCCTCATTGTGTCATCAATGTCGAAATAGCTTCTTCCATGCTATACATATTACGGTTTTTATTCATGATCCATTTAGCTGCATAAATGGCTCCCTGACCAAATGCAGCTCTGTTCAATGATTCATGCTTAATCCTTATGGTTTGATTTGGCAAACCAAAAATAACTTCATGTGTACCAACGACACCGCCCACGCGGACTGAATTGACATGTTCCACCGGGTCCAGCCCAAGATCTTTTGCGATTCTTAAGGCCGTGCCAGACACGTCTTTTTTCTCTCTAAAATGCTCTTCCACTATCTCGATATCGGCATATGGTGTGACTTTTTTCAACATTTTACTCACCTCAATCAAAAAATTGATTCCTAGAGTAATATTAGGAGAGTATAGCACGGCTGTTTTTTCGCTCAAGCTATGCAGCAGACTAAACTCTTCGGTGCTATAATTTGACACTGCCGATACGATGCGTATTCCTTCCAGCACGGAGTTTTTGTATTCCTTGACCGAACAAGAATGCGAAAAATCAATTATCACATCCACTTTGTTCTCTTTATAGAATTTATCAAAATCCATATTCTGAATGGAAAAAATCTCTCCCTCTTTATGTTCATGTCCTAGAAGCGTGCTTGAATATTCTCCCTGATTCTTATTGGATTTTCTCACTACCCAGCAAAGATCAATATCATCATTCTTAATTAATTCGTTGGCTACAACCGATCCGGTTCTCCCAAAGCCAAACAATCCAACAGCAATTTTTTTCATTTGAAGTCCTCCTTATACTGCTTTGGCTTCCGACCTTACAAAAACATAAAGCTGCAGAGAAACATCTGCAGCTTAAAAACATGCTACAATTAAGTACAATAATTGTACAATAATACTTCTCTTCTTCGCTTACGAGATTAGCTGACGGATTCGGGTCGAAAAGTTGACCCTACACATAATTGTGATTCACCCCAAAAAATTGGTTCTCCCGCTCCATACCAGGATTCAGCGCGCATTTTTATTATATGTAGTTTAATAAAAAAGCGGGAAGTTAAAATATAACTTCCCACCCCAGAAGCCAAAACTCTTGAAAACGAAATACATCGTCCAACCGTTTATTGCATATATTCAATATAACTATGTTCTATATTAACAGATTATTCTGGATAATGCAATAAAAAGATGGCCCCTCAGCCTTGCACTCAGCCGCAACTTAGACGAGATCAGACACCGTCTTCAAATTTCACATCCTCGCATTCCTCCAAAGGCACTGCAACGATGATGTTTCTGGCATCTTCCAGGGTTTCTTCAGGAACAAATATTTCAATTGGAAATGCAACACTCTTACCCATGGCAATTTCCAGAAAATTACTGGCGCCCCTATATTTTTTTATACACGGGATCCCTTCGCTCCTCAATTTTGATTCAAAAATATCTGCTTCCATGCTGTCTTTGACCGTGCAAAGATAAACGCCTCCGCCCCACTCTTTGTGTTCCTTTACTCCAAACATGACAAACCTCCGCATATCGATTGATTGAATCGTGCTATCATTTTTAAAAAAGAGCAGACTTTGAATCCGCTCTTTTAATAATTCACTAATATCTGTTTACTCTATAGGTACTCTATAGGCTTTTAGATTTGATTTCCTCAAGCAGTTTTTCTGCAAAATCATTTACTGACATGACCCCCAGCTCTCCGGCCTTGGATGACCTCACCGTCAGCGTTCCGGCTTCAACTTCTCTTTCACCGATCACACCGATGTAGGAAGCTCTCTCGTTCCTGGCTTCCCTCAGCTTATAGCCTATTTTCTCATTCCTGATGTCAAGTTCCACCCTAAGGCCCATTTCTTCCAGCTTTTTGCCTGTTTCCAAAGCATAATCGATGAACTTGTCTGTGACCGTCAGGAGTTTGACCTGCACCGGAGCCAGCCAGAGCGGGAATTTGCCGGCAGTATGCTCCGTCAGTATACCGATGAACCTCTCGATGGAGCCGAATATCACCCGGTGTATCATGATCGGCCGATGCTTCTCCCCATCTGCGCCTACATAGCTCAGGTCGAAGCGCTGAGGCATCTGAAAGTCCAGCTGGATCGTTCCGCACTGCCATGTCCTTCCAATGGAATCCTCCAGATGAAAGTCGAGCTTAGGTCCATAAAAAGCACCGTCGCCTTCATTGATGATGTATGGTACAGCAGCCCCATCCATTGCTTCCTTCAAGGCCGATTCCGCCATCTCCCAATCCTCGTCGGAGCCCATGGAGTCCTCCGGTCTTGTTGAAAGCTCTATATGGTATTTGAATCCGAATAGATTGTAAACATAGTCGATGAAATTATAAACACCCAGTATTTCTTCCTTGATCTGATCCGGCAGCATGAAAATATGAGCATCATCCTGTGTGAAGGTCCTGACTCTCATCAGACCGTGTAAAGCTCCTGACAATTCGTGTCTGTGAACCTGCCCCAATTCGCCCACTCTGATCGGGAAGTCCCTATACGAGTACATCTTCCTTTTATAGGACAGCAAAGCCCCTGGACAGTTCATCGGTTTAATTGCATAATCCCCGTCATCTATTTTAGTAAAGTACATATTGTTCTTGTAGTGGTCCCAGTGTCCTGACGTATGCCACAATTCCTCGGATAAAATCAATGGCGTCTTGATTTCTTGATATCCCCTCTTCCTGTGCTCACTACGCCAGAAATTTTCAAGTTCGTTCCTTATGACCATTCCATTCGGCATAAAGAATGGGAAACCCGGACCTTCTTCCAAAATCGTAAACAGATCCATTTCCTTGCCGATTTTTCTGTGATCTCTTCTTTTGGCTTCCTCGATCCTATTGATATACTCATCCAGAGCCTCCTGGGAAGGGAAAGCTGTGGCATAAATTCTCTGCAGCATTTTGTTTTTCTCGCTGCCCCTCCAATACGCTCCGGCGACGCTCATCAGTTTGAAGGCTTTGACCTGACCGGTGCTGTCAAGATGCGGACCTGCGCAAAGATCCGTAAAGTCGCCCTGTTTATAAAAAGAGATAATGGAGTCCGCAGGAAGATCCTTGATAAGCTCGACTTTATAAGGCTCTTTGTAATCCTCCATCAGTTTAATGGCTTCCTCCCTTGACAGCTCGAATCTCTCCAAAGGATAATTGGCGCCGATGATTTTCTTCATTTCCTTATGTATGGCCGGAAAATCGTCTTCGCTGAATCTGTATTCCGAATCTATATCATAGTAGAATCCGTTTTCTATTGCCGGCCCGATGGCCAGCTTGGCATCCGGCCAGAGATGTTTGATCGCCTGAGCCATTATATGTGAAGCAGTATGTCGATATTTCAATCTTACCTGCTCATCTTCGAAATTTAGTTTTTCTTTTGCCATTGAGGTCCTCCTGATCATCTATTTATTTTGTATATAAAAATATACAATATACACTTCTTAACTATACCATTATAAAACATAACTTGCAATTGTCAATGCCGCTCAGACAGGCTCCCCGACGTGATAATATTGACATTATAAAGCGTTTCTATTAACCTATGATTAAATTATTTTACCTTAAAGTTAATTCGGGCTCCATTGCCCTTCGCTCCGATAGATCTTAAAATGATGCTGTAAAGTGAACAAATCCATCAAAAGATGATTACGAAAGGTAGGAAAATTAAATGCAAACATTAAAAATAGGTGAGAT
>CALBZG010000182.1 GCA_937889655.1 uncultured Clostridia bacterium
CAGCAGCGCCCCGGCAACGAAAACAAGAATAACGGCAGAGATGATCTTCGTTATTTCTTTTGGTATGCCTGACAGCTGCATTTGTCTTGAGCCATTATCCAATATGCCGAAAAGAAGCGCCGCCGGTATGCATCCCAGCGGGTGGCTCAATCCTACCAGCGCTACCGACAGTCCTGTAAATCCGTATCCCGGAAGCTCTGTAGACTGGTTGACCATGTAGACCAATCCCAGTATCTGCACCGAACCGGCAAGTCCTGCCAGTCCTCCGGATATAAACATTGCAAGAAAGGTATTTTTTTTATTGTTTATGCCGCCATATTCCGCCGCTTGCGGGTTCAGCCCGACACCTCTGATTTCGTAGCCCAAGGTCGTCTTGAACAGGAGGAACCACATGCCAAAAGCAGCGGCCAGCGCTATCAGGATGCCTGTATGGGCGCTGGAGTATCCGAAGGCAGGTATAAATTCTTTGAATTTTACCAGACGGGCAGCATCAGGCACAATGACCGTATGTCCCTTTGATATATCCCCCAAAATCGTCGAAGGGTTCAACACTGTTCGAACCAGGTAATTGGAAAGGTATAAAGCGATCCAGTTCAGCATGATAGTCGATATGACTTCGTTGATGCCCATATTGGCTTTCAGGATTCCTGCAATGCCGCCCCAAACACCTCCGGACAATATCCCGAGCATCAGAAGCAGCGGCACAAGAATAAATGAAGGCAATCCCTGTAAATACCAGGCTCCGGCTACCGTTGCGATCGACGCGATGACATACTGCCCTTCACTGCCTATATTAAAGAGTCCGCATCTGAATCCGATTGCAGCAGAAAGACCGGTCAGCAAAATTGGAGTGACCTTGTATAATGTCTCGCCGAAGCTTGGGATCGAGCCTAGACTTCCTCTGAATAAAGCCGCATAGGCAGTGGCTGGATTGCTTCCGGCAATCAGGATACATACAGCGCCGACCAAAAATCCTACAATGACAGCGATCACTGGCAGTTTGAGCACATCCCATGTAAATTTCAATTTATTATTCATGGTTCCGCACTCCTTCCTCTTCCAAAGAACCTCCGGTCATCATAATTCCCAGCTTTCTTTCGGAAGCGTCTTTGGCATCCATTATGCCTACGATCTTACCCTGATATATTACGGCGATCCTGTCTGCGAGATTCATGACCTCTTCCAGTTCCAGTGAAACCAGCAGCACCGCCTTATTATTTTCTCGCTGCTCCAGCAGCCTTCTATGCACAAATTCGATGGCGCCGACATCCAGGCCTCTCGTTGGCTGTGAAGCAATCAGGAGTTGAGGATCCTTGTAAAATTCCCTGGCTATAATGACCTTCTGCTGGTTGCCGCCGGATAAGGATCCGGCCTTTACATTTTCATCGGGAGTCCTGATGTCAAATTCCCGAATCAGGTCGTTGCCGTGCTTATGGATCTCCTTGTAATTCATGATGCCCCGATTAGCAAAAGGTTTTGTATAATGATATCCCAGGATCAGATTTTCTGCCAAAGTACTTTGTAGGATGAGCCCTCGCTTTTGACGATCCTCTGGAATATGACCTGTTCCCGCTTCGATCACCTTTCTCGGTTTCGCGCCCGTAATTTCCTGACCGCTGACTTTGACTTTTCCTGACGCCACTTTTGTCAAACCGGTTAGGGCCTCGACCAGTTGTTTCTGACCGTTTCCATCCACACCTGCAATGGCGAAAATCTCTCCGGCATGGACTTCGAAGGATATCCCCTTGACAACATCAAGTTTTCTATGGTCCTTAACTACAAGATTTTCCACAGACAGAATCACATCTCCCTGTTTTTTTTCTGTTTTTTCTGAAGTGAGTTCTACTTCCCGGCCCACCATGAGTTCAGCCAGCTCATCGGCATTTGTTTCTGGTGTTTTCAAAGTTCCGATGATTTTTCCTCTTCTGATGACCGTGACCCTATCGCTCATGCTCAAAACTTCTTTAAGTTTATGGGTTATCAGGACGATAGACTTCCCTTCATCAGTCAGCTTGCGCAATATGATTCCCAGTTCTTCGATTTCCTGAGGGGTCAGTACTGCTGTCGGTTCATCCAGGATCAGAACTTCCGCACCCTTGTACAATGCTTTGAGGATTTCCACCCTTTGAGCAAGACCCACTGAGATATCTTCGATGACAGCATCGGGATCCACTTCCAATCCGAATTCGTCTGAAACCTGCCGGACCTTTTCAGTCGCTGTATTCATGTCCAGCTTCAGGCCTCCGAGCAGGCTGGGTTCATTTCCTAAAACAATGTTCTCGGTGACAGTGAAGTTTTCAACCAGCATAAAATGCTGGTGCACCATGCCGATGCCCAGGTTTATAGCGGAAATTGGGCCCTTGATATTTACCTTGCTTCCATTTATGAAGATATCCCCTGACGTCGGTTGATACAATCCGTAAAGTATATTCATCAAAGTAGTTTTCCCGGCACCGTTTTCACCTAAAAGAACATGGATCTCGCCTTTTTCAAGGTCGAAATTCACATGATCGTTTGCGATCGTGCCCGGGAACACCTTGGTAATGTTTTTCATCTCAACGACTTTTGACAAAATAATACCGCCTTCCTCTGCGGGATGCAGTTGGGGAAGCCCACAATGCCCTGCATTTACTTAAGGCCAGGCAAAAGCCTGGCCTTAAAATTGATAAGCTTTAAATCTAATTATTACTCTGCCATAAAAGCTTCATAAGTTTCTGCATCATATGGGACAACTACTTCGCCCGAAATGATTTTAGCTGCCCATTCATCTACGACTGCCATTACATCCTCCGGAACGTTTCCGGCATTATCGCTTACACCAACACCTTCGTCTGCCAATTTAAATTCGATAGGGCTTCCGTCGAAGGTTCCCTCGACAACACCTTTAACGGCATTGTATGTCGCTGTGTCAACTCTCTTGATCATGGAGCAAAGCACATGCTCAGGATCTAATGCTGACTGGTCCTGATCAACGCCAATAGCCCAGAATCCCTGCTCCCCTGCTGCCTGGATGACGCCGATACCGCATCCACCCGAAGCATGGTATATAACATCCGTACCGAGTTTATTCTGTGCCAGTGCGTTCTCCTTGCCGAGAGCAGCATCGCTGAATGATTGTGTATAATTTACGAGTATTTGAGCATCCGGTTTCACGGATTTAACACCTGCTTCAAAACCGTACTGGAATTTTTCGATCAAAGGGAACTGCATGCCGCCTACAAATCCGATGATGTCCGTCTGGCTGGTCATAGCCGCTACGACGCCCACCAGGAAGGATCCTTCCTGTTCACTGAATGTCAACGCAGCTACATTAGGGGCTTCGACGGAGGAATCGATGAGGGCGAAGGCCTGTTCAGGATACTGCTCGGCGCCCTGCTGGGTAGCTTCAGCCATCAGAAAACCATTACAAATGATAAGGTCCGCGCCGGCTTCAACTGCTGCAGAAATGTTTGGCAGGTAATCGTCCGACGATGCAGATTCGATAACTTGTATATTGACTCCAAAATCTTCTTTTGCCTTTTCACAGCCTGCCCAGGCCGCGTCATTGAAGGACTCGTCGCCAAGACCGCCGGTGTCTGTAATAAGTACGATCAGTGGTGCATCTTCAGCCGGCTCTTCATTCCCGCCACAGGCTGTCATACCAAATACCAGTAACACACATAGTAATAAAGCTAGTATTTTTTTCATTTGCTACTCCTCCTAAATATTCTGACAAAATAACCTAAAATCATTATAATGGATAGTTATACCAAAATAAAGTTTTTTAAAAGTATTTTTGCATCTGCTCAATTCCTCGGCGACGCTTAATAAAATTGAGGTTTTCGATGCTTTAGCAAAGGAAGCTGTTCTCTTACAGCCCTGACTCGATCTAAATCGATAACCGAATAAATAACCTCTTCTTCTAAGCCGGCATGAGCGTCGAACTCTCCCCAGGGATTCGCGACGCATGATCCGCCATAGGCCTGATACGGTCCTGTCATGTCCCGGGCCGGTGAGCAGGCGGCGAAGTAAACCTGATTGTCGAGAGCTCTAGCCCGGATGGTGATGTCCCAGTGCGCCTCTCCGGTGGGTACACTGAATGCCGCGGGCAGAACGATCAACAGGGCTCCTTCCAGTGCCATTTTTCTAAAAAACTCCGGGAACCGGACATCATAGCATATCCCAATGCCTATGCGGCACAAATCCAAATCAGCCAGTGTCGCCCCATTCCCAGGTGTGAGAGTTTCGGATTCCATGAATCTTATCCGACCCGGCACATCGATATCAAACAGATGGGTCTTTCGATGTTTTGCGACGATTTTGCCCTCTCTGTTAAAGACGAAGGAAGTATTGTAAACAAGATCATCATCCAATTCAGGTATGGATCCTCCTACCAGGTTAATGCCCAGTTCTTCAGCAAGTCTGCTCATGAAACTAACAGTAGGACCCTGCCAAGTTTCGGCATACTCCCTGAAGTATTGGCTGGCATAAGGGCAATTCCACATCTCCGGCAAAACAACGAGTTCTGCTCCGTTGAATGCGGCTTCTCTTATCATTTTTTCCGCTTTATCGGAGGATTCTTTCTTGTCGAAGGAACCCTTCATCTGGATCAACGCTATTTTAAACATGAATCCCGTCCCCCCAATAGAAACGGGACCGCCACAAACTGTTGTCGAAACAATTTGAAGCGATCCCCGCTTGTTGTCTAATTTAATACTTCACAGCCTTCAAGATCGATATGGCCCAATTGGTCTTTATCCGCGCTAATGCTGACAACGAAGTCCAGATTGTGGTCCTTTGATATCTCTTTCAGCCTGGTAACAAATTCCGCAAGATCCGGGATCTCAAAATCTGCATGCTTCAGTATGCTGTCGATGAATATGACTTCGATATCATGGTCTTGGCTGGCGATCCCATAAAGGAATCCGATATATTCGTCACAGTTTGTAATATGCGGATATTCCTCCATGCATATTACTCTTATTTTATGTTTAAGGTCATAAGTCAAACGTTGGTCTGTGTTAATAAAGACTACGCTTCCATTGCATTTCTCCACACAATCATTAGCCAGGTCAATCATCATTTTCGTCTTGCCGGTGCCTTTGTGGCCCACTATTAACTTAACCATAATAACCGCCTCCTCATCTTCTCTCTAATCCACCTTTTCGGTGTATCAACGTGATATAAACTATTACAACGATTATACACTACAACTCCCGTTCCCCGCAAGGCGAAGTTGCCCGCAGGCTGCATCAATGTCAGACCCCAACTCCCGTCTGATCGTGGCGGGTATCCCTTTTGATTCGAGGATTTCTTTGAATTTGATCGCCGTAGCTTTTGCGGAGGCTTCAAGGCCGGTTTCATCGACCTTGTTCAAAGGAATGAGATTGACATGGCAAAGCATTCCACGAAGGAGTTCTGCCAGTTCCTTCGCCATAGCAATACTGTCATTGACACCATCGATCAGCGCGTATTCGAAGGTGATTCGCCTTCCGGTCTTATCTGTATATTCCTTTGATGCAGCAATGATATCTCCTACATTGCACCTTTTATTCATCGGCATTATACGCCCTCTAATTTCATCATTGGGGGCATGAAGAGAGATCGCCAGATTCACTTGGGGGAATTCCTCTGCGATACGATTGATCCCGTCCACCAGACCCACCGTTGAAACGGTTATATTTCTCAAGCCGATGTTCAGACCGTCTTTATCATGCGCAAGCAGTATGAATGCGGCGATATTTTCATAATTGTCAAAGGGTTCCCCTATTCCCATGATCACGATATGATTGATTTTCTCACCAGTTTCTCGTTCAACACGAAGGATCTGATCCAGCATCTCACCTGGAGACAGGCTACGGACCAACCCTCCTATGGTTGATGCACAGAACCTACAGCCCATTCGGCAACCCACCTGGCTTGAAACGCAAAGGGAGTTACCATATTTATATTTCATAAACACGCTTTCTATCATGTTTCCGTCCGTCAGGCGAAATAGATACTTTCTTGTTCCATCTGTTTTGGACGTCTGTATCTTGACGATATCCGCTGAGCCCGTTGAATATCCGGCGTTTATAAGTTTAGACCGCAGTTCTTTGGGCAGATTGGTCATCTCTTCAAAAGAAGATACCCCTTTGCTGAGCCACATGAAAATCTGCTTTGCACGGTATTTCGGCTCCGCTATGTCTTCCATGACTAATTCCAGCTGTTTGACGTCCATGTCCTTCAAATTCTTTTTCATTGAACCCTATTCTCCCCTGCTGATTTCTGCTTCATTCATTTTTCATTTCCTATTATCGATCGCCCCGCACAATGCTCCACAAGTCCAGTGCCATATCAAATTGAAAATGCTATGCTTTTGGTAAAGAGCATAGCATTTAGAACTGTTGTTTATTTGGTTCGCGCCCTGATGATCGTTTCAAGGCTTATTTTATCATAAATATCCTCTTCAAACTTATCAGAGTAATTCTTCAATTCTTCAAGGCTCAAGTCTTCAATGGCTTTACCGCTGTTGATGCAATCCAGCACCATTCTGCCGATGATTTCGTGACAGTCCCTGAACGGGATCCCCTTCGCAACAAGATAATCTGCGGCATCTGTGGCGTTCATAAACCCGCCCCTGGCAGCAGCCAGCATCACATCTACATTGAACCTAGCAGTAGCCAGCATTTCTGTAAAAATCCCCAGGGATGCGGTGAGTGTATCTCCAGCATCGAAAACCGGCTCTTTATCTTCCTGCATGTCCTTATTATAGGCCAAAGGCAACCCTTTCATGACAGTCAATAACGCCATAAGATCTCCGTAAACTCTGCCAGTCTTTCCTCTGATCAGCTCAGCCATATCAGGATTCTTTTTCTGCGGCATGATACTGCTGCCAGTGCTATAAGAATCATCGATTTCTATAAATCCGAATTCTTTCGAACTCCAGATGATGATCTCTTCACAAAATCTCGAAAGATGCATCATAGCTATAGAGGCGCAGGAAAGGAACTCTATGGCGAAATCCCTATCGCTTACGGCATCCATAGTATTTGTGCAGATCCCTTGAAAATCGAGTTCGGCTGCCAGATAATCACGATCGGTGTTGTAGGAAGTCCCCGCCAATGCGCAAGCGCCCAGCGGCATGCAATCCGTACGTTTTCTGCAGTCCGAAAACCGGCTGATATCCCTTTTGAACATCTCAGTGTAAGCAGTGAGATGCCAGGCCAGCGTTACCGGCTGGGCCCTTTGCAGATGGGTATATCCCGGAAGGATCGTATGTTTATGCTGCTCCGCCAGGCTGCCTAGAAGTTCTGTGAGTTTTGACAGAGAATCGCAGATTTCATCAATTTCGTCCTTGAGGTACAGGCGGAAGTCCGTTGCCACCTGATCATTTCTGCTGCGGGCCGTATGCAGTTTTTTCCCCACCTCGCCGATCCGTTCTGTCAGCACGCTTTCAACACCCATATGGATGTCTTCGTTTTCAACGGTGAATTCAATTTTGCCCTCTTCAATATCGGCGGAGATCCGCTGAAGACCCTTGACGATGACATCCGCTTCATCATTTGATATGATGCCCTGTCTTGCCAGCATCTTTGCATGCGCTATGCTGCCCTTGATGTCCTGCTTGTACATCCTCTGGTCAACAAATATCGAGGCGTTGAATTCATTAGCCGACGAACTCTCCGCCTTTGAGAATCTTCCTTTCCAAAGTTTCATGTGAAGTTGCTCCTCCTTCGCGGTTTTGCTTCTGTATAGCCCTGATTTTCAGCGGCAGGCTGAAAAGGTTGATGAAGCCTTCGGCGTCTTTCTGACAATATACTTCATCTTTGCTGAATGTGGCGAACTCTTCACTATACAGCGAATATGGAGATCTGGTGGCAGCGGCGATGGCATTGCCTTTATAAAGCTTCATCCTCACATCCCCCTCCACTTCTTTCTGTGTAGAATCAACGAACGCCTGGATCGCTTCTCTGAGCGGAGTAAACCATAAACCGTCATATACCAACTGAGCCCACTTTTGCGCCACGATATTTTTATATTGCATGGTATCCCTGTCAAGGATCAGTTTTTCAAGGGCTCCGTGCGCTTTATAGAGGATCGTTCCGCCGGGAGTTTCATAAACACCCCGGGACTTCATGCCCACCAGACGGTTCTCCACGATATCTATCGTGCCGACACCATTTGCGCTGCCAAGATCATTGAGTTTCTGAAGCAGTTCAACCGGTCCCATCGCTATTCCGTCAAGAGCTACAGGCACGCCTTTTTCAAAATGAATCTCAACATATGATGCTTCATCCGGTGCTTGTTCAATAGGAACGCTGAGGACATGAATGTCGTCAAGATGTTCGTTCCAAGGATTCTCCAGGTTGCCGCCTTCATGACTGATATGCCAGATGTTTTCATCCCTGCTGTAGATTTTTTCAGTAGTTTGAGCGATCTTCACATTATGATCTTTCGCATATTCAATACACTCTTCCCGTGATGTGAGATCCCAGATACGCCATGGCGCAATGATTTTGATAGCAGGGTTGAGCGCTTTGACTGTGGACTCGAAGCGAACCTGGTCATTGCCTTTTCCCGTGCAGCCATGGGCTATGCTGTATGCACCTTCGATTTCGGCTACTTCTACAAGCTTTTGTGCCATCAGCGGCCTTGCCATGGAGGTTCCCAGGAGATAGTCGTTTTCGTAAACCGCTCCTGCTTTTAGAGTGGGCCATATAAAATCGGTGATGAACTCTTCTTTAATATCCAATACATAGGCCTTCGACGCTCCTGTGTCAAGGGCCTTCTGTCTGATAGCATCGAAGTCCTCCTTCTGTCCGGCATCACAGCACACCGCGATTACATCGTAATCATAATTTTCTTTCAGCCACGGGATAATAATGGATGTGTCCAATCCTCCCGAATACGCCAGTACAACTTTTTCTTTTGCCATTTTGTAGGCCCCCTTTCTTGACTCGCCGCCAATTTATATTTGATTTGCCTTGATTTCATATTTATATGTCATAGGCAAATATTTAGCAATTTTTTTATTTTAGCACCCGGCACCATCAATTACAAGTGTTTTGGTGCAGTTTCACAAATACGCCTCGGATTTTCTTGCTTTTTCGTTGCTTCTAACCAAAATCCAGTTCGTGTTTCGCCCTTGAACGGCGAAAATCCTTGACAGGAAAAGATGTATACATTAGAATAATTTTATTGTGAAAATACAATTATATACAGGTTATGAAGGAACCAGTAGACCTTGTGTAAGACCCTTACAGAGAGCCCGTCGAAAGATGAGAGACGGACGGTGAAGCATGGATCGAATATCACTCCTGAGCCTGAAAATCAAATTGAGAGGTCCGGTATCCTACCGGGCAATTAGGGTGGTACCGCGGTTAAACATCGTCCCTAGCGCATGCAAGCGCCGGGGATTTTTTATTTGAAAGGAATATTATTTATGTTTCAGAACCTATCCGAAAAACCCATAGCCGATGTTCAGCTTGAACAGGCGGAAAAGTGGAAAGAAGAGCATCTTCTTGAAAAATGTGTGACTACCCGTGAAGGCGGTCCTGCCTTCGTTTTTTACGAAGGGCCTCCGACGGCCAACGGACGTCCGGGCATACACCATGTGATGGCAAGAACCCTTAAGGATTCGGTGTGCCGGTATAAAACTATGCAGGGATTTAGAGTCAAGCGCAAAGCGGGTTGGGATACCCATGGCCTGCCCGTTGAAATTGAAGTCGAAAAGCAGCTCCATATGAGTTGCAAACAGGATATCGAAAAATACGGTATCGCACAGTTTAACGAAAAATGCAAGGAGTCCGTTTTTGTTTATGAAGGGCTTTGGCGTCAGATGACTGAACGTATGGGGTTCCTGATTGATATGGACCACCCCTATATCACGCTTGATAACAACTATATAGAGTCCTGTTGGTGGATCATCAAGGAGTTTTTTAAAGCGGGGCTGATCTATGAAGGTCACAAGATCCTTCCTTATTGTCCGCGCTGCGGCACCGGGCTTGCTTCACACGAAGTGGCCCAGGGGTATAAAGAAGTGAAAGTCCTGACTTTGATTGCCAAGTTCAAACGCGTGGGTGTTGATGAATATTTCCTCGCATGGACTACAACGCCTTGGACGCTGGCTGCAAATGTAGCTTTGACAGTGGGTGCGGATATCGATTACGTCAAGGTCAAGACCCATGATGATGTCCCCGGTGCTCCGGGCCAGATTCTTTATGTTGCCAAGGTTCTGGCGGACAAAGTCATTGGCCATGAAAAATATGACATACTGGAAGAGATGAAAGGCTCCACTCTGGAGTATATCGAATATGAGCAGCTCATGCCTTTTGTTGAAACCGATCCGGACAAAAAAGCTTTCTACGTCACAGTCGGCGACTATGTTACCGTCGAAGACGGGACCGGCATTGTCCATACGGCTCCCGCTTTTGGCGAAGACGACTACAAAACAGGCCGCCGCTATGGTCTGCCTGTGATACAGCCGGTGGATGAAGATGGCCTTTACACGACCACCCCTTGGGCAGGTCATTTTGTCATGGAAGAAGGCCTGGATGTCGAAATCATCAAATACCTTGCTGAAAACAACAAACTCTTTTCGAAAGAAAAGTTGATCCATAACTATCCTCATTGCTGGCGATGCAGCACATCGCTGATATACTACGCGAAACCGAGTTGGTATATAGAAATGACCAAACTTCGCGATGATTTGGTCAAAAGCAATAACCAGGTCAACTGGTTCCCGGAATTCGTTGGAGAAAAGCGATTTGGAAACTGGCTGGAAGAAGTCAAGGATTGGGCGATCTCGAGAAACAGATACTGGGGTACCCCTATACCGATCTGGCGTTGTGAATGCGGACATCTTGAATGCATTGGCAGCAGACAGGAACTGGCTGACAAAGCGGTTGAAAAAATATCAACGGATATAGAGCTTCACCGGCCATATGTAGATGACGTGCATCTCTTTTGCCCAGAATGCGGAAAAACCATGGACCGCATTCCAGAAGTCATGGACTGCTGGTTCGATTCCGGTGCAATGCCTTTTGCACAATGGCACTACCCGTTTGAAAATAAAGAGATTTTTGACACTGAACTGTTCCCGGCCGATTTCATCTGCGAAGGCATCGACCAGACCCGTGGATGGTTCTATTCACTCATAGCAATTTCAACCTTCCTTAAAAAGCAGGCGCCGTATAGAAATGTTCTGGTCAACGATTTGATCCTGGATAAGGACGGGAAGAAAATGAGCAAAACCAGGGGAAATACCGTGGATCCTTTTGAAATGTTTGACAAGTATGGCGCAGATGCAACAAGATGGTATTTGCTTTATGTGTCTCCGGCCTGGTCTCCTACGCGTTTTGACGAAGAAGGCCTCCAGGAAGTCAATAGCAAGTTCTTCGGCACCCTCAGAAATGTTTACAATTTCTTTGTCCTCTACTCAAATCAGGACAGCATCGATCCCCGTTCGATGTTCGTTGAATACCAGAACCGTCCGGAGCTGGACCGCTGGATCATCAGCAAATACAACCAGCTGGCTATGGATGTGAATGCTGAGATGGATCGATATGACCACATGAAGTCAGTAAGGAAAATCCAGGATTTTGTTTCCGAAGATTTGTCCAACTGGTACATCAGAAGAGCAAGAAGAAGATTTTACAGCCAGGATCTTACCGAGGATAAAAAGAGCGTTTATTGTACAACTTATGAGGTGCTTGTGGGTATTTGCCGCCTCGCAGCTCCTTTTGCGCCTTTCATAGCAGACGAAATATTTACAAATCTGACCGGTGAAGAATCCGTTCATATATCCTTCTTCCCTCATGGCGACGAAACACTGATCGATAAGGATGTGGAAGCCAGGATGGATCTGGTCCGGGATTTGGTGGCGCTGGGCCGCGGCACCAGGGAAAAAGAAAGGATCAAGGTACGCCAGCCTCTCAAGGAAATCAAAGTCGATGGAAAATATCAAGAGCTGATCAGTGATCTGACACCTCTTATCAAGGAAGAATTAAACGTCAAAGAAGTCGTCTTTGAAAAGAACCTTGGTGAATATATGAATTTCACTCTGAAACCTAATTTTAAAGTGGCGGGACCGGCTTTAGGCTCAAAAATAAAAAGCTTTGGCGCTGCCCTCGCTTCCCAAAAGGACCCGGCGGCCTTAGCGGGCAGCCTTGAAATCAATGATACAGTCATGGTAACCGTTGAAGGCGATGAACTGGAGATCACGAAAGAATTTGTGGAGGTTCGTATCGAAGCAAAGGAGGGCTTTGCCGTTGCTATGGAAAACAACATTTTTACGATTCTCGACACGACATTGACACCTGAGCTGATCAACGAAGGTCTTGCAAGAGAATTGATCTCCAAAGTACAGCAGATGAGAAAACTGAAAGACTTTGAGATGATGGACAGGATCAAGATCTATTTAGAAGCTGACAGCGATGTTTCGAAAGCTGTTCAGATCCATAACGACTATATCATGAGCGAAACCCTTGCAGTTGAAATCCTGCCCGGTTCAGGTCTTTCGGAAGCAGATTTGAATGGGCATAAAACCGGGATCGATGTAGTGAAAATCTAATTTATTAAAATACTAAACACAAAAGAGCCCTGCTCATCCAACTCGATGATGCAGGGCTCTTTATTCATTTGCTATAATTTTTTCAGCAGGATCTCCGGAAAGCATGTGTTGTTGAATTGTGGGCATATGATGCATTTTGATATGTTTGGTGCATTTTCCCGTGGGAGGGACACAAACCCTAAAGTATAGTAGAATTCCGGAACCTTCGCCACCAGCATCAATCTATCACCGCCACGTTCACGGACTTCGTCCATGACCGTCTCCATCAGTTGTCTGCCGATATTCTGCTTGCGAAATTCAGGCAGTACGGAGATCCCTCCGACAACGTACTCCCCTATCCTTTTTTCCAGCTGGGCCCCACCCACACGGTTTCCGTTCTCATCAAGAGCTTCCCAATACTTGATCGTCTCTTCATGAGGCGGGTCCTCCGGTGAAACCTCCAGACCGTGCTCCTTAAACATTGCAAAAAGGCCGTAATAATCATCCGTTTCTTTGATATTGTACACTAATATTCACCTCCGGAAATATGACCGTCTATTACTAAAGATCCCGGGATGATTTTTTTTCAAGCTCCCGGATCCTGGTCGACAGTTTGTCGATCTGCTCAGCCATTCGATTCAATTCCTGAACGATCGGGTCTTCAATATTGACCTGATCAATGTCTTCGTTTCCTTCCTTGGTAATATCCGGCTTTGCAACGAAACCGCAGATGATCTGAGCCGGAACGCCCACCGCCGTTGCATAAGGCGGTACTTCATGAAGCACAACAGCCCCTGCAGCGACTTTGGAATGATCACCGACTTTAAAGGGACCTAGAATTTTCGCGCCGGCTCCTACGAGCACATCATTGCCCAGAGTCGGATGTCTTTTCCCTTTCACATTTCCTGTTCCACCAAGTGTGACACCCTGATACAATGTGCAATAATCACCGATCTCCGTTGTTTCGCCGATCACGACTCCACTGCCATGATCGATAAAGAGACCTCTGCCGATGGTAGCCCCCGGATGGATCTCAATTCCTGTGAGCCATCTTGCGGTTTGTGAAATAAACCGTGCTATGAAAAAAAAGTGATGCTTGTAAAAAAAATGTGCGATCCTGTAGAAAAAAAGTGCATGGAACCCTGCGTAAAGAAAAACTACTTCCAAAATGTTTCTACATGCCGGGTCTCTTTTTTTGATCGATTGTAAATCATCTATAATATTACCCATCTGTTTATTCTGCGCTCCTATTCTTGAAACATCGGTGTGGATAGATAACGTTCCCCAGTATCAGGCAAGAAAGCAACTATGATCTTACCATGGTTGCCGGGTCTTTTGGCCAGAACGGTGGCTGCATGCACCGCCGCCCCGGACGTTATGCCGACCAGCAGACCTTCACGCCTTGCCAACTTTCTGCCTGCTTCGTAGGCGTCCTTCTCCGTCACCGTTATGATCTCATCATAGATGCCAGTGTTGAGAATCTCCGGTATGAATCCGGCTCCTATCCCCTGCAGACCATGAGGGCCGGACTTGCCTTCCGATAAAAATGGAGAACCTGCAGGCTCAACGCCAATGATTTTGATGTTGGGATTTTGGGATTTCAGATATTCCCCTACCCCAGTGATGGTCCCTCCGGTCCCGATACCCGCTACGAATATATCGATCTTGCCATCGGTGTCTTCCCATATTTCGGGGCCTGTGGTCCTGTAGTGCGCCACTGCATTGGACACATTGCCAAACTGGTTCGGCATAAAAGCACCCGGAGTATTGCTGAAAATCTCCCAAGCCTTTTCAATAGCTCCAGCCATGCCTCTGCTACCTTCTGTCAATATGAGTTCCGCGCCATAGGCTTTCAACAGATTTCTTCTTTCGATGCTCATGGTTTCCGGCATCGTTAGAACGACTTTATATCCTCTGGTTCCAGCAATGGCAGCCAGACCTACACCTGTGTTGCCGCTGGTAGGCTCGATGATCGTTGAGCCTTCCTTCAAGGTTCCGTTTTTTTCCGCTGCCTCGATCATGCTCAGTGCCGCCCTGTCCTTCGCGCTTCCAGCAGGGTTAAAGAACTCCACCTTTGCCAATAATATGGCATCCAGTTTTTCATCAAGCTGATAGTTCACAAGCTCCACCAACGGTGTATTGCCGATCAACTCTGTAATCGATTTGTTAACCTTCATCTTCAGGTCCTTCCTTTTCGTGCTCATATTTAGGGTCGGTTTTATGTTCGGTCTTTTTCCTTTTGACTTTTTCTGCTTCCAGATCATCCGGCAGATATATTACCTTAAAAGGATCATTAGCCTTAGGTTTTTCTCTGATAAACTTCGATTCATTGTTTATAACGAAATAATAAACAACAACCAAAGCCGCCAGCACGATTGCAAACAAAATAATTGGCATGGCAACCTCCTTCTAAAGCGACTTTTTTAATATACCCAGGCTTTGCCGCAGTTAATCACCTGCATACTCAAACCGGGGAACGCTTTGGCCACCTTGATCGACTTTTTCATTCCACATCTGGGCGGGTCTTGCCCAGATGCCTCTATCGCCATATAAGGCTCTATAGATAACCAGTTTTTCCAGGGTCTCGCTATGAGTCGCGGTGAAAAGCAGCTCATATTCACCGCCTTTATAATGCCTGTACTTTCCAGGCTTGAAATCCTCCATGTTTTATCAACTCCTTGACTAAGTATACTATAAGAAATGTACCTAAGTAAATGAATAAAGCATGATAAATCCATGGCATCAAACAAAAAAGAATCCCTGTGAAGGGATTCTTTCGTTTGTAATTTGTCTTGTAC
>CALBZG010000183.1 GCA_937889655.1 uncultured Clostridia bacterium
CCGGACGTATAATCCAAGACAATACTGCTTGACGAATTATTTGCTATGACAAGATCCATAGTGATCCGGTCCGCCTCCCGTACAGCAGACGCCTTAACGTCAACATTTCCCGACAATCGGTTCACAGCATCTATCAGTCGCTGCACCATGGTCGCTGCTTCCGCTCTGGTGCATCCGGCTTCAGGAAAAAACATGTTGCTGCCCCTACCATTGATCAGAGACATAGAAAAGGCTGCATATACATCGCTCTTATATTGATCTGATATCTGCCCCTCATCACAGAATCGTTCCGGAAGAACCTGATACCCAATTAGATTCCCTTCGAGGCGATTCTCCAACGCATTCATGATGAAATGTACCATCTCTTCCCGTGGCAGGATCTCCTTTGGTCTGAATGCGCCTCTATAATCTATAATATTCATGGTAGCCAGGTCGTAGAGCTTGGAGGCATAAACGTCATCATTGCTGACGTCCGTATAATACTCGCCGATATCAATCGCCTTGAAATATTGAATACTGATTCCTAAAGCCTTATGGAGCATCAATACAAATTCACTTCTGGTGATAGGCTCCTGCGGCAAAAATTTGCCATCCTTATCAGCAAATACTGCCGGGTCGGCATAACTATTGATTGCTTTTTCTGCCCAATGACCTGATATGTCGGAGTATTTATAGATATTATCTGTTGCCGGGCCTATTTCAGAAGCATAAGCAGGAATGCCTGTTAATGTGAGCATAAGTATCAGAGATAAAATAACCGGGTATTTCTTCATAAACCAATCCTCCTTTCATGCGTTCTCTTTCAGTCATCTGAATCAGTTTATCAAAATTCGTTTTTGTAGCCTGAGATGCTGAATAAAATAATGTAATCACATATTATATATACCCACAAAAGTATATAAAAGAGACCATTAGGTCTCACTTTTTATCTAAGTTTGGGACCTCTATCGACATACTTTTTCGTACAACCCACCGAACACATTGTCTGGATCGGTCTTGTGTTTAACCAATGTATAGTTTTGTTTATTCCATGTCTTCCAGAATTCGTCTTCGGAATACAAATTGGTTGATATAAGAGTCTTGATGCCGCCTAGTTCCATCAGCTTCAGTTCAATGATCCTGTAGTAATGTTCCGGATCATTTCTTCTCATACTGTATATTGCAAGGTCGATAAACAGCTCATCACTGACATTGGTTAAGAACTCATCAGACAACCATTCATATTTGTGCACAACCTTGTAAGGTACGCACCACAACGGAAAATGATCTACTTCCTTCGTATACCACTCCATGAACTCTCCAAATTTTGAAAACGGTATGAAGGTGTCAACTGTAATCGGAATCATCGACGAAGGAATGACGCTGTTAAAAGTATGAGCGATTTTCAATATGCTGTTGGCAGTAATGAACCTTCCAAATAAAAGTCTGCAGAGCAATGATTTTGGCATGGCTTCTGTAAAGTTCCTGTTGTATCTGAAGAAATAGTCACTAATCTTCAGATAATCCTCTTTCCGAGTTGTAGTGCTTTGAAAATATACCCTCGTCCAGTCATAGCTGTGAGTGTATGGCGCCTTGTCAACAAAATTGGCTGTGCTCAGAACGTACTCTACAGGCGAGTGGATGATGCCATCCATGAAATCTACGTCTCTTTTTGTGTAATGAGTCCATATGGCATTTCTATATTCTTCAATATCTTCATATTTTTCATAGGTCACCTTCACCAATGGTTTTGCAGGTATAAGTCTGAATTTAAGCAATGTAAGGATCCCCAATGTGCCGAAAGACCAGTGCATCATCTGGAATAACAGTTGGTTCTCATTATCAGGGGTGCATATCAGCACCTCGCCGTTGCCGGTAACGACCTCATATTCCAGACAACTATCGTGAAATCCGCCATACTTATATGACATGGATTCGATAGAACCTCCTGCCACTGCACCACCGATGGTTATTGTTCTGAACTCAGGAACTTCAATCGGGACAAGACCGTACTTGATGGTTGCATCCACGATCTTCGCGAATGTCGCGCCGGGCTCTGCGACGCAGATGCGTTGATCCGGATCGATATATATGATCTCATTAAGGTCGCTGACGTCGAGCTTCTCGTCAGATTGTTTATTATTATTAGTTTTAGGAACCACATGGGAAACAGCCTTCTTCTTAAGCTTCAAGGGTTCTGTGCTTTTCCGTTCTTTTAGTTTTTTCGCGATCCGGCTAACTTTTTCATCGTGGGTTTGCACTTCTACCCCCTCCTTTTGTTCTTAGGCTTTGCAACAGCCTAAGAGAATATTTCATCGAAGGATCCGTTTTGAAAACTAATTTAAGTTTTTGTTTTCATATCATGCTCATAATCATTTTTTAAACTTCAGCAATATTACCCTTACAATACATTCATACACATTTTTTACCTATTTATATAAGCTGGTTTATAATTTGCTAATATTCTTTGCTTTAACAAATTGCGACCGAAATAAGTATAGAAGATTCGTTCCCTTCGCTGTCCTTTCTCACCCGCTCCTGTGAGTCCGAGTCCCGTCTCCGGGCAAATAAAAAAAGAGACCCTAAGGTCTCTTTTTTATTTGGCGGAGGACATGGGACTCGAACCCACGGGGCTGTTACACCTTACCTGATTTCCAATCAGGCTCCTTAGCCACTCGGTCAATCCTCCACAGCCAAATATGAATTTAACATAAATTTGGCGATATTGCAAGAGTTTACTTTTGGCAAAGCCTCTTTTCTGCATCTTTTTTATTCGAGCAGTGAATTCTCAACAGCATCTTTCATTTCGTTGATATCCAGTACATTGTTATGGCGCACTTCTTTTTGATCCAGGCCCTTGAGTCCGGACGGGATCGGGACTCCTGTAAGTTTATTGATGGCCTCAATATAAGCAAAGCCGTCAGCTTCCTCAGGCAATCCCAGAGCTGCCGCCACACTGTCTGCAAATTTATATGGAGAAGCCGTAGACGCTATCAGTGCAGGTGTTATATCCCCTGTTTCTTTCTTATAATCTTCGTATACTTTATAAGCTACCGCAGTATGGGTATCCATCAGATATCCGTTGTTTTTATACATCTCTCCGATGGCTTTCTGGGTATCCTCGATGGTGCAGAACCCTCCGTAGAAATCCTTCAGGCCGTTTCTGATTTTATCAGATACCGTATAATTCTTGTTTTTATCAAGGCTCTCCATCAATTCATTCACGACAGTGCCGTCGTTCCCAGCAAGGTGATAAAGCAATCTCTCAAGATTGCTGGATATCAGAATATCCATGGACGGAGAGTTTGTAAGATAAAAATCCCTTCTTATATCATAATTCCCTGTTCTGATGAAGTCCGTCAATACCTTGTTTTCATTGGAAGCACATATGAATTTGTTTACTGGAATGCCCATTTCCCTGGCATAATAAGCTGCAAGAATATTGCCGAAGTTTCCTGTTGGCACAACAATGTTGACCGGCTGCCCCGGTTTCACTTCCCCAAGTTCGATCATCTTCATATAGCCATAAACATAATACGCAACCTGTGGGACCAGCCGTCCGATATTGATGGAATTGGCTGAGCTTAGCTTGCACTTCAGGATCAGAAGCTTTTTAGCAAACTCCGAATCGTTGAATATTGTTTTAACACCGGTTTGAGCATCGTCAAAATTGCCTCTTATAGCAAAGACGTGAGTATTGTCCCCTTCCTGCGTGGTCATCTGACGTTCCTGCACAAGGCTTACCCCCTGATTCGGGAAGAACACGATTATTTCGGTTCCCGGCACATCCGCAAATCCTTCAAGCGCCGCTTTGCCTGTATCGCCGGAAGTCGCTGTCAATATGCAGATCTTATTGTCTTCTTTCTCTTTTTTCATGGCGGTGGTCAGCAAGTAAGGCAATATGGAAAGCGCCATATCCTTGAAAGCCGCTGTTCTACCGTGATAGAGTTCCAGAAAAACCGCATCTCCCCCCTTGACCAAAGACACCACATCAGGTGCTTCGAATTTTTCATCATACGCACCGTCGATGCACTTTTGAATTTCTTCCTGGGTATAATCATCAAAGAAGGATTTTATAACATCATAAGCCACTTCCTTATATTTTCTAATTGGCTGCGAAGTCATATCAAAGGACAGCACCGGTACTTGGTCCGGCACGTAAAGCCCCTTGTCTTCCGCCAGACCCGCGATAATAGCCTGCGCTCCGCTTTTTATGATCTCACTGCCTCTTGTGCTTTTATATTTAGTCATTCCGATACTCCTCGATTTATTATTTCCAAACATAATATCAAATGTTGCGTTGTTTTTCAATAGACCACACGCATATGGCGAAATTCTCAAAAAATAATGGACAAAATCTGATTTTCTCATTATAATATAACTTGCGTCGAATGCATATGTCGCCATGGTCAAGTGGTCAAGACGTCGCCCTCTCACGGCGGAATCAGGGGTTCGACTCCCCTTGGCGATACCA
>CALBZG010000184.1 GCA_937889655.1 uncultured Clostridia bacterium
TTTCATCATAAACTTTTCCATCGTTAGCAATATAAGCAGGATGACCGTCTTTACCATTATCCTCAGCAAGCTCTTCAACGGAAAAGCACTTTTGTTTCGAAGCCTCTGTTTCTGTTGGGTTTTCAGAGCCGGTGCTGTCATAATCATTCGACTTCTGGCCATCGCCGCAGCCAGACATTAATGTAAATATGGTAAGCATAAAAACAATAAGTATTGAAAATGTATATGCTTTTTTCATCTGCAGCCCCTCCAATTATTCAATTAAAACTTCAGTATCATCGATGATATTTATGCCTCAGGCTTGATAAACATTTTTTTACCGTCATAATCGATATGGATCGTTGTTCCCGGTGCAGGGTCTCCTGCGATGATATGGCGAGCGACGATAGTTTCAACCTCGGACTGTATCAGTCGTTTCAGCGGTCTAGCACCGTACATCGGGTCATAGCCGGCAGATATCATATGCTCCTTGGCCGTTTCTGTTACGTTTAATTTTAGTTGTCTGTCGGTTAGGCGGCCTGCAAATTCAGATATCTTAAGCTCCAATATATTCTTAATATTCGCCCTGGTAAGCGGCTTGTAAAATACGATCTCATCAAGACGATTCAGGAATTCCGGACGAAAACTTCTTCGCAGGATTTGCATAACAGAATTTCTGGCTTCGTCAGAGATATTTCCTTCGCTGTCAATGCCGTCCAGAATAACGTCCGAGCCGATGTTGGATGTAAGAATGATTATAGTATTTTTAAAATTCACAGTTCTTCCATGGCTGTCTGTTACACGGCCATCATCCAGCATCTGCAGGAGCACGTTGAATACATCTGGATGAGCTTTTTCCACCTCGTCAAAAAGTACCACGGAATAAGGCTTTCTGCGGACCGCTTCTGTCAACTGACCGCCCTCTTCATAGCCGATATATCCCGGAGGCGATCCGATCAGTCTCGATACGGAGTATTTTTCCATATACTCTGACATGTCGATCCGAATGATGCTGCGTTCATCGTCGAACAGGGCCTGGGCCACTGCCTTGGCCAGCTCGGTCTTTCCAACACCCGTTGGGCCGAGAAACATGAAGGACCCGATCGGCCTCGACGGATCTTTGATGCCCGCCCGGGACCGAAGAATGGCATCGCATACCTTATCTACAGCCTCATCCTGTCCAATGACCCTCTTGTGCAATATCTCGCTCATATGGAGCAGTTTTTCCCTTTCGCCTTCCATCAGGCGAGCCACCGGGATCCCTGTCCAGCGGGCTACGATCCTTGCGATTTCTTCTTCTGTAACTCTGTCATGAAGCAGAGTATTCCGGTTGTCCGGTTCCGACTCTTTTTCCAGTTCGGCAAGTTCTTTATGCAATTGAGGAAGTTTTCCATAGCTGAGTTCGGCGGCTTTGCCCAAGTCGTACTCCTGATGGGCTTTCTCCAGTTCGGCATTGGTCCGTTCGATTTCTTCCCGGATCCTCTGAACCTTCGTGATGCTGCTCTTCTCGTTGTCCCATTTAGCTTTCATCCCCTTGAAAGTATCCCTCAGATCGGCAAGTTCAGCCTGGATGCGTTTTAACTGCTCAGCTGATAGTTTGTCAGTCTCTTTTCTCAAGGCAGTTTCCTCGATTTCAAGCTGCATGATCTTACGGGAAATATCGTCCATCACCGCTGGCATGGAATTGATCTCGGTTTTAATGAGAGCGCAGGCTTCGTCCACCAGATCGATGGCTTTATCCGGCATGAAACGGTCCGAAATATATCGATTGGAAAGAGTGGCCGCAGCCACAAGCGCCCGATCCTGGATTTTTACACCGTGGTAAACTTCATATCTCTCTTTAAGTCCTCTGAGAATGGATATGGTATCCTCTACGGAAGGCTCCTCTACCAGCACCGGCTGGAATCTCCTTTCCAACGCAGCATCCTTCTCTATATACATACGGTATTCATTAAGAGTCGTAGCGCCGATGCAGTGAAGTTCCCCCCGGGCCAGCATAGGCTTTAACAAATTTCCGGCATCCATTGCCCCCTCTGTTTTTCCTGCACCCACGATGTTATGGAGTTCATCGATAAAAAGGATGATTCGGCCTTCGCTGGCCTTGATATCGTTCAAGACTGCTTTCAGCCTTTCTTCAAACTCGCCTCGAAATTTAGCGCCGGCAATAAGGGCCCCCATATCCAGCGAAAAAATCGAACGGTCTTTTAGGTTTTCAGGTACATCTCCGCGGACGATACGCAGAGCCAGACCCTCCGCAATGGCTGTCTTGCCGACACCGGGCTCACCGATCAGGCAAGGATTGTTCTTGGTTTTACGTGAAAGGATGCGGATCACATTACGGATCTCATCATCTCTCCCGATCACCGGATCCAGTTTTTGGTTGCGAGCCATTTCCACCAGGTCCTGGCCATATTTTTTTAGAGCCTCGTAAGTGCCTTCCGGATTGTCTGTTGTTACACGCTGGCTGCCCCGAATATTACTGATGGCAGCCAGTAAGGATTCTTCACTGATGCCGGACTGCCTGAACAATTCCCTTATCGAAGCAGCAGGCTTTCTGATGATCCCCAGGACGATGTGCTCCACAGAGACATATTCATCCCCCATCCGTTCGGATTGATTCTCCGCCTCGGTCAGCGCCTGTTCCAGTTCTCTGGACATAAAAAGATTGCGGGCATCGCCTCCCACTTTAGGGAAGCCTTCCACACTGCGGGTTAGCCGGGATATCAGCATTTCCGGCGAAGCGTTACATTTACGGATAAGCTCAGGTATCAATCCATCCCGCTGAGTAAGCAACGATAATAACACATGTTCCTGCTGCAGTTGCTGATTTCCATGCTCCTCCGCCAGGCTTTGTGCATTCTGTATGGCTTCAACGCTTTTTTGCGTAAATTTCTGTATATTCATTTTGCCGCCCCCTTTTTACTGCAATATTACTCCACGATCACAGCGGTTCCTGAAATAGATACCATCAGCATATTGCCGCCCTGCCCAAGCACCTCGTAATCGACATCGATGCCGACCACCGCATTTGCCCCCATGTCCGCTGCTCTTTGCTCCATTTCTGATATAGCATGCTGCCTGGCATACAGCAGTTCGCCTTCATAGGATTTCGATCTGCCGCCGAAGAAATTCGTAAGCCCTGCTGCAAAGTCTTTAATAAAATCCACCCCTGTTATCACTTCACCAAACACTACCCCTTTGTATTCGATGATTTTTTTCCCTTCAATAGTTGGCGTTGTTGTTATAATCATTTTATGTCCTCCTCATTTTTATTCTTCTTTCCAAAGAAAACTCCGATAACGAGCACCACCAGCGAACAGCCTACCCCGAAAAATAGCGGATCCAAGGATGGCGGTAAAATATATTTTCCAACTAGCACAAAAGTCGGGCCCAGGATCATAGAACTGATGGCAAATTTTTTGTCGATCCGGCCGGGGAAGAAAAGCGCCATAGTCAAGGCTCCGAAAGCGGTGGCGCCTCGCAGTCCCATGGACATGAAGCTCCAACCCAGGATCAGGGTACCCATATTCCCGCTTGATAAAAGAGCCGCACAAACAAGGATCATGACGATCACTATCCTGGCAGCCAGCAGCATATTGGCGTCTCCGGCTTTTTTATTAAAATATACCCTATAAATATCGTAAGTTATCATGGAACTTAATCCCAGCGCCACACCAGCTCCTGTTCCCACAACAGCCACCAGCAATGTGGCCAGAATCACTCCGGCGAAAACCGGAGGCAGTTTCTCCATTACAAACAACGGCAGTGCGATGGCTGATTTAATGTCCGGGTAATTTAGTTTCATGTAAAGTCCGACAAAAATCCCTCCGATACCCACCAAAGGTATCAAAATAGCGCTGACCAGCGCTCCTGCCCTTGAGATCTTAAGGCTTCGGGCGGATATCACTGCTGATATATAGGCTTGTGTTGTCAGGACTCCCAGGACAAGCGATATACCGGCGCCGATATCCACTGTTGCGCCACGAGCGACAAGGCTGAAATACTGCTCAGACGGCAAAGCTTCCCGGAAAGCCAAAAATCCCCCTCCCAATTTCAATGCGATGATACCGCAGATGCCGACTGATCCATAAAGCAGAATTGTTTTTGCGATGCCGACATACCCTGATCCCCACACGCCACCGAACACAACATAAACCAGCATCAGAAATATGATGATCAATGTGGCGGCAATTGGATCGATGCTGCTTACCGCAGTTATAAGTGCTATGCCGGAAAGAATTTGAGATACAATGCTGAGAAAACTTCCCAGGGATGTGAGTAAAGTTGCGACTGTGCTGGATGTTCGCCCATACTCCCGTGAAAAGACCTGGGGCATCGTTTTGATTTCGCTGTTGTACAGAGGCTTCGCATAAAACATTGCCAGCACAAGGCAACCCAATCCCCCGCCTAGAGTAAACCACCATGCAGAAAATCCATATGTGTAGGCAAGTTGTGCGGTTCCTATAGTGGAAGCTCCTCCCACCAGTGTCCCGATGATCGTCCCGGCGACGATGCCGACCCCTGCCTTTCTGCCGCCGGAAGCGAAGTCCCCGGCGGATTTGACCCGCCGCCCAGAATACAGCCCCACTCCTGTTATCAAAGCGAGCACCAATATCGCCCCGATATAATACATCATTTTAGTCTCTCCCATTCCGGTTAATTTTGATAAAGATCATATATTACAGTATAAGCCTAAGAAATGCGTTTTGCAGCATTCGTGCAACTGCAGAAAAAAAGGCCTGAACCAGTTTTGATCCGGGCCAAGTCCCAAGTAAACGGACCTTAACATTGAGCAATTGGGTCATGCCTAGTGATGGGTATGATAGTCCACCCATCGCTTTGCTCTCTCCTCTACCGTTTCTTCAATGTTATCCATATCGATTGCACACGCCGGTATGTTTCGGCTATAATCTCTATTCATGCAATATTTGGATAACGGACACTCGCGCTTAGGTGAGCATTCTTTCTGTAACTCATACAGTTTCATAATAAACCTCTTTCCTAGTTGCTGAATTCATAGTCTGGGGCATTTTGCTCAAGCTAAACCATCAGTAGCTAAATATTAAATTTGAATTGAATTAATTTATCTATTTAATATTAGCACATTCTTGAAAATTGGAAACCCATTTTCTTATCTATTTGATATATTTGTCATATATTCGTATATTTGTTCCATACATTATGTTATAATATGGTTTTGAATTTTAGAGCATGACGTTAAGGAGCAGTGTATCATGATTTTTATCGAACTTCTAAAAGCTGTTTTTCTGGGGATCGTGGAAGGTATCACGGAATGGCTGCCTATCAGCAGCACAGGACATATGATCCTTGTTGAGGAGTTTATCCAATTAAATGCTTCGGATGCATTTAAAGAAATGTTTTTTGTAGTGATCCAGCTAGGAGCCATTATGGCCGTTGTGATCCTTTATTTCCATAAATTAAATCCATTTTCTCCCAAAAAAACAAAACGGGAAAAAATGGACACGATGTCGATATGGTACAAGGTATTTGTGGGCGTTCTTCCCGCCGCAGTTTTGGGCGTTCTATTCGACGATTGGCTCAATGAAACCTTCTATAATTATCAGACCGTAGCAATTATGCTGATCATTTACGGCATACTTTTCATCATTATCGAAAACCGCAACAAAACTTGCGAGCCTACGGTCAAATCTTTTGAAAATTTGTCCTACCGAACTGCCTTTTTGATTGGAATGTTCCAGGTGTTGTCCTTAATACCAGGGACTTCCCGATCCGGAGCTACGATCCTAGGGGCTATCATACTTGGATCTTCCCGTTCTATCGCGGCGGAATACTCCTTCTTTCTTTCGATCCCGGTCATGTTCGGTGCCAGCGCCCTCAAGCTGTATAAATTTGGTCTGGATTTTACAAATACTGAAGCAGCCATCCTGCTGACCGGCATGGCAGTGGCTTTTATTGTTTCTGTTCTATCCATCAAGTTCTTGATGGGCTATATCAGAAATAACGACTTCAAAGTATTCGGTTTCTATCGCATCCTATTGGGCCTCGTCGTAATGGGGTATTTCATTCTCTTTGGGTGAACCGGCATTTATCGTCTTTACGTCAGCTCCCTATCCGCACTTGGAATAACCGCAATTTCTGCAGACTACACACCCTCCTTCGTGCTCCAGCTTTGCACCGCAATCAGGACAGAATCTCGCATGCTTCGCGTCTGCCGGTGAGATTTCGTGTGCAATTCCCGAAGAATGGATGCCTTCTGTTATCATCATTCCGGCTTCCGACGCCTTGATCACCTTTTCGATGGCCTTGGCAATGGCATCCGGGCAAGATGTAACACTCATACCTTCCTGACGTATGGTGGAAGGACAGCGTATGCCTTTGAGCTGCTCAATTAAAACCTGGCTTTTGATGCCGCTTCGAAGGGCGATGGATACCAGCCTCGCTGTTGCTTCGGACTGAGACGGACAGCCTCCCGTACGCCCTGTATTGGTAAAAACTTCGCAAATGCCATGCTCATCATAGTTGACGGTAATATATAGGTTCCCACATCCGATCCGGACCTTTTCAGTAAAGCCCATGGTAACGGGAGGTCGGGACCGCGGAATGATTTCGGCGGTTTCCCTTTTCTTTCCCTCTTCAACTTTTCCAATATTCAGAACCTGGCCACTGCGGGACCCATCGCGATAAATTGTGATGCCTTTGCAGCCCAAAGTATATGCAAGCCGATACACACCTGCTACATCTTCCAGGGTGGCATTGTTTGGGAAATTAACGGTTTTTGAAACCGCATTGTCTGTATATTTCTGAAAAACCGCCTGCATTTTCACGTGCCATATCGGGGATACATCCTGGGCACAGACGAATACTCTCTTCATATCCTCCGGAACTCCAGCCACTGAAGAAAGGGACCCCTTATCGACGATCTCTTCTATTATCGAAGAGGCATACAAGTTTTCTTCTATAAACCGGTCCTTCATGATCCGGTTTATTTCAGTAAGACGTGTGCCATCTAAAACGTTTCTTGTGTACGCATAGGCGAAGACCGGTTCTATTCCTGATGATACACCGGCAATGATGGATAGAGTTCCGGTGGGCGCAATAGTGGTTACTGTCGCATTTCGTACCGGCTTTTTATTTTTATAGATGCTTTCTTCAAATAGCGGGAAAGGGCCACGCTGTACCGCCAGCTTCTCGCTGGTTTCATGGCCGACTGTATTGATCCTTTCCATGATTTGACTTCCCATGGCCACGCCTTCCTCACTGTCGTATGGGATCCCTATCTGAAGCAGCATGTCTGCAAAGCCCATGACACCCAGACCGATCTTGCGAGTCAATTTTGTGGTCTTTTCGATTTCTTCCAATGGATATTGGTTCGCATCGATCACATTGTCCAGAAAATGGATCGCATCCCGGATAGTGCTATCCAGTTTTTCAAAGTCCGGAACAAACCTGCCATTTTCCATCTTCACATGGTTGGCCAAATTGATAGATCCAAGGTTACAGGATTCATAGGGCAGCAAGGGTTGCTCCCCGCAGGGATTCGTTGCTTCGATCTCTCCTTGGAAAGGGACTGGATTGTCACGATTCAATCGGTCTAAAAAAATGATCCCAGGTTCGCCGGTATTCCATGCTGAGTGAACAATGGTATCAAAAACTTCTCGTGCATCCATTTGGTCAACGAATTCACGGCTACCCGGATCGATCAAATCATATTGCCCGTCATTTTCTACCGCTCTCATAAATTCTTCTGTAATGCCTACTGAAATATTGAAGTTGTTCAGTTCATTCTGATCATTCTTGCATGTAATGAAAGCCATGATATCCGGGTGATCCACCCTTAGGATCCCCATATTCGCTCCTCGTCGGGTCCCACCTTGCTTAACGGCTTCTGTTGCCGCATTGAATACCTTCATGAAGGAAATCGGCCCGCTGGCTACTCCTCCCGTGGAATTGACGGCAGCCCCGGCGCGCCTCAAGCGTGAAAAGGAAAATCCTGTGCCCCCGCCGCTTTTATGGATCAGAGCGGCATTCTTTATGGCATCAAAAATCCCCTCCATGGAGTCCTCGACCGGCAACACAAAGCATGCAGAAAGCTGTCCTAACGGACAGCCTGCATTCATAAGCGTTGGCGAATTCGGTAAAAAATCCAGTTCTGTCATCATTTGGTAAAATCGATCAGCAGTTTTAGAAACATCCGCTTCAGGATCATATCTTTCATCTACAGAAGCGATGGCCACGGCGACTCTTCTAAAAAGTTCTTCGGCGGTTTCCACGGTCCGTCCCTGCAAATCCTTTTTTAAATATCTGTGTTCCAATACCGCCCTTGCATTTTCTGTAATTTCCATTGATCTGCATCCTTTTCTGTCCGCTTAGACGTTTCCAATATGGATTATCTTCAACCCGGCATCCTCGCCGATTTTTTTGGCCATTTGTAAAGTCTCCAGCGGTGTTACGGGAGTGTCCTCCATTTTCCAGGCCGGGAAAAACCTTGTTATGTGCCACGGTATGTCGGGGCTAACTTTATCTACTAAAAATTCGGCGATGGCCTGCAACTGTTTGTATTGGTCATTTACGCCGGGTACGATGAGTGTGGTGATTTCCTGGTGAACTCCCGCTTTAAATAAATATTGTATATTTTCCATGATCGGTTCCGCCTTGCCACCGCAATATTTTTCATAAACTCCTCCTTCAGGTCCCTTTAGATCAACATTTGCAGCATCCAGGTACGGGATGATAAGATCCAGAGTCTCCCTCGTCATAAATCCATTGGTGACCCATACGTTCTTCAATCCTTTTTCCCGGGCTAGTTTCATCGTATCCAATGCATATTCAAGAAAAATCGTTGGTTCAGAATAGGTATAAGCGATAGAAGGGCTTCCGAGATCCAGTGCCCTCTGCACATGTTCTTCAGGGGATACCGTTTCACCAATGATTTCTTTATCCGGTTTCGGGCTCTGAGATATTTCCCAGTTCTGGCACCACATGCAACGCAGATTGCAGCCGGCAGCTGCAAAGGAATAAATCATAGTACCCGGCAGAAAATGATATAGGGGTTTTTTTTCGACTGGATCATTTGCAGCAGCTATTGTTTTTCCATAGTTCAAGGTATATAGAATGCCGCCGCGATTCTCTCTAACACCGCATATCCCGCGCTTTCCGGCTTTGATCTTGCATCGATGGTTGCAGACAGCGCACTTTACATCCCCGGTATCCAGTTTCTCATACAATATAGCTTCATGCACAACAATTCCTCCTTTTTTATAACTCCTTCTTCAGAATATCGGCTTTGTCTGTCCTTTCCCATGGAAGGTCCAGGTCCGGTCTTCCGAAATGACCATAGCAAGCAGTCTGCCTATATATAGGACGCCTTAAATCAAGATCTCTGATAATGGCGGACGGCCTTAAATCAAAATGCATCCTGATCAGTTCTTCTATCTTAGCTTCAGGAATTTTAGCCGTTCCAAATGTATCCACCATCACCGAAACCGGATGAGACACTCCGATCACATAAGCGATCTGTACCTCGCATTTGTCCGCCAGTCCGGCGGCTACAATGTTTTTCGCAATATATCTGGCTGCATATGTGGCAGACCTGTCTACCTTGGTAGGATCTTTCCCTGAAAAAGAGCCTCCGCCGTGACGACTGTAGCCTCCATATGTATCAACGATTATTTTTTTGCCTACCCAACCCGAATCGCCCTCCGGTCCGCCCACCACAAATCTACCTGTAGCGTTCACAAAATAATGGGTTTCGTCATCAAGCAGCTCAGATGGAATGGCTTTTCTGATCACCTTTTCGATCATATCCTTCCTTATCTGCTCGTGGGTTGCGGATTCATCATGCTGGCATGCGATGACCACTGCTTCTACACGTTTGACCCGATCATCCAGGTATTCAACGGTTACCTGGGTTTTTCCATCCGGGCGTAGGTATGGGATTTCTCCGCTCTTTCTTGCCTCTGCCACCCTTTTTGCCAGACGGTGGGCCAAGGTGATCGGCATAGGCATCAATTCAGGTGTTTCATTGCAAGCATACCCGAACATGATCCCCTGGTCTCCGGCACCTAAAAGATCCAATTCGTCACCGGAGCCGCCTTTATATTCCAATGATGCATTCACACCGGCGGCTATATCCAGCGATTGTCTGTCGATTCCTGTCAAAACCGAGCAGCACCTGCCGTCTATGCCATAGTCTGTGTCGTCATAACCGATCTCTAGGATAATATCCCTGGCAATTTGCGGTATGTCGATGAAACTGTTGGTAGTTATCTGGCCGTATATCATAATCAGACCTGTGCTGGCCGACACGTCACAGGCTACTCGACTCAAGGGGTCCTGTTCCAATATGGCATCCAGTATCCCATCAGCTACCTGGTCGCAGATTTTATCGGGATGCCCTTCGAGAACCGATTCGGAAGTGAAAAACCATTTTTTCATATCGCACATCTCCCTTATTAGAATAGTTCATCCGTTCCTGTCAATATACTGAATATATTTTACCCTGTTTGCAGAAGTTTAAATATTATTTATCGGCATTGTTATAGCCGCCGATCCAAAGGATAGCAGAAATGCCCGCTGCGAAGGTTAAAACGCAAAATACGATTTCATCGCTCCCCGGCAAACCTGGAAACACTTCAAAGAGAGATCCCAGCATGAATCCAATAATCAGCATATATGTGAACTGCGGATGTTTTTTCATCGCTTTTTCCAGAATGCCTGCGGTCAGGAAGGTTCCGGACAGGATGCCGACGGCTAGAGGGGTCAGAAAGAGAAGATCGATTTCACGAAGCGCATTCAGAGTCATGTCATAAATGCCCATCATCAGAAGGATATAGGAAGCACTAATGCCGGGCAGCACCAGAGCCACTGCGATGATGATCCCGGCAAAAGCGATTATAAGAAAATTGATCAGGTTGAAGCCGACTCCGACTTTCAAGATGCCTTCCGGCAGAAACATGGTCGTTATTCCAATGACCATGCCAAAGGATGCCACCACCATATTGACCGGCTTAATCTTTGATACGGCGACTTTTTTATATAGCGGAGGAATGCTGCCTATAATCGCGCCCATGAACAGGAACATCATCGGCTTATTCCACATCGTCACCGCACTGAGCATCGGGCCTGAAAACAATACGATGCCGGCAACAACGGCGACCGTAAATGGCCCCAGCAATAGAACATTGCTTTTTACATTTTTTCTCAACGTGCTGACGGCATGGATCAAATCGTCATAGATGCCAAGAATGATAGCCATCGTCCCTCCGCTGGCCCCGGGTATCAGCATCGATGCACCAACAATAAGACCCTTGATCATTCTTTTAAACAAGCTGTCATTTTTCTTAGCCACATTTACACCAAATTATCATTCATTAACTATTGCTTATCGCTTCAATAATATCTCTCATTATAATGGCAGGTTCCTGATGGACACGGCTAATGCAAATCTATCAGCTGAGCTTTCCTCCTGCATGTTCACACCTGCATAGACGATGCCCACCACCTCTGACCGGCTGTTGATCACCGGGCTGCCGCTGTTCCCGGGATTGATAGGCACATCTATTTCAAACATCTCATATTTCGTGTTTGATATCGAACTGGCTTTGCCGATTTTGCCGCGCTGTGACACTCGCTCATAATTTAAAGGATTTCCGATAATAGTCACCGTTTCTCCTGTTTTGACCGGATCTGTCTTATTCAATATCGCCGCAGGCAGCCCTTCCCCGTTGATTTTAATCAGGGCTATGTCCACTCCATCTATTTCGCGGTATTCTTTAGCAATGAATTTTCTGCCGTTCGAAAATTCCACTGTTATCCCGTCGGCGTCTTCCACGACATGCTGGTTGGTTATAATCAGTCCGGAAGGATCGATATTAAACCCCGTACCACTCCGTTTGCCCTCCTTTGATGAAACCTCTATCGCTACCACCGCCGGACGGTTGTTCAATACGATTTCATCCTGATTCAATTCTTTACTTTGGTCTAGAAAATTAAGCCTGTCAGAAAGGAGATACGCAAAATTCGGAACCGAAAAGGCCAGAAATGCAAGGAGGATGATAACCGCTGTGATTTTAAATACAATGCTTGTTTTACTGTCGGAATCTATTTCATCCTCTTCATTCAAGAAATCTGTTTCCTTGTCTGTCACGATTTGTCTCCTTTGGGCATTTTGCTTTACCTATCGATCCATTTATGCTTGCTAATGCAGATATAACGAAAAATAAAAGGGTAAACATCAATTCCTTAAGAACTGGTTTACCCTTTTTGAGGTTGTACCATACTCCAGTACCTCCTCCTTTCTATTACTGCTCCCTTCCGTTAGTTTGATCCTGTAGTCAGATTGACTGCATTTTCATCACTTCGGTTATTCGGCTTTAATATCAACTGCACAAGTTTTTATCTTATGCCTTCTATTAAATTTGCTTCTGTTTATAATCCCTACTTATCTCAATTTTCTAAGTTCGGATTCAGCTTTGACTTTGCTTCTGCACTTGCTTCTGCAACAGTTTAGCCTGCCCAATATTTAAATCATTTTGTTTCAGTAGGTGATTTTCAACTTGGCTGCCGGTCATCTGGAGCGTCTCATTTACTCCATCTCCTTTTTCAAGGGATTTGTTTCTTTGAGTAAGGTAATATTACTATAGGGCATCTTGTTTGTCAATATTAATTTCAGAAAATTTTAAATTTTTTTATAACGCCAATTTATACCAAAAATAAACCGATTTTTACCAGAAATTTAAAGCCCGTAATTCCTTGGTGTTCTTCTTTTGTGTTCCGTTCTTTTATGAAAACGCTCAATGACCAATGCATCTTCAGGCGTTGCCTGGCCTGTAGCCATATACTTGTCTATTGCCGCGTAGGTGACACCCATCTCGCCCTCATCGGTCTGCCCTTCGAAAAGTCCTGCGGAAGGCGCCTTGGAAATAATATTTTTCGGAGCGTCAAGGCATTTAAGAAATTCATATATTTCCGAAACGCTCAGGTCGGCTATCGGGTTAAAGTCATAAGCTCCGTCGCCCCATTTTGTAAAATATCCCATATATCTCTCGCTGGCATTGCCCGTTCCTGCTACGAGCCTGTTTTCGGACTGGCCGATCAGGTATAAAGTTGTCATCCTCAATCTGGGTGCTATATTTGAAATGGCTGTAGCTGTAAGTGGCGCCACATTTTTTGCCGCGGCTATGACCGCATGCTTTGCATCTGTCAGATCTACCGTTCTGTTTTCGATGCCGAACTTATCAGCCACCTCCATGCCGTCCGCCATGTCTTCACCGAAGTTTCTTTTTGATTCGCATGGCATCATGATCCCAACGGTGTTTTCGCATGCTTTTTTACAGAGTATCCCCACTAGAGCGCTGTCCTTCCCACCACTATTTCCGAATACGATTCCTGAAGCGCCGCTTTCAGTCAACAGTTCCGTAATGAAACCCAATCTCTTCTCCAATTCTTCTTTGTAGTTCCTCATCGCATTTTCTCCTCACAGGATATATTATTTTCTTAATCAACCTTTTCCGGCAAGCCAGATGTAATCGTTAGAACCAGTCCTCCCCATTTTTTCAGAAGAAATTTACCTTTATCCAAGACATCCGCTCTTATGATAAGATGGTCTTCAACTTTCTGGCTTGCATCCAATTTTAAATCAAGTATATAGTCTTCTCCGGCGTTGATCACGACAATGAGCCTCCGGCTGCAATCATGCCGGGAAAATGCAAATACGCCTTGTTCACCGAAGTATGGTGCATATTCCAGTTCGCCGATGTCGGGTATTCCCCGGCGGACGGCTAAAACTTCTTTATAATTGCTGCTTATTTCCTTGTTTTCCAGTTCCGTGGAGAAGCATCTTCTGTTGAAGGGTTCTTTACCGCCTTCAAACCCCAATTCGTCCCCGTAATATATGCATGGTATCCCTGGCATAAGCGCCCAAACCACCAGAGCGATCCGAAGCTTTGCGGTTGTTTCCTCCCTGTCAATGCTGCCTTCTGATAGAGCGGTCAATATTCTTGGCGTGTCATGGGTGCTTAATAGATTCATTAATGAATTGAAGGCAGCCCTGGGATAATTCTCCCAAAGCTTTTTCACCCTTCGGTGCATTTTACCGCCGTCATGGTGGATGTTCAAATATGATACCAATGCATCCTTTAGAGGGTAATTCATAACGCTGTCAAGCTGCTTGCCCTTAAAATATCTGCGCCTGACCCCATAAGACACTTTGTTCGAAGCATCTTCCCAAACCTCGCCTATGATGCAGGCATTCTTCTTTTCCTCCTTTATGACGCTGCAGAGCCTGTCAAGGAAATCGTCAGGCAGTTCGTCCACCACATCCAGCCTGAATCCTGAGGCTCCTGCTTTCATCCAATGCCTGATCACAGAATTCTCAGCTCCGGCAATATAGTTTACATAGTCAAGGTTGTTTTCATTAACTGAAGGCAGATCCTCTATACCCCACCAGCATTCGTATTGATCGGGATGTTTCCGGAATGTATACCATGAGTAATACGGTGACTTTTTGCTTTGATAGGCTCCAATGCTGTCGTATCTTCCATATTTATTAAAATAGAGGCTGTCGCTGCCGGTATGGTTGAACACACCATCCAGAACGATCCGAATTCCGTTCATGGCCGCTTGTTCGCAAAGATCTTTAAAATCCTCATAGGTCCCCAGCAGCGGATCGATTTCCATATAGTTCCCAGTATCATACCTATGATTTGAAAAGGCTTCAAATATCGGATTAAGGTAGATGACCGTGACTCCCAAACCCTTAAGATAGTCTAGTTTTTCTATAATGCCCTTCAGATTTCCCCCGAAAAAATCCTCATTCCATCTTCCATCAGGAAAAGGTCCTTTGTGGGGCTCTCCTCCCCAGTCCTCTCTCAAGACATGGGCTTTGTTCAAAGGCGGAGCCTTGTATTTTTTGCTCCTGTTGAATCTGTCAGGGAATATTTGATACATGATGCCATCACGAAGCCAATCCGGAGTCCCATGAACCGTTCGCTGCGAATCTTCCTGCTTGGCAGCATCCGCATAGACGGCTGAATAACTCTCAGCACCTCTGTCCCAGGAAAAATCGCTTTGCATGGCGTTGATGATAATATTTCTGAAAAAGTCCTTATCTTTGAAGAACTTCACTGCAGTACTCAATGCGTCGAACATATCTTCCGGATCATCACCACTGTATACAAAGCCGTTTCCTTCCAGGTTCTGCAGATCGAACTGCCGGATACTATCCGCAAGCCCCCCTGTTTTTTTCACAACAGGAACCGTTCCGTATCTCGCTGCGATCATCTGCGAAAGACCGCAAGGTTCAGTCAGTGACGGCATAAGGAACAGGTCGGCTCCGGCATAAATCCTGTTGGCTAATCCAGCATCAAAACCGGTATAAACAGCCATTTTGCCTGGATGCTCAACAATTTTATCCTTGAAAAACTCCTCATATTTACACTCTCCTGCCCCCAGAAGAACAAACTGCACTCCGAGGGACATGATCTCATCAAATTTGTCGGCCACCAGATCTATCCCTTTGTGATAGGCTAGTCTCGTAACCATAGCCACGATCGGTTTGCCGGCTTCGTCGTCCAGGCCCATCTCTTTCTGCAGACTTTTCTTGCATCCCGATTTACCTGTCAGTTGAGACGCAGAATAATTTTCAGCTAGTACGGGGTCTGTTGCCGGATCATACAATTCCGTATCGATACCGTTTAAAATACCGCTGAGTTTGAATGATTCAGCCTTTATGACCTCATCAAGACCTGAGCCGAATTCAGGTGTGGTGATTTGCTTTGCATAGGTCGGGCTGACGGTAGTGAGCCTATCACAAGCCATGATCCCGCCCTTCATATAGTTGATGAAGCTGTCATGTTTTAGAAGATATCCTTCATCCTCCCCGAGTCCTAGAACATCCTCCAATATACCGCAATCAAACCTGCCCTGATACTCGATATTATGAATCGTGAAAATGGTTTTTAAATCTCCATAGCCAAGGCGGCCTTCATATTCAGTTTTCAGATAAACTGCCGCCAAAGCCGTCTGCCAGTCCGAAAGATGCAGAATATCCGGGCAATAATCAATATTTGCCAGCAAATCAAGTGAGGCTTTAGAAAAAAACGCAAACCTCTCCGCATCATCTCCAAAACCATAAAAGCCGTCCCGGTCGAAATAGTCATCTCCCTCGATGAAGAAATATTCGATCCCAGCATAGTCCAAGCTGAAAACCCTGCAGGATCTTCGGCGCCACGAAAGCTGGACTTGAAAATCAGCCACTTCCTTCAGGCATGGGCCATATTGCTTCTTAATGGTTTTATACAACGGCAGGACGATCCGGGCTTCTATCTGCCTGTTTTTCAGTGCCTTCGGCAAAGCGGCTATAACATCACCTAAACCGCCGCTCTTTGCAAAAGGCGCCGCCTCAGAACTCAAAAATAGTATCTTCATTCTTCCACTCTATACAATACTTCGTTTTTCAAGCACCACCGGATACCTCTTATGGCCGGTCAATTCTGTGCCTTCCCGAACAATGACCTCTTTATCTACTATAACATATTCTATATGTGCGCCCTCTAAAATATCCGTATCCTGCATGATGATACAATTTTTGACCGATGCACCGCTTTCGATTTTCACGCCTCTGGATATCACCGAGTTTTCAACATACCCAGCTATGTAGCACCCGTCCGCGATCAAAGAATTTTTCACTTGGCAACCGTTAAGGTATGTTGTTGGCACACTATCCTTTACTTTGGTGTAAATCGGTTTGTCAAAGGCTTTCTCTCTGTATTCCTTTTTCAGGAAATTCATATTCGCAGCCATGTAGCCCATAATATTGCTGACTTCGAAGAACTGCCCTGTGAATTCGTATCCATAAATATTAAGAGTGTGGGACAGTCTGTTGATGATGTCCTGATAAATGTCCACGCCTCCCGTTGATATGGCGTCTGCGGTGAGAGTTTCCATCAGCGACTTCTTCAAAATCAACATATCCAGACACCAATCAGCATCCTGATCCTTCAGGTCATCCTCATTGATGCTGAGATCCGTGATGCGGCTTTCCTCATCCATCTTAATGACAGCAGCCCCTT
>CALBZG010000185.1 GCA_937889655.1 uncultured Clostridia bacterium
GATCGCTAGAAGCATTTTTGTAATTGCCACTCCTGCGGCTCCGGCTCCGTTGATGGCCACCTTGACCTCGCCCGGAGCTTTGCCTGCGATTTTCAGGGCATTGATAAGCGCTGCCGAACAAACCACCGCCGTTCCATGCTGATCATCGTGGAATACCGGAATATCCAGCATTTCCTGAAGCCTTGACTCGATGTCGAAGCATCGTGGCGCTGCGATATCTTCTAAATTTATGCCGCCGAAAAACGGCGCAATATTTTTTATGATCATCAGGATCTCTTCCTCATCCTGCGTATCGAGACAAATCGGCACCGCATCTATATCGGCGAAGCCCTTGAACAGGATTGCCTTGCCTTCCATGACCGGTATGGCAGCTTTCCCGCCGATATTCCCGAGTCCCAACACAGCGGATCCATCGCTGACTACCGCCACGGTATTCTGTTTTGACGTGTACTTATAGACATTTTCCGGATCGTTCTTTATCTCCAGACACGGCTGGGCGACTCCGGGCGTATAGGCGATGCTCAGGTCATCCCTGGTTTCAAGGGGCACCTTGCTGACCATAGCCCACTTGCCTTTATTCTCTTCATGCATTTTCAGTGATTCTTTGTAATAATCCATTTATCTTATCCGCTCCTTCATAGGTTCATATTTTTTAAGTATATACAAATAGACTTAGATTTTCAAGGGTAAGAGGGTGGCGCAGGGAAAACTTCGCAAAAAAACAACGTACATGTATCGTACGCTGTTTCAGTTTATTCCATATCTTCAAACTATCTTTCTACGATCAGAGCTGTTCCCTGGCCGCCGCCGATGCAAAGGGTGGCAAGGCCGAGTTTGGAATCTCTCTTGATCATCTCATGGATCAGAGTGATCAGGATCCTGCATCCGGATGCGCCGATCGGATGTCCGATGGCGATGGCTCCACCATTTACATTGAGTTTTTCAGGGTCGAACCCGAGCTCTTTACCAACCGCCAATGACTGTGCTGCAAAAGCTTCATTTGCCTCGATCAGGTCAAGGTCCTTAACTTCGATACCGGCTTTTGCCATCGCTTTCTGCGAGGAAGGGACAGGTCCGATTCCCATAATCTGAGGATCGACGCCGGCGGAAGCATAGCTCTTGATAGTGCAAAGAGGTTTGATCCCCAGCTCATCAGCCTTTTCCTTTGACATGACGATTACAGCAGCACCGGAGTCATTGATACCGGAAGCGTTGGCTGCTGTTACTGTGCCATCTTTCTTGAAAGCAGCTTTCAGTTTCCCACAAGTATCCAGAGTTGTTCCGAACTTAGGGAATTCATCAGTGTCAAATACGATCGGGTCACCCTTTTTCTGAGGGATCATTACAGGCACGATCTCATCCTTGAATCTGCCGGATTTGACAGCGACTTCCGCTTTGTTCTGGGATGCTGCTGCAAACGCATCCTGCTCTTCGCGGCTCAATCCCCATTTCTCAGCGATATTCTCAGCTGTGATCCCCATGTGGACCTTGCTGAAAGCGTCGGTAAGACCATCATAGACCATCATGTCAACAAGCTTGGTGTCGCCCATTCTTGCGCCCCAGCGAGCTGTCGGAGCTACGTATGGCGCCATGGACATGTTCTCAGCTCCACCCGCAACGATGATATCAGCATCGCCCGCTTTGATGATCTGGGCTGCCAGCGAAACCGATCTGAGACCGGAACCGCAAACCTTGTTCAAAGTCATTGCAGGAACCTCGATCGGGATCCCAGCTTCTATGGAAATCTGTCTTGCTATATTCTGTCCAAGTCCCCCCTGAAGGACGCTTCCCATGATGACCTCATCAACCTGCTCTGCTTTGATCCCTGCTCTGTTCAGAGCCTCTTTTACTGCAACGGCGCCCAATGTGGAAGCTGGGATATCCTTCAGTGATCCACCAAAATTGCCAACTGCAGTTCTTGCTGCTCCGACGATAACTACCTCTCTCATATTAAATCCTCCTTAAAAATTATATCTGATTAAATCCATACTATCTACTCTACACTCAAGAAGCACACGCAACATTATACTTTAGTTGCTTTTATTTTGCAATTATGAAGTTTCTGTCCATTTCATTGTATACGATTTATTCGCTGCCGGTGCCTTCAAAGAATTTTTGCGCAACCAGTTTCAAGCCTTCCGCTTTGTATTCCCTCATAAGGTTATAGGCTTTTTCGCCGTCCCTGTTCCTGACGGCATTGAATATCTCTTCATGCTTATCCATGGAATATTGACACCAGCCCGGCACGGAAAGGTAGATGATCCCGAGAGGGTTGGTGGCGTGGAAAAGCGGGACCAGGGTATGATACAGCTTGCTGTTGTTCCCAGTTCGGTAAAGATTGAGTTTGTACTCCCTCGCCTTTGATAGATAGGCGACATATTCCTCTGCAAAGGCCAGATCTTCCATTTCCTTCAATTGTTTTTCAGCCTTCATGATTTCTTCATCGCTGATATTCTCGGCGGTTTTCCGAATGGCAAGAGCTTCGAGCTCGTAGGTTATTTCCAGGTTTTCAAAGGTGTCACGATTGCTGATCTGTTTGACACGGTAGCCTACATGGGGCTCCATATCCACCAGATTTTCGGACTCTAATCTGCTCAAGGCCTCTCTCACAGGAATATCGCTGACGCCGATCTGCTCGGCGATCTTTCTTATAACGATCCTATCTCCGGGCTTGTACTCCATTTTGAATATGGCATTTTTGATTGCATTATAGGCTGCTTCGCTCTTCGTAATGATCTTCTGCACTTCCATTTGTAGACTTGCCTCCCTGCGATGATAAAAATATTTGTCACACCTTAAGATTTCAGCTATTTGCGCTTAGCATAATCTTCCTTACACACAACGATATAGGTTTCTATAAGCTTTACGGGTTTGTAGGACAGCTTCGCCTTCCGGAGATTCGGGATCCCCATATCCTCTTCCCTGTTGATATATTTGAAATTGGCTCCCACAGACTTGCAGAATTCGTTATTGATAGCCTGATAAAGGCCTCTGTATTCAACATTCGCTTTTTCAACATGTTCAGTTATCGTATTTCTGTTGAGCCTCCCGCCGATAGCGATGGCCTCGATCTTGCCTTCGATTCGAATTGCACCTGCCAAGTATCCGACATTCTCGATGTTCCGGAAAACGTCTTCCATCGCCCTTGCCTCCATTTCCAGAAGAGTTCTTTCGTTGTCAGGCACCTCTTTTCTGTCGTTGAATTCCTTGATGAACATCATGGCCTCCTCCGTCATGCCGGAGGTCAGAGGCACATATTCATATTCATAATTCTTCTTGAAATAATTGAGATGGTTTTTCTTGCTGTGGTAATCTCTGCCTGTAAGGTTGATCAGGTCCTGCAGCAGGTAAAGGTATTCATAATTTGGCCGGTCATCGATATAGCGCATTTCTCCGGGGCAGGAATGCCTCACCAGATCCAGCATATGCATCGGAATAAGTCGTATGCTGAAGGGTTGCCCCTTGGACTCAAAGAGAGCCTTGGCTGTATGAAGTGTTTCGTGGAGCTTTTGCGGTTCATAAACGCCCGTCCGGGTAAGGGGCGGAAACAAAAACGGGAGGATTATCCCGTCCTCCAGTTCGAGATGGCTTATGCCGGAAATACATAAGTAGTCCCCGATGATCTGCCAGCTGAAGTGGTTGATATCCCTCCACATATAAAGCGATGTGAACGAAAGCCCTGATGTCCTGTAATCGAAGCCGTTCAAGTATTCTTCCAATATCGGTCTGTTTTCCATGGTGATCCGGTTGTCAAACATGTACATATCTACTTCACCAGCTTCGATATTTCTTTGAAGCCGTGGGCTTCAGCGCCGCCAAGCATCTCAAACAGGATAGCCTCATAAGTGGTGCCGATGCAGCCGGCTTCCACCATCCTGCGGCCGGCGTATTTCTTGTCATTGTTGCTTCTTGAGCCGATGGCATCTTCGATGATGAACACGTTATAGCCCTCGCTGATCAGGTCAAGGGCCGTCTGTTCCACACAAACATGAGCTTCAATACCGCACAGGATGACGTCGCTTCTGCCCAGTTCGTTAAATACCTCGGCAAAAAACGGTTCGCCCATGACGCTGAAGCTTGTTTTTGTAATCGGCTGGGTGTCTCCGAGGACTTCCGCGATTGAAGGGACCGTCGGTCCGAGTCCCTTCGGATACTGCTCCGTGGCCAGGACCGGCACATCAAGTATCCGGGCGCCCCTGATCAGCTTCGCTGCCGTTGCACAGATCTCGTCTCCGTTTTTGATGGCCGGAAGCAGCCTCTCTTGAAAATCTACTACGATCAGGACTGCATTGTCCCTATTCGCTTTTGCATTCTTCATATTCCATTCCCCCTGTCATTATTCTTCAATTCTCCAGCTTTGCACTTCTTCGATCAACCCGTGGTTCGTCAGATCATAGTGCAGAGGAGTTATGGTAATGTAACCCTCTTGCATAGCCATGACATCGATATTTCCCGGCAACCCTTCATAAACAACAGGGTCTCCGCCGTAGCGGTATCGGATCTTGCCGTCTTCGCACTGCTGAGGGATGAACCAGTTGTCATATTCCCTGAGTCCAAGCCTGGTGTATTTAACACCCTTGATCAGATTCCTTGGAAGGTCCGGCACATTGATATTGATCACTGTTCGGTTGTCCAATTTTCCATAGCACTTTTTAAGCGCTTTGAAGGCCATCTCCCCAGCTATGGAAAAGTCTTTGACCATATGGCTGTTGACGGAAACAGCGACGCTTGGCTTTCCACAGATACATCCTTCGATGGCCGCAGAAACCGTGCCGGAATACAGGGTGTCTGTTCCCAGATTCCCTCCGTGATTGATGCCCGAAAACACCATGTCTATATCGATTCCATGCTTATTTAAGAACGCGATGCCCAATTTCACACTATCTGCAGGTGTGCCGGAAATCGAAAGAGCAAGTTTGGCGCCTTCAAAAGGCACCTCGTTGATATCCAGCAGCTGAGCTACCGTGATGCCGTGGCCCGACGCCGAGCGCTGGCTGTCCGGCGCGCATACATAAATATTGGCTTCGGGGCAAAGTGATTTGACCATCACTTGTATCCCAGGTGCATTTATACCATCATCATTCGAGATCAATAAGTTCATTCTTCCTCCACTAATCCTTTAATCCTTTTGAATCTTTGAAACATTTATCATAAATCTTTAATTTCTATTTTTTGAGCCTAAGTCTTAGGTCTTTATTTTTTGGCGCTTTCGATATCCTTCTGAGGCCCTTGATCAAGTAATACCTATTTGCATCATAAATTATATTATACCATACAAGTGCTTTATTTAAAATATATTGGTGCGCATTTGCCAGGTACTTGCAGCGGATCCCCCGATTCCACCGCCCTTTCATCTCTAATCTCCAAGCACTTCGCCGATAGCGTCCTGAATGACCAGGGTCGCCCTTGAATCATACTGCGTGGAGGATTTGTTGATCAATATGATGTTCTTGCCTCTGAAATAGTTGATCAGCCCTGCTGCGGGATAAACCACAAGAGACGTGCCGCCAACGATCAGCGTATCCGCCTTTCTGATTGCATCCACAGCACCGTTGATGCATTCCTCATCCAACGGCTCCTCATAGAGCACCACATCAGGCTTAACGATCCCGCCGCATTTCCTGCAGTAGGGTATGGATGTTTGATTTCCTTTCTTATCCGTGCAATTGGCTGGATCCAATATATAGCTCAAATCATAGAATGTTCCGCATTCCATGCATTTGTTGCGCATGACCGAACCATGCAGTTCAAAAACTTTCCGGCTTCCTGCCGCCTGATGCAGTCCGTCGATGTTCTGGGTGACAACCGCCTTCAATTTCCCTTCTTCTTCAAGGCGAGCCAGAGCATGATGCGCTTTATTAGGCTTCGCATCCGGGTATATCATATTCTTCTTATAATAATCATAGAAGATTTCAGTATTGGAAAAGAAGAAGCTTCGTGAAATCATAGTCTCCGGACTGTGTCCGTATTGTTTCTGTGCATTGTAAAGTCCGGTTTCCGAGCGGAAATCCGGAATGTTGCTTTCGGTGGAAACACCGGCTCCGCCAAAAAAAACTATATTGGAGCTATTGTCGATTATTTTTTTCACTCTTTCATCCATAGCTTTCCCTTTCATGCCGGTCTCTTTCGAGTACCGTCTGCTCACACGATTTTTTCTTCCAGAAGATATCTTGCCGCCCGGGCTTCCTCACCCAAAACTCTGCTTACCGGTTTCACGATTAGGTCTACGGCATTCTGAGGCAGGCTCCTGACTTTATCCGCCATGGCCAGTGTCCGGGTCCTGGCATTTAAAAGCTCCAGTTCCTTCTTGCCGCGCATTCCGGCCACCTGTTCAGCCAGCGCCATATTCAAGTCTTCTCTTGCATAAATTTTCAGAGGATCCAATTCAAAAACCTTCGCCGCAGCATCCGCATCCTTCACTTCTTCAACCGTATACTGACCTGTTTTGAAGGTGTAGTATCTGCCGGTGCAGACCCCGAAGGCCTTGAGGGCATCAAGATGCCCCAGTTCCATGATCCTCTCTGCATTGTCCTTGTTGAAAATCAGCATGCTTCCAAGATTCCAGCGGCTGGAGATCCAAGTCAGGTTTTTAAAATTCTTGCTCCTGACCCTTTGAAGCGGATTACCCGTATTGAGATCCACTGCGATCACACGGTCAGCGCCCCGGTCCACAGCCATTCCCACTGGCACCGTATCCACGTATCCGCCGTCGATGAAGGTTTTATCATCGATTTCGTAGGCCTGTGCTGCCGGGAAGCAGGCTGCGCTGGCCATGATATAATCATGCAGGCGTCCCTGCGGAATATCTTCCTTGAATAGCCGATGCCCCTTGATCACCTGTTTATCCTTCAGCGGAGGTACCTCTGTGACTACCAGCCCGTAATCCAGAGGGGATCTTCGGACCTTGTCCTCATCAATATAGCAGTGGAGCAGCCGGTTCAGCCCACTGGCCGGGGCGCCCTTATGCTTCCACATTTCTCTCAGATATGCCAGGCCCTCTTCAGCATTCATGCCTGCGATTTCGATCTCCTGGGCAAATTTGAGATTCGGAAGCCCCTCGGTATCGATATCGAAGATCATATCCGTTTCCAATTCCCGCCAAAGTTTTCGTGCCAACTCAAAAAGATCCTGGGCCACCATAGCTGCATTGATCGCACCCACAGATGTCCCGGTCACGATATCGAATTGGTGATCCTGCTCCTGGCAGGCCTTCCAGACGCCTATTTCATAAGCGCCCCTCGAACCGCCGCCGCCCAGCACAAGAGCCATCTTTTCTTTCATAATCATTCTCCTTCAGGCAGCCGGGCACAGCAATGGCATGCCGGCACGACCCACATAATATTATACACTAATTGTGGAGATTTTAATGCCCCATTGCGGAATTTATCCTGTATAATGGATTCATGAAAAAGAAACGTCTGACAAAAGAACAATGCCTTGCATTGCTGCATGAGCACCACACGCCCGAGCACGTGATCCGCCACTGCATGGAGGTCAGCAAAGTAGCGGTATCAGTAGGCCGCTCCTTGAAGGCTAAGGAGCTTCCCCTGGACCTCGGCCTGATCCGATCTTCCGGGCTGCTTCACGATATTGCCCGAGTCTATGACGAGCACTGGAATGTTGGCGCTGATATCCTTCTAAGCATGGGCTATGAGGAGGAAGCAGGCATCATCCGACAGCACATGACCTATACGATGACCACAAGGGTGACGGAAATAAGAGAGCTGGATTTGGTGTGTCTGGGAGACCGTACTGTTCTGGAGGACAAATATGTGGGTCTTGAGAGACGCATGGAATATGTCTTCGAAAAAGTGAAAAACAATCCCATGGCGATCGAAATTATCACCGCCAAGAAGGCCCAGACTGAGGAACTGATCGTGGATATTGAGACACATATCGGCATGACCATGGATGATCTTATGAGAAGCCGATACTCTAAGACCTTCTGGATGGGTCCCAGCAGATAGCACGAAAGTCCTTAGGAAAAATTTCAGGCAGGCTGGAGCGGATTCGATACAACGGCCCGATATATCCAGATATATTGAGATTCAGATTTGAGGGATAAAATCTATGGAACTTCAGAAAACCATCCAAGAGCGACACAGTGTGCGAAAATATCAAAACGTCGATATTCCGGAGACAGATATCCGGGAGATCATAAAGGCCGCCGCTTTGGCCCCATCGGAAAAAAACAGCCAGAACTGGCATTTTGTGGCGATCAAGAACCGCGACCTGATCGAAAAAGTCGGGCAGACCATATTTGACAAGAACGAAGCGCTGTCGGCACAGATGGATCGGATCGACCCTGAAAAAGCCCTGCGCCATAGAAAGCTTTGCAAAAATTTCACCATGTTCATTTTGAATGCAAACGTACTGACCCTGGTTCTTTCCTCACCTTTCATCCATAACTATTATGACGAATACCAGCGCGTGGAAAACGGCAACGAGTTGCTGCACCAGTTGATGGATATCCGAAACCCCAGCATGCAGAGCATAGGAGCCGCCTTGGAAAATTTCAGCCTGAAAGCTGTAGAGCTTGGCTATGGGACCTGCTGGCTCACCAGCGGCAATATCGCCTCCGATGAAATCATGGAGCTTCTGAAAAAAGAAGAGGGATTTGAAAAGAAAGATTTCTTCCTGGTGGCCCTCATGGCCATTGGCGTTCCCGAAGACACGCCGAAGGGTCCTTCGAAGAAGAATCTCGAAGACATCTATACTTATATAGAATAATCTCCTTGTGATATGGAATAATTTTCTTTCGCGAGGGATTGGGCTCCCTCTGACAGATCAGGTCTATCGGGCGGGGCACTGCCTTAACAGCTCATCAAGGATCATTTTCAGATCACCAACCACCTTGTAATCCGACACATGGAACATTTCCGCCTGCTCATCGTTATTGACCGATATAACGACGCCGGCGTCTTTCATTCCGCAAACGTGATGAGCCGCACCGGAGACGCCGAATCCGAGATAGACCTTTGGCCGAATAGTTTTTCCGCTGGTCCCTATCATAGAATCCTCATCCGCTGCCCATCCTTCGTCCACCACCGGTCTGGTACAGCCGGCAGCGCCTCCCAGCCTGGATGCCAGAAGCTCGACCTTCTCCCAAATCTCTTTGCTGCCTAACCCAAATCCTCCGCAAACCACCACCGAGGCCTTTTCCAGAGGCTCGCCGGTCATTTCCCTTTCTAATATCCTCAGGGCCTTGATTTTCGAAACATGGTTTCCTACAGGGTTATTATCCAGCATGATCACTTCGCATCGAACCGACGGTTGAGGTCCCGCCTGGAACATGCCGGGCTTGACTGTGACGATCTGCGGTTTCCTATCCGGTATCAGTATCTCGCCGATTACCTTGCCTCCGAATGCCGGCACCATCTGAACAAAACAGCCATCCTCCCTTAACTCGAAATCAACGCAATGAGCCGCCACGCCGGTATGAAGACGTACCCCCAGGGTGGGCGCCAGCTCTTCACCGGAGGAAGTGGCCGGGATCAGGATCACGTCAGGATCCCAAGCCTTCACGGCTTCCATCATGGCGATAGCGAAATAATCCACATTGAAAAGCGCCAATTTGGCGGACTCCATGCCCAAAACAAAATCCGCCCCGGAAACCGACAGCTCCTGAACAGCATTTTGTATATCATCACCGAAAACCGCAAAGCCGATTTTAACATCCCCCATATAAAACACGCTTCTGGCTTTGGTCAGCAGTTCATAGGAAGCCTTCATCACGATGCCGCCCTGCATTTCTGCAAAGATAAGCACCGTTTTTATTTCCATATGTTCTCCCACCCCTTGCTCATACATCCTTGCGTTCCTTCCTAGCAAATGCCGCCGGCTTTTTTAACAACGTCCAATATTTTTTCTGCGATCTCTGAGACCTCTCCATCAATCCGTATGGAAGCTCTGTTCATATCAGGACTTAGTAGCTCTCCGGGCTTTGTCGGAGACCCCGCCAGTCCGATCTTATTTTCATCCGGATCCAAATCTCCCTTTGTGAAGACCTCGATTTTTTTGCTTCTTGCTTTGACGATGCCGATGGCGCTGACCAGTCTTGGCTTATTGCTTCCTCTGGCGATAGCCGCGACAGCAGGCAACTCCACCTCGTATTCCATAAAGCCGGTCGATGTTTTCTTTCGCAGTTCAGCGCAAGGTCCGCCGATATGGATCTCCGTCACGTTGCTGACGTGGGGCAGTTGCAGCCATTCGCCAAGCTGAGGCATGACCTGGGAGGTGGCGCCGTCGGCGCTGTCATTCCCACCCAGCACCAGATCTGGGCGAGTTCCTGTTATGTCCGTGATTTTTTCTATGGCCTTTGCCAAGGTATAGGATGTCGCATAAGTATCTGCACCGCCGAAGGCCGGATCGCTGATGATATAAGCCCTATCCGCTCCCATGGCCAGACATTCGGTTATTTTGTCGGAACTGAACAGAGGCGACATGCTGACCACAGTGATCTCGCCTCCTTGCTTCTCTCTTAAATTCAATGCGGTTTCCAGCGCATTTCTGTCCGCCGGATTAATGATCGTCGGGATCCCTTCCCTCACCAATCGCTTGGTATTGCTGTCGATGGTGAGCAGATTGTACTTTTCGGGATCCGGAACGGGTTTTACGCAAACGATGATGTTCACAATCCATCTCCTATCGATCCAAAGATTCGGGCAGAAATCGCTAACTGTAGGCTTTGATGGTATCCCCGGCGATGATAATCTTCTGGATCTCGCTGGTCCCGCCGGATGAAATCGAAGCCATCGCATCCCTGAGGAATCTGCCGGCGGCATATTCGTTCATCACGCCATATCCGCCCATCAGCTCAATGGTCCTTTTAGCCGCTCTTACAGCGGCCTCCACGGCGAAAAATTTGGCCATTCCGAAGTCCACGGTAGTAGGGATGCCCTGGTCTTTCTTCGCTGCCGCAATATAAAGAAGCGCTCTGGCTGCTTCATAATCCACTCTGTTCTCGGCTATATGGAACTGGATGGCCTGAAGCTTTGAAATAGGTTTGCCGTACAGTATCCTGTCATTGGCGAATTTGACGCTCTCCTCCACGCAGCCTCTAAGGATGCCGACACAGATCGCCGTCATGCTGGCTCTGCCTACTTCGCCGATTTCCTTCATGGCAATAGCGTTGCCCTGGCCGACGGTTCCTAAAATATTCCCTTCCGGGATCAAGGCGTTGTCCATGACCAGATCTCCGGTAACAGACCCTCGAAGCCCCATTTTATGCTCTTTTCTTCCAGGTGCAAATCCCGGAGTTCCTTTTTCCAGTATGATCGCAGAAAAAGTGGCCCGGCCTTTATCGTCTTCGCCTGTTTTTGCAGTCATCACCGTCACATCAGCGATATGGGAATTGGTGATGAAGCATTTTCTGCCTTTCACGTTCCACATGCCGTTTTCCAGAACTGCAGCTGTCTTCTGCCCCGCCACATCTGAGCCGCCTCCCGGTTCCGTCACCGCCAGACCGCATATGGTTTCTCCGGAGCACATGCCCGGAAGATATTTCATTTTCTGCTCTTCCGATCCAAAGTCCAATATGGCTGCCATGCCCAGCTGGTGCGTAAACACAAACATGGCAAGTCCGGCGGAGTGCCGCGCGATCTCCTCCAGTGCCATGACCCTTTCCACATGCCCAAGACCAACACCACCATATTTCTCAGGGACGAATATACCTAAAATTCCGAGATCACCCATGGTCGGGAATAGGTCTGTCGGACAGCAGTCCTCCTCATCCCACTTGGCGGCATTCGGTGCCACCGATTCTTTTACAAACGCTCTGAAAGCTTCCTGCAGCAGTTTTTGTTCCTCTGTAAAGCTGATATTCATTGTGTTCTCCCTTCGTATCCATACCGATTATATATATTAATTGCAATTGCTCTCAAAATTCAGTTTAATCTTGTCGTTGTTTAAGGTCAATATGATTTTGCATTACATTTTTACTGCATAACAAATAATTCCGTAGTATAATGTTGGCTGAGCATTCATTTTTTGCGTTAGTGAGCATGTGGAGGAATTATAATGAAAAATACTCAAAAGATCGTCGTAACAGGTTTAATGATGGGATTGATCGTGGTTTGCACCATGTTCATCAAGGTGCCGATCCCTATGACTACAGGCTATGTGCATCTCGGTGATGCCATGATATATCTGGCCGTCCTGTTGCTGGGATGGAAATACGGAACCGTGGCGGCAGCTGTAGGCTCGACCTTGGGAGATCTGCTGGCGGGCTTTGCCATGTGGGCGCCTTGGACTTTTGTGATTAAAGGGATGATGGCCTTGATAACCGGCCTGATCCTACTGGAATTGACTAAAAAAACCAAGCCCAGCCCAGTTGCAAGAAACCTCATCGCCATGATCCCTGCAGGCCTGTTTATGGTAGTCGGCTATTTCGTGGCAGAAGCGGTCATGTACGGAAGCTGGGTTTCACCATGGATCGGAGTTCCTTGGAATATCGGCCAGTTCGCGGCCGGGATCGTCATCGCGATGACCATCCAGAAAGCTCTTGGAAAAACCAATATATTCGAGCAGTAAAGCCCTCCGGGTTTCAGGTCAAAGCACTCCGGATCATGACGATTCGGCAGGATCGGAAATCCTGTAGCAATAATCCTCAAGGTTTTTATCGATCCCGTACTCTATAGAGAGTGCGGGATATTTATTTTTGAAGTAATCTTTATTTACCTTGCGATTCCCGATCATATTGGAGAAAGACTTTTCGTTGCTCAGCATCCTGATCCGGCTGAGTTCGGGATTTTTTTCCAGCAGACCGCCCAGTTCACCTTCAAGCGTTTCTCTGGCGATCTCTCCTTCCACCAGTTGGCGGAAGGCAGGGTGAAAGCTGTCTCCGGCGGTACTGCCGTCTCTCCTGATGATATCGGTACTTTTCAGGCCCACTCGGATGATGTTGATCCCCGCTCCGGAGATCAGCTTATACATTTCCTTGGTGATCCTGACGGCCTCCTCCGTACTCAGGGGCTTGTACCTTCCAGCCTGATACATGTCGTAAAGCTCTGTTTCTTCAATGACCACCGTGGGATACAGTCTGGCGATTGATGGCCCTATTTTTACCATCTCTCCGGCTGAATAAATATCCTTTTCAAAGCTGTCCCCGGGCAAACCGATCATCAATTGGATGCCCAGTTCAAAGCCACGGGACTTGATTTGCTCAGCGCTTTTATAAACGGCTCCGGCGTCGTGGCCCCGGTTGGCCAGTCGCAAGACCTCTTCGTCAAAGGATTGCACCCCGAGCTCAATGATGTCAACACCATATTCTGCCAGCAGGTCGAGGATCTCCTCGCTGATGTAATCCGGCCGGGTGGAGATATGGATTTTATCGATGTCTCCCCTGTTCTTGTATTTTTTGGCAGCACTCAAATAATCCCTTTGAAGCTCCAAAGGGATGCCCGTAAAACTACCGCCGAAAAACGCCGCTTCGATGGTCTTGAGACCCCGGCCTTGAAGAGTCGGAAGGTATGTTTCAATGATTTTCTCCACATCACCGGCACTGATCAGGGGCCGTCGTGCCGTTATCTTGGTCTGATTGCAGAATACACAAGCATGGGGGCAGCCGAGATGGGGAATAAAAATGGGTATGATCGCATGTTCTTTCATATAATATTTTTTATGTTTCGAAGATGATGGAGCCGATATCCTCCAGCTCATACTCTGGAAAATCTTTGATTCCAAGACCTCTTTCATTTATAAATCGTCTAATTGCTATATGCTCAGAATGGGCTGATAAATCGCCATTGAAGATCACCATGCTTCCTGAATTGCCGGAAGCGCCTCCCAGGAAACCGTAAGGAAAGCCCGTGAGTCTCACATGCCCTTGCCGAATCAGCAGGACCTGCAGTCCGTTTTCTTCAGCTGCTCGGGCGATGCCGGCATCCGATGTAATAAGTGACGACTCATCCACCGACACGGTATTGCACTTTGTGTATCCCTGATTGACATGAATGATATTGAGACCGCTATTCCGGACGGTTCTCAGCAGCGAAGGAGCTGTATGTTTCGTATTGTGCAGAAAATGCCTGCCGATCTGCACCCCATTATATTTGATGTTTTCGGGATATTCAAAGCCCAGGTCTTCGCCGGCCTCCACCGTCTGCCCGGATATACGGCAAAAATAGATATCCGGATGGGACGCTATGCCGTCATAGACCCTTCCGGTTTTTCTAACCTCGAAGATATCAAAGCCCTGCTCCGACAAATATCTCTTAAGTATAGAATTTGCCTGCTCCGACAAATAAACCTTCACCACGGATCACCGCTCCCTTCCGGAGGAGCTCTGGGCACGAAGCAGCGGTCTTATAGCCGGCATGGCTCTGACTACGATGATCCCGATGAGGACGCCGGTGACCATGCCCGCTATGATAAGCGCCGGCAGATAATACAAAAGCTGTAGAGTCTCCACTACTGCAGCGGCCACTGCCAGCTGACCCAGGTTATGAAAGACTCCGCCGGCCATACTGACTCCGATGATGCTGAACCCGCCTGTTTTCTTAAGCAAAGTCATGCAAAGCAGACTGAACAAGGCTCCCGCCAGGCTGTACATGGCAACGGCCGGACTGCTGAACAAGGAAGATACGATAATGATCCGCACGATGCTGATGATCACCGCATAGCTTGCTCCCAGGGTGTACAATGCAAATACGATCACCACATTTGCCAGGCCCAGTTTGATGCCGGGCACGCCAAAATTAAAGGGTATGATGGCTTCCACATAGGAGAAAATCGCAGCCAATGATGTAAGCACGCCGCAAAGGGCAATCTTATTAGTTGACAACCGCATCGACTTCCTGCTCCTCTCCGCCTTTGATGGTAACGACCACTTTGTTTGGCAAGCAAATGATGGACTCTCCCCCTTTGGATACCGGTCTGTGATGCACGCAATACTGGTCAGGACAATCGGCATATATCATGGAAGCTTTCCCGCCAACGATTTCCAGTGTGTTGCTGCCCAAACCTTCGAGGTGGACTTCTTTGTCCTCGTCCAGCTTATATATCCCCTTCAATTCGCCGGCCACTTTGATTTCCACTGTTGCTCCGGCTCCGCCCCCCAATACCGGAATGGCGGCCACACTAATAATACCGGCAATTATAAAGCTCACGCCCAATAACATGTCGGCTCTGGTCATTCCAAGGGTCTCTAAAATGCTTTTTCCTTTTTTACCCGATATTTGATTAATTGTATTATTGTTTTTTCTATTCTTGCCCATAAGCTTTCCGTTCCAAAGAAAATGTTCACACATTTCCCTAAGAAAATCTTCGACCATTATAACATACTTCGTGTTATGGAGCCGAAAAAATATGATATAATCGGCTTAACAGTACAGGACCTGTTATGAAAGTCTTTGAAGGAGGAGCACAATGGAAAAATTCGACGTGACCTCGAGGCTTGAAATGGAGCCTCATCCCCAGGGCGGATACTATAAGAGAACCTATGTAAGCGATATCGAAATGCCGGACGGTAGCCGTAAAACCGCATCCTCCATGTACTATCTTCTGGGAGAGGAGGATGTATCATCGTTCCACACCATTGATACGGATGAGGTATGGAATTTCATGTATGGCTATCCTCTTGACATCTACATCATCACCCCGGAACGGCATCTGAAGGTCTTTACCTTAGGTACCAACCTCAGCATCGGTGAAACACCGCAGCTGGTAATCCCCGCAGGGACTCTTTTTGGCGCGATATTCCACGGAGGAGGCAAACCTGGCAGCAAGTTCCTGTCCTATACTTCAGAATACTTCACGCTAGTCTCCTGCTTCGCCGTGCCGGAATTCCTCCCAGGCTGCTGCAGGGTCTATACCAAGGAAGAAATTCTCAAAGAATACCCGGACCTTCCCGGTCTGACGGCGTTTTTCAAAAATTGGAAAGACCGCGCTCAAAGTGACTGAGGGGTCAACGTTCCATTTCAGACAGTCGTTCAAACGGATTCGTAGATCTTCACCAGCTGATCCTTATCGAAATGATATTTTTTCGTGCAAAAGCTGCAAGTCAGTTCTGCCTTGCCGTCTTCTTCTATGATCTGCAGAAGGTCTTTTCTTCCAATGGTGATCAAGGCTTGTTCAATCCGTTCCCTGGAGCAATCGCACTCCCATTGGATATCCCTGTATTCGAGAATGTTGAGACGGTATTCCTCTTTCATCCCTCCAAAAATCCGGTCAGCCAGATCGGCAATCATGCCCTCTTCTGTTTTCCCTTGAGATTTTGAAGCCACCTCATCTATAACAGTGGTCAGCGGAGGCAGCTGCCCCAGCATCTTTTCCAGTTCGTCCACTGCAGGTGTCAGTTCGCCGCCGGGCATCATCTGGATGATCATGCCTCCCGCTGCTTTTACCGAATAATCCACATCCACCTTGACGCCTAATGCAACGGAAGTATTCTGCTGCTCGGAGATAAAAAAGTATGCGGTCAGGTCTTCAGCGATCTCACCGTTGACCAGAGCGATTTTGCCACTGTAAGGTTCCTTGAGGCCTAGGTCCTTGATCACCGTCAGTTCTCCGATCCCCAGTGCGCCGCCCACATCCAGCTTCCCCGCAGGAGTCAGCGGAAGGTCAACCTCGGGGTTTGCGATGTAGCCCTTAACTTTTCCCTTTCCATCAGCGGCTGCAAGGATCTGCTCCGCAGGTCCGTCCCCCTTGAAAATCAAAGTTAATTTATCGCCGGCGCCCTTCAGCATCACGCCCATGATTCCAGCTGCGGTCAGAACTCTTCCAAGGGCGGCTGTAGCCACCGGGGTGGTATTGTGGATCCTCCTGGCCTCCTCCGCCATTTCCGTCGTTATCGTCAGATACACTCTATAAGCGCCGGATTTATCGACACCTATCAATACTTTGCTCATTTTTTATTGGATAACAAAGCCCTGTTTTCTGGAGCTGTTATCGTTCCTTTCTATGTTTTATATTCGTCAAATTACTATTGGGTTCATTCAAATAGGCTCATTGTATTGGAAAGCGTATATAATGTCAATAGTATACACTTTATGGTTCTGGTTTGTCAGACCAGCTGATCCTCATCATTGAAGTAGGTGCGGTATCCAAACTGTAGCATCAGGATGACTGACAAGGCAACAGCCCCCAGGATCCCGAACATGATGGCGATCTGGTATGTAACAGCCGTGGTCGGGGCTGTACCGGATAAAATCTGGCCTGTCATCATCCCGGGCAGGAAAACGATGCCCATGCCCACCATTGAATTGATGGTGGGCATGATTGCTGCGTCGAAGGTGCTGTTGATGATCGGCCGGGTGGCTTCACGAGGCGTCGCTCCCAGAATCAAAGATTCTTCAACAACATTCTTTTGCAGAGTCATGCTTTCCGTCAGGGATTTTACTCCCAGGGCGATGCCGGTCATTGAATTACCGACAAACATCCCGGCGATAGGGATGAAATAGCGTGGATCATACCATGGGCTGATCCGGACAATAATAAACAGGAAAAACAGCATGCAGACAAGGGTACTTGTTGCAAGGGAAAGGGCGATGACCGTTTTCAGTCTTCCGGATAATTTCCCTTTGAATTTGTTGAATACAGTGAACACTGCAAAGCACTCCATCAGGATAATGATGGCCGCCGTCACCAGCGGGTTTGGATTTTCCAATATGTATGCCAAGACATAGCCGGTTAGGATCAGCTGTATAGTCATTCTTACGGAGGAAACAAGTATTTCTTTGTCCCGGCGGATCCCTCTTCTCCTCGCAATAGCCAGTACCATCAGCACAAAGGCGAAGGAGATCAAAACCTGCAAAGGTTCCAGCTCAATGATTTTTCCCATGGTCGCTCCTCCTGTGAATGATCCTGCCTCCCGGCATCTCAAAGATAGTATCCGCATATTTCTCCGCTATGGCTCTTGAATGGGTGACGATGATCACGGACCCGGACTCTTCCTTTGCTTTTTCCGAAAGCATCCCGATGATCATATCTTCTGTATCGCTGTCCAAAGCGGAAGAAGGCTCATCCAGAAGATATACCTCCGGATCAAGCAGCAGCAGCCGGGCCAGTGCGAGTCGCTGCTTCTCGCCTCCAGAAAGTTGTGCAGCCGGATCGTCCAGCGGTTTATCCAGCAAGACCTTCGTGAGTACCTTTTCCAGACTGCTGTCATTCGGGTATTCTCTTCCCTGCAAAACGAAAGCTTTTATAAGATTATCCCGGATGCTCCCCTGGAATATCACCGGATCCTGAGAAAGCATCATCACTTCTCGCCTCAGCTCCACTGAATCGTACTCCTTGATATCCTTTCCTTTATAAAGGATCTTGCCGGCGGTGGGGGAGATCATTTTATTCAGCATCCTCAGAACAGTGGTTTTCCCGCTGCCGCTGACACCCAACAGCGCCGTGATCCCCCGCTCGATTTTCATGCCGGGGATTTTCAGAATATCTTTGTATTCAACATCAAAAAACTCAAACATATCGGGGCTCCTTCTGCCATGCTGCAAAAAAACGGCCATCGGATTCTTATCAAATCTTTTGGCCGCTTATTGAACTTCATTGGGTCTATGACTTATGCGGCAAAATTTGATCATTGCTCACATCAGAGTACTGCAGGTTCAGGGCATGTCGTATAAGGCAGATCGCAAACTAGAGGTCATAATACATATCGTACTCTACCGGATGCGGCATTCTGTTGTATCTTGCAGTTTCAACGCGCTTGTTGCTGATCCAGAGATCGATCAGTTTTTTCGGGAATACGCCGCTATCGGTGAGGAATGCATGGTCTTTCTCCAGAGCGTCCAAAGCTTCGTCCAAACTCTTAGGCAGGAACTTGATCTTAGCCTTTTCTTCGTCCGACAGGTCGTACATATTGACATCATAAGGGCCGTAGCCTTCCTTGACAGGATCGATCCTGTTCAATACGCCGTCGATCCCGGCCATCAGTATGGCAGAGTACGCATAATACGGATTGCAGGTCGCATCGACGCTTCTCAATTCAAATCTTTTCTTTTCCGGGGATTTGGCATAGCCCGGCACACGGATGACCGCGCTTCTGTTAGCTGTTGCGAAAGCGACCGTAACCGGCGCTTCATAGCCCGGCACCAGTCTCTTATAGGAGTTGGTGCTGGCATCTGTCAGGGCGCAGAGCGCTGCGCTGTGTTTCAGGATCCCGCCCATGAACCACATGGCGGTTTCGGAAAGCTGGGCATAGCCATTCTGATCAAAGAAAACCGGCTTGCCTTCCTTGAACAAATGCATATGCACGTGCATACCGCTACCTGCTTCCCCGAAAATAGGCTTCGGCATGAATGTTGCAGTTTTACCCTCTTTTATAGCTTGGTTCTTAATAACATATTTTGTGATCATGGTCTTGTCGGCCATTTCTCTCATGCTGCCGAACTCCAGCTCGATCTCCAGTTGGCCGGCGCCTCCCACCTCGTGGTGATGGTATTTGACGCTTACGCCTTTGTTCTCCAGCTGCAGGCACATCCTTCCTCTCAGGTCGCTCAGCACATCCACCGGCGGTGCCATATGGTATCCACCTTTGTGAGCCATCTTATATCCCAGGTTGAAGGTGTCTTCCCCGACGTTCCAATGAGCCTGGTCCGCATCAAGATGGAATTTCATGCTGTTCGGCTCTGTAGAGTAGCTCACATGATCGAAAACGTAGAATTCAAATTCGGGACCGACTCTCATTTCATCAGCGATTCCGGTTTTTCTCAGGTATTCCTCTGCATGGACCGCAACATTCCTCGGGTCCTGATCAAATCTCTTGTTGTCCGGATATTCGATGACATAGACATCTCCCAGCATAGCTACCGTCGGTATTTCCGCGAAGGCGTCCACATAGGAAGTCGTCACGTCCGGGATGAATACCATGTCGCTTCTCTCCAGCGGTGCAAATCCGTAATTGGATCCATCAAAGCCCAGCCCGCTTGTTACAGTGTCTTCGGTGAATCTTCCCTCCGGAACCGTCAAATGCCTCCATCTCCCGTTGATATCCACCATCATGAAGTCGATAAATTTGATATCATTTTTCTTGCAGAACTCTTTTACCTCTTTAACCGTTGTAAACACTGATTCGTCCCCGCTTTCTTCATATGTGATTCTTAAAACAGCAATATAGCTATATTCCTATGTCGTTATATTGTATACATCAAAAAAATAACAGAATGATTATATCACAACCATGAATCGCTGCAAATAAAAAGGACATGAAAGCCTCACATTTTTTGCTATCCATGCCCTGCTCTGAGTCTATTGGGAAAACACTTCAAAATCATGTCTTTCAAGATCAATGGTAAGCATCTTGCCAACCAGGGTCTCTCCTTTGTTGAGTAGCAGCTTGATGCTCTCCGAGACCTGGATGCCTGCCACGATCGCCGGTGTAAAGGATGGATTCCCCATTTCCACCTCGCTTCCCCTGTTTTCAGCACTCTGCCCACTGCCACTCCCGCTGCCGGAATAGAGCTTTTTAAGAAAATAATCGCCGGGCATCACGACAGCCACCTGACCGTACCAGCCCGCAATGGCTCCATGGACCAAAGGGATCTTCTCCTGGCTGCAGGCTTCCTCCAATATCAATCGGCTGCTGATATTGTCCAGAGCATCCATCACCACATCATGGCCGGCGATGATCCGTCGGGCGTTTTCCTCTGTCAGAAACTCCGACACCACCTTCAATTCCACTTCCGAGTTGACCTCGGCCATACGCTCCCCGGCGATTTCGGCTTTACCCCTGCCTATCAGGGATTCTGTAGCCAGAAGCTGCCGGTTCAGATTGGTTTCGTCAAAAACATCTCCGTCTACCGCCGTGATGTGTCCGATGCCCAACCTCCCCAACATCTCAATGATATATCCGCCCAGGCCTCCGCAGCCGATGACGCAAATGCTGAGATCCTTCACTGCAAAGCATTCTTCCCGGCTCAATGTGCATACATTTCTGCTGTATCTGTTTTCAAACATCATGGTCTTTCTCCCGTTTCCATGCTCCCTTTTCAGCGCCTACGTATCCATGCTCCCGCTGACGGTTTCTATTCTCCATAGCCCCCTAAATCCTTGAGGATCTGATGGAATTCGTCGCTTTCAAGCACTTTTAACAATGCTTTTACCATCGGTGTGTCCAGATACTTCCTGCCTATTGCAAAATCATATTCCTCGTTGGCTATAAAAATGAAGTCGAGGCCCATGACCTTCGCCGCAGAATAGGCCCCCAGGCCCGCGTCCGCCGTGCCAGCCTCCACCGCCGCTGCCACAGCCATATGCGTGGTCATTTCACGATCGTATCCGATGATCCGGTCCGTATCCGCGCCGGATTTTTTAAACAAATAGTCCGCCAACAGTCTGGTCCCTGAGCCTCGCTGACGATTCACAAAGGTTAGGCCGCGCTCTGCTATATCATCAAAGGATGTGATACCTTTCGGATTACCCTTTGGGATGATAAGCCCCTGCTCCCGTGGGACGCCCTTGACCAGCACATAATCATCCCCCAGATATTTATCAATGAACGACTGATTGTATTCGCCGGTTTCTTCGTCCAGAAGATGGATCGGCGCCATATGGGCTTCTCCTCGTTTCAGTGCCAGGATGCCTCCCATGCTTCCCACATGGGCTGATGATAGATGGACATTGCCTGGTACTTTTTCCATCAGATTTGCTACGAAATCCATGATCATATCCTGGCTTCCGATGGAAACCAGCGTATTCTCAATATCCTGGATATCTCTTGTCAATTCGACCTGTGCCGTTTCCCCGGCTTCTATGCCCTCGCTGTTCTTTGGGATCACCAATAGCCCGTCAGCCTCTACCAGCGCCATGGTCACACCAGCTCCCCGGTTGAGTGGAGTGGCAATGAGTTTCCCGTCCACGGAGCCCAGCTTGACCCGGATGTATTCCCGGTATTTGATGGAAGACACCACCCGCCTGGTCAATACCGCCTGGGTATAGCGGTGGGATGCTTCCCTGGCATGCTGTAGTTTTCGTATGACTGCCCCCACGATTTCTTCGAATACCAGAAAAGCGGATCCCGGATAACCCGGAACGCCGATAACAGGCTTGTTCCCGATGATTCCCAGGATCGTCGGCTTGCCCGGCTTGATGGCGATGCCATGGAGCACCAGTTCACCCATGTCACTAATGAGGGTTTTGGTATAATCTTTGCTTCCGGCGGAAGATCCGCCGTTTATAACTACGAGATGATTTCTCGCCAGTAAACCCTGGAGAGCCGTCCTTAAAGCTTCGTATTCGTCGGGTACGGGACTGATCCTCTCGGCAACGCAGCCCAGTTCCTCCGCCACCGCCTTGAATGTCCAGGAGTTTCCATCGAATATCATGCCTTTTTCCAGATGCTCGTAGGAATCGGTGATCTCCGTTCCGGTAGGCATGATGCCGATGCGCACCCTTTCGTAAACCTCCACTTCGCCGATGCCTGCAAGCAACACCGCGCCAATATCCATGGGCCTGATCCGGTGATTCGCCGGCAGCACCATTTCCCCTGCTACGATGTCCTCCCCTACAGGCCGTACATGCTGCCAGGGCGAAGCGGCGCTTTTGATGACAGCGGTTCCAGAGCCTTCACCCTCGGGAAGCACGATATCTTCGATCATGATCACGGCGTCATAGGGTTCCACCATCGGGTGTCCGGTATTGATAAATTCGAAATCCCTGCCCCGAAGCAGAGAAACCGGATTTGTTTCCGAAGCCTCGTAGGTGGCGGCCGCCACTACCATGATCCCGTCCATAGCGGCAGCATTATAGTTTGGCGCGGATACACGGGCGAATACCGGTTTTGCCAATACTCTTCCCAATCCGTCACCGGTTTTGATTATCTCAGGAGCCACAGACCCCATGCTGCTTTCCAGCCTGTCCAGATAAATGCCCAGCGCTTCCTCGATATCTGTATTCTCAAGGTAAATGTTTCTTTCCACTTGGAAGTCCTTTCTACATCATCTGCTGGATCAGCACAACGTCCACTTCCGTTCCAGCTTTTAACCCTTCCGAATCCGAAGAGATCATGATGTAGCCGTCGCCATCCTTCAGTTGGGAAACCGCTCCGGACTTGGCATGGACCGGCTGCGCTTCGAAAGCGCCGGTGCTATTTCTTGCAAGACTGACCATGATGATGGTTTCTCGCCCCTCTCCTGCAGCAACGTTTTCCGAAAGTGCCGCTCTTATGACGATAGGCTGCCCTTCCCGGCCGAAAAAGTGCTTTTTCACGAACCAGTCAACGATGACATTGTAGACCATGATGGCGGCAACAGGATGCCCCGGTAAACCTGCCACCAGCGTTTTGCGGTTGCAGCACTGGCAATGGGTGTCTTCCACAACGCCGAGTATCGTCGGTTTTCCAGGTTTCATGGCCAGTCCGTGGGTGATGACGCCCGGCTTGCCCATGGCATCGATGACCCTTGCCGTATAATCCTTGGCTCCTTGGGAGCTGCCTCCCGAGATGATAACCATATCGCTGATCCCCATGGCGGCATGAAGCGTCTGGATCAGTTCTTCTTCCCTGTCTCGTATCAGAAAGACGCCGCCGACTTTGCATCCGGTCTGCTCCACCATGGCAGAAAGGCCGAATGAATTCACATCCCGTACTTTTCCCGGGCCCGGTGTTTCGATGATGCTGACGATCTCATCACCGGTTGAAATGATGGACACCACCGGCTGGTCGAAAACCTTTACGAAAGCCTGACCCACAGCGGCAAGAACGGCGATATCAACAGGCTTGATCCTGTGACCTTTTTTATAAATCATGACACCTTTGGAAAAATCTTCTCCCACAGACATGACCCCCTGCTTCGGGGCCGCGCTCCGGTTGATGGAAACGGTTTTCTCATCCAAAAGGTCCGTGTATTCGACCATGACCACTGCGTCTGCGCCGGAAGGGAGCATCCCTCCAGTAGGTATATACGCCGCTTCTCCTAGCTTCAGCTCAAAATTGGCAGGCTTGCCCATTTCCACAGCTCCAACCAGGTTCAGGAATACCGGAGAGGAGTCGCTGACGCCAAAGGTATCCTTAGCCCGAACAGCATATCCATCCACAACAGCTCTGGCAAAGTCAGGAGAATCCTCCTTCGGGGTTATATCCTCCGCCAGGTAGCGCCCCACGGCTTTGTTGACCGGCAGTTCCAGGGAGCGCCATTCCATGCTGCTGAATAGTTTATCCAGTTTTGATTTCGCTTCATTGATCGTATCCACTTTTAATAGTTTCATATTGCACCTTCTTTGCAGTTTTGGGTATTAATTGTCATTGTTAAATTTTATTCTATCGACATTGTACAATTATACCATAGGCGCGTTAAATTGGGAACAAACAGGTTATAATGCCCCCTGCCCTCCGGGAGCAGTGCCCCCGTCGGGAGGAGTCGGCCTGCCCTGGCCCCCGGGACCGTACTGGATCCTGCCGTTGCCCAAGGTTCCGATGACCGTCACGATCGAATCCAGGGTCACCGTGCCGATTTCCGTGCCATCTGCTTTCAGGGTGTATGTCTTTCCCTCTTCAAGCAGTGTCGAGCTGATTACCACAAAACCATAGCTTTTCATCGGTGTGAAGGAAATCACCGTTTTGCCATTTTCATCCTCCAGGCGGACGTTGGTATTTTCATTCTTCGTGTCGAAGGCCGCTGCAATGGTATATTGAGTGCTGCCTTCAGAAGGAGCTTGGGCCATGCCTGCGGAGCCGGCCGCAAGAAGGGTCCCACCGCTCACTTCAAATACCCCGTTATAATCCAGGGCTCCATTCCCGCTGCCGGTAGGGCCGTTGACCGTCACTGTTCCGGCGCTCATATAGGCGGAGCCGTTTACATCGATGCCGTCCCCGTCGGCATTCACCGTCATGGTGCCTCCGGAAATGATCAGCTTTCTGCTGGAATCCGCCGCGAAATCGTCTTCGCCGCGCGGCATCATTCCTTTGGCAGTTTCATCACCTGCCACGTCATCATTGGCCGAAGAAGTTGCTGACGCTGTGTCGGCATCGGTGCTTACAACTGTTGCGGTTGAAGCATTGACATCGCTGGAGGTTTCATTAGTCCCGCCAGCTACATTGACGCCATCATCGCTGGCGTTGATATCCACAGTACCGTCCAGCACTACGATCAGAGCGCTTTCTATGCCCTCATAGGATTTCGTGACAGAAACGGCCCCGCCTCCAATTCCCAAAGCGGCGTCACCATGGATGCCGTCATCACCGGTGGCAATATTCAGTGTCCCGCCTTTTACCAGTACATTGCCATTGGAATGAACGCCGTCATCTCTGCTGTCAATGGAGTATGTACCTCCGCTGATCACCACGTTCCCAGCAGCCTTGAGCGCTTTGGCGCTGTCGCTTTCTTCCGTTTCTTCACTGACAGTTTCGGCCTCGGCTCCCCCTCCGGTCTGTAAATTGAACTCGCCTTCTGCAATCATCAATGCCGACTCAGCCTGGATCCCGTCGTTCACAGCTGTAATGTTGAAATTGCCTGCAGTAATGGCGATATAGCCTTTTTCGCTTTCTTCTTCATTGGTGGCTTTAATGCCGTCGCCTCCGGCATCTACGGTAATATATCCTCCGCCGATTTCCACGGAATCCTTGCCTATAATGCCGTCGTCCACAGCGGTCACGGTCAATGATGATTCGATAATCTGCAGATCGTCATCACATTTGATGCCATCGTTATAATTTCCCTTGACTATAAGCTCTCCTGTTCCGTTGATCCGAAGGTCGTCATTGGAATAGATAGCGGCAGAGGGTTCCTCATCCACGATGTACTCGTTGGAGTAGGCGGTGCCGTCCACCACGGTGCTGGATGTCCCCTCAGGCAATGAGATGATCACATTCTTGCCGCAGTTCTTCACAAAGATCGGCGAACCGTCACTGCAAGAGATCGATGCATTGTTCAAAACCAGCGCTACATTTTCCTCCAGGCTGCTGTCCACGATGATGCAGCCGTCGTCAAGTGCCCCTGAGATCACATAGGTCCCGGGAGATGATATCACCAGATCCGAGCCTTCGACTTCAGCCCCTGACCCCTGGAAATCGATAGTATCGCCGTTTAGCTGCACCTTCTGATATTCATCGGACGCATAATCCGAGTAGGTTTTGATGGTCCCTGTGCTTTCAAGGGATGTCGTCAGGAATTCATCCGACAGCAACGCCGCTCCTTCTTCAGCCAGGATCTCTTCAAGCGCTCCAGTTACGACGCCCTCTTCCGTCTCGACCGCTGTTTCTCCGCAAGCCGCTAAAGCCAAGCTGCCCGTAACCATCATCGCCGCCAGAAAAACAGCTAGCATTTTTGATTTTCCGGATGTTCGCTTGTTTCCTTTTTTTAACTTCATTTTAACGGTTAGTCCTGAATCCTCTTGTCTGTTCATATCTTTAATTCGCCCAGAACTTTGTTCTTGAACTAGTATTTCATCATGCACTTCTATCGGTTCCATTTGCTCCTCCATTCTACCCGAGCTATTCCTCAGGCCGCATATCCAGCGTGATCGAAAGGTTTCCGTTGCAGCATCTCAGCTCATCCAGAAACTCCTTTTCGTTGACTTTATCATCCAATACGACCTGATAGCTGACTTCGAACAGTGAGCCCAGGTCGGTGGTTCTGACCTTTTTCAATAGATGTTTTTTCGTATAGTGTTTCAGGACATTCTCAAAAGCCGATCCATAATCCATATTCTCCGGCAATGTGATCTTCAAAGTTTTCACTGTCTTTATCCCCCCGAAATGGAAGGCTTCCATGAGGGTAAGCACGATTGACAGGATCGCTACAAAGATGCCCCCTCCGATATACATGCCGACCCCGGCAGCCACTCCGGCTCCCGTGGCAAAAAATATATATCCGATATCCTTCGGATCTCCCGGCGCGCTTCTGAACCTGATGATGGACAGCACTCCGGCCAGAGAGAATGCTCTTGCAATATTGCTCCCTACAAACAGTATGATCACGGCCAGTATCACCGGAAGCATGACCAGTGTCACCGCGAAGCTCCTGCGGGTCATGGCGCTTTTGTTGTTGATCAGGAAGCAGATGCTGATGGCAAAGCCCATGGCTAGCGCTGCCAGAATTGCTGCCATCAATTCCAGGTTTGTTACGGCACTCTCTTCCGTTGTGGTCAGGGTTTGCATTAATGTATCCAGCATTGTTTAAGACCATCCTTTCCATTGTTGTATTTATATGCCGGACTGAGAAGCGGATCCTCAGCCAGCGCCAGATGCTGCTCGTATTCCCTGCCGTATTTCGAAAAGCTGACCCGCCGGATCTCCTCCTCTGAAAGAAGCGCTGCAAGCCACAAAGGCATCGCCCTGGCTGTTTTGATCTCCATGAGCCAAAAGCCCCGAGGCACTATGAGCCGCCCGAAATTTCCGGATTCCAGACGCAAGTCGTTTCTCCGCCCCCTTATGTTCGTGTCGAAGGATATTCTGAGATCCGGATTTCCTTTTTCAAAAAATGCCAGCCGGTCATAGGCGATCATCACTTTGGGCATCAGCTCATAACGGTTTACCATAAATAAAAGTTCCTTGATGACTTGTGGATTCGTATAGACAGCAGGAAGCACCGCACCCTTTTCTTCCATGAATCCATAGGCATCCGTTAGGCTGATGGAAGTCCGCCGCTTGTTCACCAGGCCTTCCACTTTTTTCTTGATCTCGAGGAAGGCTTCATCGCTTTTGCCCGGAATACCGTATGTCCGCAGCCTCAATTTTTCCTTATAAGATGGATGGGTTAGGGACGTCCTGATCAAATAATCATCCGGTGTATCATAATAAATGTTGCTGATGGAATAAGTCCCGCCGGTGCGATTATGCTTATCCGGTGTCATATGCTCTTCGATCGCAGCCAGCACCCGCTGCAACTGTTCGTCCGTCACAAAATACTTCTTTTCATACCTGTTGAATACCTCCATGGGCATGCTTGTCGCCTCCTTTTTCCTCATTGCTGTATTTAGCATCTCTTCTAACGTGAACAGATTACTCCCGGTATGTGAACAGAGAAACGCGTTTCTGTGTTCGAAAATAATGGTTATTGTGTAACAGTCGCGATGGTATCGTCACAGAATTGACAATATCTTACCTAATCGTACCTATTGTCGGGCTTACTTTTAGCATGCAAGCAGTCAGAGCAGGCATAAATAGAGTGAAAAAGGCATAAAAAAAGAAGATCCGGTGAACAGATCTTCTTATTGCTACTTAATTTACTGCTTAATACAGCAGCTCTCCCGCTATAAACCGCCGGGTTAGTTCTTGCCGTGGGCTGACCAGCACCTGGCTGCACGGTCCTTCTTCGATCAGCTGACCCTTGTTTAAAAAAATGATTCGATTGCATACCCTTCTTGCCTGTGCCAGGTTGTGGGTGACGAAAATGATCGTAGTGCCGAAGTCATTGTTTATCTTGATCAACATTCTTTCGATCTCCGCCGTGGTGGCCGGATCGATATTGGCGGTGGGCTCATCCAGCAGCAGTAGCTTCGGCTGGAAACTCAACGCTCTGGCCAGCGATACCTTCTGGATCTCCCCTCCGGAAAGCTTCCAGCTTCTACGTTTTCTGAGGTCTGTCAGCCCTAGCTCATCGCAAAGCTCTGCGACTCTCTTTTCTATTTCTGCATCGTCATAATCCCTGATCTTCATAGGATATGCGATGTTTTTTTCAATACTGGCAGTGATTAGATAAGGTTTCTGAAAAACCATGGTGATGTCACGGGACACTTCATCCAGCTCCTGTCGTTCATGGCCATAGAAAACCCTTCCCGTGGTGGGCTGATCCAGTCCCGCGACGATATTCAGAAGGGTGCTCTTGCCGGATCCATTGGGTCCCACAACCGCTGTCCTGGAACCCCCGGCAACAAACCCCGATGGGATATCCAAAACTTTTTTCCCGTCATATTCTCTTGAAAGATCTTTGAAAAACAATTGCATTTCTATTGGTTTCCTTCTATATCTGCTTGTGAGAGTAGCGCCGTTTCACCACTACTTTGACTCTCTTTCCTGGAAATTGTACAAAATCGTGGTGATCAGGAACGCGATGATCAGCAGGATGATCCCTACCGCTATGGCTCTGCTGTAATCCCCCATGGTCTTCAGTTCCGTTATGTAAGTAGTCATGACCCGGGTCTTGCCTTTGATATTGCCGCCCACAATCATCACAGCTCCCACCTCGGAGATAGCACGGCCGAAGCCGGATACCAGTGCTGTGGTGAGGCCTACCCTCATTTCATAGATCATCAGGGTCAGGATCGAAGGTCCCCGGGCTCCCAAGGTCAGAGCAAGGTTCCGGATGGTCCGGGCTTTTTCTTTGACCAGATTATAGGTCAGTCCCATGATGATGGGCGTTACAAGACAAACCTGAGCGATGATCATAGCCGTGGGGGTATAATTCAGCTGCAAATACCCAAAAGGACCTCTTCGCATCAGAATAAGAAAAACGAATAGCCCGGCAATGACCGGGGGCAGACTCATGAAGGTGTAAGTGATGCGGATAATGATCCCCTTGCCTCTAAAGTTATGGGTCCCCAGCAGAACACCCAATGGAAGCCCTATGCAGGTGGAGATCAGCACGGAGATCCCCGAAACGAAAAGAGACAGCCCTACGATGCCATAGAGCTCAGGATCGCCGGATAATATTAAGTTGAGGGCTTCGGATCCGCCTTTTGCAATTTCACCCATGGTGTCCTTTTTGTAATCCCCTATATTAGTTTTTTTATAATTTTTTTGGACCAGTTCGACTGATATTAATTGCGTTTGTTCTGTTATATACTCAAATATATACTCTAAAAAGGCGGGGATCATGCCCCCGCCTTTTTTAAATTGTTGGTCGTTAGCGTTTATTCAGCGTTTGGAGTGAACAACGGAGCGCCAAACTCCTCTACTCCGAAAGTGCCGATCAGTTCCTGGGTTGCATCGGATACGATCCACTGCTGGAAAGCTTTTGCACCCTCTGCATTGATGAGGTCGTTCTTTTCAGGGTTTACGCAGATGCATGCATACTGATTATTGAGCAGACCTGTCGGGTCGTTCTCGCAAAGGATCGTCAAATCGGTGCTGGCTTCGTTGGCATACCAGGTGGCTCTGTCGGAAAGTGTGTAGGCCAGTTTTTCGTTTGCCATCTGGATCACATCGCCCATACCGGCTGCGGCTTCAACATACCAGTCGCCTGCAGGAGTGATCATGGCTTTCTCCCAGATCGAGAGTTCCTTTTTATGTGTACCGGACTCGTCCGCTCTCGAGATGAATTCCGACTGAGTATCATTGATCGCCTTGAAAGCAGCGATAGCATCCGCCGGAGCTGCTGTCAGGACACCTGCGGGATCCTCAGGGTTTCCGATTATTACAAAATCATTGTACATGACCAGCACTCTACCGTCTGCATCCGCATGGCCAGCGTCCACAAATTCAATTTCAGCAGCCGGAGAGTGGACAAGCAGCACATCGGCTTCGCCGGCTTCGCCCATTGCCATCGCTTCACCGGATCCAACGGAGATCACATCGACCTCCCAACCGGTTTCAAATGTGAAATCGTCAAGGATGTAGTCCAAGAGACCGCTGTCCTTTGTTGAAGTGGTGGTGGCCAGAATGATTTTGCCCTGGATTTCAGCAGCAGTCGGTTCTGCCGGCTCCTCTTCCGCAGGCGCGCAAGCCGCCATTGAGAAAACCATGGCCAATACTAACAATAAAGCAAATAATTTCTTTGTTTTCATTTCTACCTCTTCTCCTTTCCAAACACGGGAGGCTTCCGGATCCCTCCGAAAACCCATCGGTTAAAAGACCCACCCAACTCATAGGGCCTAATAACTCGGATAGTGTGTAGTCAAATATTCAATTTTTTATTCAACCTTAATAATCTTACCAAAATAGCGGAGGTAAAGCAATTCCCAATCGATCAAAATCCCGCCGGTTTGCGGTAATCGGCCTTTTTGTTCTTAAAAAAAGCAGAATCGTGATTTGCCACGGCATCCCATGTCGAAAGTGAAACTCAGCGGATCATGCCGCTACCGAACATCAGCTCCCGGATAAAATCAAGATCTTCCATTTCTGCAACGCCCTCGATCACGCATTCCGTTGAAAATAGCATGGTATTGGCTTCGTTTATTTCGCTTTGCTGATCGCCCTGGCTTTGCTGACTGTACTTCGGCCACAATAATCCGCTTGGTCGCTCAAAGCCTACATTGGGGTCTCCGTTCATGATGAAATTCACCAGAGCCAGATGCATTTCCCGGGATAGAGTCTCTCCCTCCCGGTCCAGCTTTTTGGCATTTCCGAAAAAAAGCGGCAACTCTGAAGCATGAGTGGCGCCCAAACCCGTTTTAAGAAGGGTCGGTGTCATATAATCATAATGGTAGAGATAAACATCCTGTCCCATTGCCGAAAGCTTGTCCGCGTATTCCATCATGCCCGCCCGGAAGCAGGACATCGTCACCAGATCCCGGTCCCTTGCAGCAGCAGAATGATCCTCAGTGGCAGGGAACTTGCCCAATATTTTTTCAGCTTTTTTGGCGCCGAACATCAGATAAGCGCTGGTCTTGTAATCCGTTTCCGTAATATCCTCGTCGATGAATAGGGAGCCTTCGTCGGTATTATAGCCGGCAAAGAGCTTCACCGGCGCGATCCGACCTTCCTTTACTGCTTTTAGCGGATCCTTTGGGATCACGGCTCCGTCGAAAACAGGCCAGAAGCTATAGGTGGCGGGGTCAATGAAGTTGAGACTGAAGACGGCATTATGAGCTAAAAAGTCCGCATCCGCCTTCCTCAGAATCGAAAGCCCTTCTGAAGAATCTTCAGCACCGAACATCTCCGCATAGCGTCTGGACATGTCCAAGGACTTTTCCAGATCCCCGCGATTATACGGCGAAGTCACAGGACTGGACAAAATGCAGCCGCTTTCCAGTACGGCCTGGGAGAAAAGACCGTCCGCAAGGGGGCTGATCATCAGGGCGGATACGGCGAAGGCACCCGCTGAATTACCCCCGGCTGTAACTCTTTTCGGATCTCCTCCAAAGGCGGAAATATTATCCCTCACCCATTTCAATGCCTGAATCTGATCCAGCGTCCCGAAATTACCCGTGGTGCCGTACTGCTTCATCGTCTCTTCCAGGGCCATGAAACCCAGGGCATTCAGTCTATAATTCACGGTAACCAAGATGATGCCCTTTTCGGCAAAATACGTTCCATCATTAACCGGCTTGCTGCCGGCACCTTTTGAATAGGATCCGCCATGAAAGAATACATAGACCGGCGCGCCGGCTTCCGAATCCGTCAAATTTTTCTCAGCCGCCGGGGCCCATATGTTCAAATACAGGCAGTCTTCGCTTTCCCCGTTGGATCCTTCTATCGACCCGACCTGAGGGGCGGCCGCTGAATAATCCAAACAATCCAGAACTCCCAGCCAAGGCTCCACCGGCTGAGTGGGTGCAAAACGAAGCTCCTCCACCGGAGGCTTCGCATAAGGAATACCCTTAAATACAAAAACATCGCCGTTCACTGCCCCTTTCACAGTTCCCAGCGGTGTTTCAACTTCTATATATTCCGGGTAGGACGATAGCATCGTATCATTCTGCGCCGAATCTTCTGATTCGGATTTGTCAGATACCCTCCCGGTGCAGCCTGTAAGCATAATCGACATTGCGAGCAAAATCAAAATCACTATCATTACAACAATTAATGATAAAAAATTCTTCTTTTCGCTCATTCCATTGCAACTATCCATGCCATCACCACGCTCGCCCCTTCAACAGGGTCCATCCTTTGTTCGAACTCTTACAATGCCCGGCCCATTTCCTCAGCTTTTCTGAGTCCATCTGTGTCGGCGATGTCCCCCGGATCGCATACTTCAGTAACAGTCAGCACTTTATTGAACTTCCATTCCATGAACCGTGCGCTGCAGCCCATGGTGTCGACGGCTCCATTGAATTCCCGTGTGATGTCGGTTTCGCCGCATAAAAGCAGCACCATCTCCCGGATCTTCAAAGGCCGTTTACAATCTCCGGACAGATAGGCATAGAGTTTGTCCAGGACACACTTCAACTGGGCGGTGATTCCGTAAAAATAGAGCGGCGAGGCGAAGACCAGCACATCTGCAGCTTCCAGAAGGGGTTCCAACTTCCTGAATCCGTCATCGTGGGTGCAGGCGTATCCCGTAGACCAGCAGGTGTCGCAGGCATCGCAGCCGGAGATGGTTTCCAGCCCCGCTTCGAATTTATTCACACTGTGTCCGGTTTCCAAGGCCCCTTTGATGAAGGCATCCGCCATCATTTCGGTGTTGCCACCCTTCCTTGGACTTCCGGTTATCACTAAAACGTTTCTATTCATATATTATGCCTCCTTATCCCAGCACATCATATTCCACAGGATCATAAAACAACTTCTCGATTTCCTCAAAGGACATTTCTCCTCGGCCTGTCCCCAGGATCCACATGATCTTGGCCAGAATGGTCTCCAGATTCATATCCCTAGATTCCAGATACGGCATCCTGTCCCGCAAGCTCTTGCCTACCTCGTAGATCGAAATATGGCTGCCCTCGTGGATCACCTGGGTGGTGATGATCAGGATCTTCTTCCCTCTCGGATAGGCGTTGATGCAAGCCGCCACGGTGTCCACCAGTCTGTCAGGCAGACCTCCTACGCCGAAGCTTTCAACGATCACGCAGTCGTAAAGTTTAAATATCTCGGCGATGATATCGTCTGTTGTGCAGGGGGTCAGCTTCAGTAAAAATACCCGTTCGTTCATCTGTGTATAGAACTCCACCGGTTTATCATAAGCCGGCTGAGGGATGTAGCGGACGATCCTGCCGAATTGTATGGTGGCCAGGAACGGGAAATTGATGCTGGAGAACGCCTGATAACTCACGGACATGGTCTTCTTGCCCCGCGTCCCGGTGATGACCTTGCCGTTGAACACGATCTGCACTCCCCGAGATTCCTCATCCAACGCATAAAGGATACTGTCAGTGAGGTTCACCTTGGCATCGGTGGAGTCAAAGGTGATGGGCTTCTGAGAGCCTGTCACAACAATGGGTTTCGTCGAATTCTGTATCATATAGGACAACGCCGCAGCGGTATATGCCAAAGTATCCGTGCCATGGCATATCACAAAGCCGTCGTATTCATCATAATTGTCCCGAATGGTCTCTACCAGCTTTATCCAGATGCTGCAGGTCATATTGGTGCTGTCGATGCTGGAGATCTCCAGAGTCTCAAGCTCACAAAGGCTGGACATGTCAGGTAGATAGGAAAGTAGTTCCTCTCCATCCAGGGCCGGAATCAGCCCAAGGGCCGTCTGGGCGGAAGCGATGGTGCCCCCGGTGGTCATCATCAATATTTTTTTCATAGCGTCACCCGATGATCCGGTAGCCCAGCTTCAGTTTTCCTGCTATGGCGTTCAGATAAGTCAGGGTAAGCCAGTATGGAATATCCTTGGATATCATGAAACCGTCGATATTGATGACTACAAGATTGCCTTTGACCATCATTAGTGTCGGATTTTTTTCCGCAATCTTTTCCAGCGCTTTAGGGATCAGGGTGTTGCCCGGAGAGTTGGCGCCCTTTTCATAGGTAAAGGTCAGTCGATGACCGTTGCCGTCAAACTCCAGGGATTTCACTGTGATGACCATGTTGATCTTCACCTTGACCATGATCTTCGTGATCACTTCCAAATAGATCCGGCCGCCGTCGAAATGTACGGTGTAGTCATCCAGCCTGTCCCCGGCTTTTTCCTTCACGAACTCCCAAAGTCCTTTATTGATCAATTCCTCGGTGATATGGATCTCTCCGCTGCCGATGTTCCGGGGATCCAGCATCTCAAGAATGGCATAAATCTCATCCTTGTTCACCGCCATCAGTTTCATGATATCTTTGGCTAACCTGCTGTCCACAAGACGCCACCTCCTTTAATCCTTCTGTTTGCCGTCATTCTGCTTCTGCCATTGTAACACTTATACACATGGAATGCCATATGGAAACGCCGGCCGGACTGACATCTTCAAAGCCGGGCGTTGTGACCATCTTTTGACCCTATCGGTGAGGCCATCTTTGTTTTATGGTAATCTTTACCTGATTGCTTAATTCTATAAAGGTGTTAGAATATTAAAAAAACACAAAGGAGGTCATTATCGATGAGCACCGGTCGCAGCAATTCTATCACGGAAGAAAAATATCAGGAACTTGACAATTACATTGGCTCGCTGGATGACACAAGAGGCGCGTTGATTTCCGTCCTTCACAAGGCGCAGTCAATCTTCGGATATCTGCCCCGTGAGGTCCAGCGCCACATCGGCGAGAAGCTCGACATTCCGAGCGCAAAAGTCAACGGGGTCGTAACCTTCTACTCATTCTTCACGGAAGTGCCGAAAGGCGAGCATCTGATCCAGATCTGCATGGGTACCGCCTGCTTCGTACGGGGCGCAGAGGGGATCCTGAGCATGCTTGAGCAGAAGCTTCAAATCAAAGCCGGCCAGACCACAGCGGACGGCAAATTCAGCATCGATGCCCTGCGTTGCATCGGCGCATGCGGGCTGGCACCGGTCATGATGGTGGACGGCAAGGTCTACGGCAGACTGACCACGGACCAGATCGATAAGATCCTAGCGGAATATAAGTAGAGGGGAGGTTGAAATACGATGGAAAAAATTAAAAGCTATGAAGAGCTGAAGGCTCTTGGCGAAAAACTTTCGAAAAACGATGGAGTGACCAAAGTATATGTCGGCCTTTCCACCTGCGGCATCGCCGCCGGCGCCAAAGCGTCCATGGAAGCCATGGCATCGGAAATCGAAGCTCTCGGCATCAAAAACGTCGAGCTTGTAAGAGTCGGCTGCATAGGAAGCTGCTATGCGGAGCCTACTATCGAAATCGCGGCGCCGGGCAAACAAAACGTGGTGTATGGCTATGTCAACGAAGAAACCGCCAGGGAAATCGTTAGAACCCACCTGGCTGAAGATAAAGCGGTTGACAATAAAATAATCAGGAAAGCCGGAGTCGCTGACAATCAGATCCGGATCGCCCTGCGGAACTGCGGCACCATCGACCCGGAATCCCTGGAGGATTATCTGGCAGTGGGCGGTTATCAAGCCCTGGCTCAATGCCTCTTTGAAAAAACGCCGGAGGAAGTCATCAAGGAAGTGACGGATTCAGGCCTCAGAGGAAGAGGCGGCGGCGGGTTCCCGACGGGCCTCAAATGGCAGGCCACCAGAAAATCCGTATCCGATCAGAAGTATATCGTATGCAACGCCGATGAGGGAGACCCGGGAGCCTTCATGGACAGAAGCATCCTGGAGGGAGATCCTCACAGTGTGCTGGAAGCCATGGCCATCGCCGGATACGCAATCGGTGCCGACACGGGATACATCTACATCCGTGCGGAATACCCGCTGGCAGTCCATAGGCTGCTGATCGCCATAGACCAGGCGAAGGCCGCAGGACTCTTAGGCAAAAATATCCTGGGAAGCGATTTCAGCTTCGAGCTGGAGATCCGCTACGGGGCAGGCGCCTTTGTCTGCGGCGAGGAAACATCCCTGATCCATTCCATCGAAGGACTTAGAGGCGAGCCGACCAACAAGCCTCCGTTCCCGGCAGAAAGCGGTCTTTGGGAGAAACCTACCTCCGTCAACAACGTGGAGACCTTCGCCAATATCCCGGCCATCATCCTCAAGGGCGCTTCCTGGTTCAATCAGATCGGCACGGAAAAAAGCAAGGGCACGAAGGTGTTTGCCCTGGCCGGAAAAGTCAAGAATGTCGGCCTGGTGGAAGTTCCTATGGGCACTACCGTACGTGAGATCGTCTTTAATATGGGCGGCGGCATCGTGGGTGACAAAGAGTATAAAGCGGCCCAGACCGGAGGCCCGTCAGGAGGCTGCATCCCGGCGATCCATCTGGACACACCAATCGATTACGACAATCTGACAGCCATCGGATCCATGATGGGTTCCGGCGGCATGATCGTTATGGATGAAGACGACTGCATGGTCAACGTAGCGAAATTCTACCTCGAGTTCATCGTAGAAGAATCCTGCGGCAAATGCACACCGTGCCGCATCGGAAACAAGCGCCTCCATGAAACCCTGAAGAAGATCACATCGGGCAACGGCACCATGAAGGATCTGGACAAGCTCAAAGAGCTCAGTGAAGCCATCAAGGACACTGCACTCTGCGGACTTGGCCAGACTTCTCCGAATCCGGTCCTCAGCACTATGAGATATTTCTATGACGAATACGTAGAGCATGTCAAGGAAAAGAAATGTCGTGCCGGACGCTGCGTAGCATTGATATCCTACTACGTCAATCCTGTGAAATGCATCGGCTGCACGGCCTGCGCCAGAGTATGCCCTGTGGATTGCATTGAAGGATCCGTGAAGCAGGTCCACACCATCATCCAGGATAAATGCATCAAATGCGGCTCCTGCATGGCGGCCTGCAAATTCGATGCGATAGTAAAGAAATAAGGGAGGAGGAGCGCTAACATGAGCGAAGTTAAATTAACCATCAACGGCATCGACATCAACGTGCCGGAAGAATATACCATACTGGAAGCAGCGAAGCTTTTGAACATCGAGATCCCGACGCTTTGTCATTTGGATCTGCACGATCTCAAAGCCGTCAACAAAGCTGCATCCTGCCGAGTCTGCGTGGTGGAAGTAGAAGGAAGAAGAAATCTTTCTCCTGCCTGCGTCACCAAAGTGGCAGAAGGCATGAAAGTGCAGACCAACTCGCCGAGAGCGGTCCGTGGCAGAAGAACCTCCGTAGAGCTTCTTCTCTCCAACCACCCTCAGGAATGCCTGTACTGCGAAAAAAATCTGCATTGCGATCTGCAGAAGCTTGCGGCAGATCTGGGCATCGTGGGCGGGCTGAAATACGAAGGCGCCATGACCACCTATGAAAAAGACGCCTCCAGCTACTCCATCAAGAGAAACATGGACAAATGCGTCCTCTGCAGGAGATGCGAAACCATGTGCAATGAAGTCCAGACCTGCGGCGTTCTTTCCGCTGTGGACAGAGGCTTTGAAACCGTCGTCCAGCCGTCCTTCGGGCTGCCGATGATGGAAACAGCCTGTACTTTCTGCGGCCAGTGCGCGGCAGTATGTCCGACGGGCGCCCTCTCGGAAATCAGCGCGGTTTCCGATGTGTGGGACGAACTCAACAACCCGGACAAATATGTGATCGTACAGACTGGACCGGCGGTCCGTGCGGCTCTGGGGGAAGAATTCGGCATGGAGCCGGGGCACTGTGTCACCGGCAAGATGGCGTGCCTTTTGAGAAAACTGGGCTTCAAGAAAGTCTTCGATACCGATTTCGCAGCGGACCTGACCATCATGGAAGAAGCTTCCGAATTCGCGCACAGGCTTCAGCACGGCGGAAAGCTGCCGATCCTGACTAGCTGCTGTCCGGGATGGGTCAAGTTCTTCGAACATCATTATCAGGATTTGCTGGATATCCCATCCAGCTGCAAGTCCCCTCACGAGATGTTCGGCGCCATCGCTAAGACCTATTATGCTGAAAAATTCGGCGTAGATCCCGCAAAGATCGTGGTGGTCTCCGTCATGCCTTGTCTAGCCAAGAAATATGAGGCAGCAAGACCTGAGCTGAACACTGAAGGTATGAAAAGCGTTGATTATGTCATCACCACCAGAGAACTGGCTAAAATGGCTAAGGAAGCGGGCATTGATTTCTCCCATCTGAAGGATGAAGAATTTGACAATCCTTTGGGCGAGTCCACCGGAGCCGCCGTTATCTTCGGCACCACCGGAGGCGTTATCGAGGCTGCATTGAGAACCGCTTACGAGTGGCTGACCAATACAACCCTGGAAAAAGTCGACTTTGAAGCTCTCAGAGGAATGGAAGGCATCAAGGAAGCTACCGTCAAGGTGAACGACCTGGATGTCAAGATCGCCGTAGCTCACGGTCTTGGCAACGCCAGAAAACTGCTGGACAGGATCCGCAGCGGTGAAAGCACCTATCATGCCATCGAGATCATGGCCTGCCCTGGCGGCTGCATCGGAGGAGGCGGCCAGCCATATCATCATGGGGATATCGAGATCCTTAAGGCTCGTACCAATGCCATCTATGAAGAGGATCGCGGCAAGCCGATCAGAAAGTCTCACGAAAATCCATACATCAAACAGCTTTACGAAGAGTTCCTTGGCGAGCCTTACAGCGAAAAGGCCCATCACCTGCTCCATACTCATTATGTGAAGCGCGAAAAGTTGTAAATCATATCCGAGCAAAAAATATGTGAAGCGGAATCCCGGCAGACTGTGCAATTGTCTGTCCGGGGTTCTTTTTTATAGGGGTGATGGCATCATCAGTGTGGCTGTGATATAATGTGTTGCATCCGCCGGAAACACTCACTATCGCGGCAACGGCGGTCAAGATTTTTATAAAGGACTTTCGGTCGATATGAAAAAAATCGTATTCTTTATCATCGTATCCGCTGTGATATTCAGCACGATGGAAGTAGCCCTGAAAATCGCAGCCAGCGGTCTGGACCCGTTCCAGCTGACCTTCATCCGGTTTGTCATCGGCGGACTATTTTTGCTTCCTTTCGCTTTAATCCGGATCAAAAAGAATCATACCGTCATCAGCGGCAAAGATTATCTTTATATGCTGCTGCTGGGCATCGTCTGCATACCGCTTTCCATGGTATTGTTCCAGATGGGAGTAGAACGATCCAATGCCTCCACGGCGGCTGTGATCTTCTGCATCAATCCGGTTTTCACTGTTGTTTTCGCCCATTTCCTTACGGAGGAAAAATTCACCATCAATAAAGTCGCCGCACTGATCGTTGGTATTCTCGGCATCCTGTTCATGGCCACGCCATGGGATATGGCTCCGGGCAACAGCCTGCTGGGTGCGGGTCTGACCACTCTGTCGGCCCTGTTGTTCGGCCTATACAGCGCTCTGGGAAGAAAGACCGTCCATCGCCTTGGCGGACTTCCACAGACCAGCATCGGATTCCTCCTGGGGTCCTTCGCCATGTTCTTCATTATGATCGTCTTGGAGAAACCGATACTTTCCGGAGTGGACAGCCACAATATCCTGCTGGTCCTTTACGCGGGCATCATCGTGACGGGTTTGGGCTATCTGACCTATTTCATGGCCATGGAGCATTCAGATGCGGGGACGGCCTCCATCGTGTTCTTCATCAAGCCGGGCCTGGCTCCGATCTTCGCTTACATCATCCTCGGGGAGACACTCACCATCAGCGGCATCATCGGCATCGCCCTGGTATTCATCAGCTCCTATATCAACCTGAGAGGCCAGCGCAACGGAAACAAAAACGTCC
>CALBZG010000186.1 GCA_937889655.1 uncultured Clostridia bacterium
GACTCCCATGGAGACATTCAGGACATTCACTTATTTGGATGCTTTTGGCCGGCTGACGGTGATAAGTTCTACCCAGATAACTTTCCATATCAGGCGGATTCTTGCCAATGCCCTGCAGATCCCAAAATCTCAGATTCGCGTTATAAAACCGAGAATCGGAGGGGGCTTTGGCGCAAAACAATCCTCGGTCAGCGAGATCTATCCGGCTCTGGTAACTATGAAAACTGGTAAACCTGCCAAAATCATCTATTCCCGGAAAGAAAGCTTCACAAACGGAAGGCCGAGACATCAGAGCGAAATATCGATCCGCCTGGGCGCGGATGCAGATGGCACGATCAAAGCGATCCATTTGCATTCACTATGGAATGCCGGAGCATACGGTGATCATGGCCCAACCACAGTTGGCCTTTCAGGTCATAAGCCACTGCCGATTTATTGCAAAGCCACGGCATATAAGTTCGATTACGATGTAGTATATACGAACACGATGGGGGCGGGCGCCTATCGAGGGTACGGTGCGACCCAAGGTTTTTTCGCGCTGGAATCCGCGGTGAATGAATTAGCCTCATCTTTAAATATGGATCCGACTGTTTTACGGATGAAAAACATATTGTCTGAAAATCAAGTGGGCAGCCGTATGCCTGCCTATTATAATGAGCAGTTGAACAGCTGCAAATTAGACAAATGTCTGATCAGAGCGAAGGAAATGGCAAACTGGGATGGAAAATATCCGAAGATTGAATTGGACAATGGAAAAATCAGAGCGGTTGGATGCGCTGTGGCCATGCAGGGCTCCAGCATATCCGATGTTGATCTGGCCTCTGTGGAACTGAGACTGAATGACGACGGGTTTTATACGCTGATGATCGGAGCATCTGATATGGGAACGGGATGCGACACGATATTGGCTCAAATTGCAGCTGACTGTCTGGATTGCGAACTGGACAATATTGTCGTGCAGGGAGTGGATACGGACCTGTCGCCATACGACAAAGGCTCCTACGCCTCCAGCACCACGTATCTGACGGGAATGGCAGTCGTCAAGGCATGCAAATCCTTAAGAGAAAAAGTTCTGTATGAAGGCGCCAGACTGTTAGATTGTGCTGTTGAAAAGGCGGAATTCGATGGTACCCGAGTACTATCATTAAAGGATAAGAGAACAATCTCCTTAGCCGAGATCGCCAATCAAAGTCTTGTGGGAACCAACAACTATATCACTGCAAGTGCATATCACTCTTCACCGGTATCTCCGCCTCCGTATATGGCTGGGATCGTCGAAATAGAACTGGATAAAAACACGGGTAAAATCGAAATTATCGAATTTACTGCCGTGGTCGATTCAGGGACTCTTATCAATCCGAATCTTGCACGGGTGCAGGCAGAAGGTGGTATAGCTCAAGGGATCGGAATGGCGTTGTTTGAGGATGTGAAGTATGACAGCAGGGGAAGAATGATGAATGACTCCTTCCTGCAATATAAGATACCTACCCGCATTGACGTTGGAAAAATAAATGTTGAGTTCGAAAGCAGCTATGAGCCTACCGGCCCTTACGGCGCCAAATCCATCGGTGAGGTAGTCATCAATACATCTTGCCCGGCTATAGCTCACGCAATATATAATGCTACTGGATTGAACATCCGCCAACTGCCGATAACAGGTGAAAAGATCATAATGGGGTTGATGAAAGGTCGAAATGTTGAATAGTAAGTTATTAAATTTGGGGTTCTCAGAGAAATATATCCAGGAAGCCACACTCTATAACGATTGTTTTTTAGGTAGAGTAATTGCCCAGTCAAGAGATTTATACAAAATCGCAATGGAGAACAGAGATGTTGCCGCTGAGATATCAGGTAAAATGAGGTATTCGGCTGCCAGCATGGCTGATTATCCGGCGGTGGGCGATTTTGTAATGCTGGATCGGGAAGATGATAGTCAAGGGAACGCAATCATCAATCAAGTGTTGACTAGAAAAAGCGCGTTTATTCGAAAGGCAGCCGGAACATCCCATGACGTTCAGATCGTAGCATCAAATATTGATACGGTTTTTATTTGCATGGCTCTCAATAACGATTTCAACCTGAGAAGATTGGAGCGTTATTTGTCCATAGCATGGGATAGTGGAGCTGTACCTGTTGTGGTGCTTACAAAATCCGATCTATGTGTAAATCAGGATTTAATGTTATCAAAGCTGCAGGGGGTTGCTATCGGAGTTGATATTTTAGTGACATCCAGCATGGTGGAAGATGGATATACTGAAATCCTGAAATATATAGAATCCGGGAAAACGGTGGCCTTCATGGGCTCGTCAGGAGTTGGCAAATCAACGCTTATTAATCGTCTTCTGGGAAACGAATCGATCAGGACCCGGGAAACCGGAAACGATGATAAGGGCAGGCATACCACTACGGAGCGTCAGTTGATCCTTGTTCCAGGGGGAGGGGCGGTGGTCGATACTCCGGGTATGCGTGAAATCGGAGTCGAGAGCGCTGATTTGGGCAAAGCCTTCTCGGATATCGAGGAATTGGCAGAACAATGTAGATTTTCAGATTGCCGTCATGAGAACGAACCGGGCTGTGCAGTTCAGAAAGCCATTCGGGACGGTCTTATTGCAGAGAGCAGACTGCAGAATTACAAGAAAATTCAAAAGGAAGCGGTCTATGATGGCATGAATTCCAGAGAAATAGAGAAAGAAAAAATAATCAAAATGTATTCTGAATTTGGCGGGATCAAAAATGCCCGGGACTATGTGAAGTCAAAAAATAAAAAATAGGAAATACGTCTTGATTGTGATATAATTTAAAATGTTTTACAGCTGAACGGAATCGAAAATCTATGATTTAACTGCTCCTCCGGCCATCGGCCGTCTTTCTCTTTGCCCATTAAGATTAAGTTGAACAGTTCAGTTATTTACTCATCTGGATAGCTATGACGAGTTATTTTTTAATGGGAGAAAACAGAAAAGGAAAACAGAAATAAATGCAATTTAAAGAACTTAACATTCATCCTTCGATATTAAAAGCCCTGAGGAATGAAAATTATGAAGTGCCGACACCAATACAGGAACAGGCTATACCCGTAATATTAGAAGGCAGAGACCTACTTGGATGCGCACAGACAGGCACGGGAAAAACCGCCGCCTTTGCTATACCGACTCTTCAGCTTCTGAGCGAAGAAAAGGAAATGAACAACGCCGGACGAGGCCCCCGCGGTCTTGTTTTAACTCCAACCAGGGAGCTGGCTCTTCAAGTCTACGACAGCTTTTGCACTTATGGGAAATATACGAAATGCAGACCTTGCGCAGTTTTCGGAGGCGTTGCCCAAAATCCGCAAATCAGCAAAATCAAGCGCGGAGCTGATGTGCTAGTGGCGACTCCCGGGAGATTGAAGGATTTGATGGACCAGGGTGTGGTCGATCTCAACAATATCAAGATTTTGATACTGGATGAAGCAGATCGCATGCTTGATATGGGTTTCATCCACGATGTAAAATATATCGTATCGAAAACTCCTGCTAAAAGACAGACCCTTTTGTTCTCTGCGACGATGCCGCCGGCAATCGCGGAAATGGCCAGGAAAATTCTAAAAGAGCCTGTGAAAATAGAAGTCACACCTGATTCTCCCGTCGTTGATTTAATAGATCAGCACATTTATTATGTTGACAAGGAGAACAAGGCAAACTTGCTCATCGATGTACTGAAGGGCGAAACCGTTGAATCAGCACTTGTCTTCGCCAGAACCAAGCACGGAGCGGATAAGGTCGTGAGGCAATTGGCGAAAGGCAATATTATAGCCCATGCGATCCATGGAGATAAATCTCAAGGAGCCAGGCAAAACGCCTTGAATAATTTCAAAAATCGCAATTCCCGGGTTCTCGTTGCAACGGATATCGCAGCAAGAGGAATAGATATTGAAGGCCTCTCGCATGTGATAAATTATGATTTGCCGTATGAACCTGAAACGTATGTGCACCGGATCGGTCGGACAGGAAGGGCAGGACTCGATGGCTCAGCCATCTCATTTTGCGATTTCGATGAGATAAAGCTGCTTGCAGAGATAGAAAAACTTATTGGGAAACAAATCAATGAGGTTAT
>CALBZG010000187.1 GCA_937889655.1 uncultured Clostridia bacterium
TTTGCCCGTGTAGTCAAAGTTCAATGTATCATTGCCTGGTGATTCATGAATGACAATAGCGCTGCCGGTAGTTTTTTCTGGTTGAAAAATTAATTGCATAAAATGCTGCCGGGATTCGATGTTGCTTAGCTCATCACCCATCCCGCCGGCTATTAGATTGCCTCCATTGATATAGATTTTATCATTTGCAGAAAAACAATTTTTAAATGCGTTGATCACATAGGTCCCGCTTTCGAAGGTCAAATCGGCACTGCTGCGGATCCCGTTTTTTTCAGTATTGATTAACAGTTTCCCGTTATCTTTTCCTTCTCCTTGAAAAATGATCGAGCCGGTACTGTATATGGCGTTGTTATTACCTGCGCTTATTTCATTGTTAGAGTCTTCTGCCAGCGTTATGATAGTATCCCTGTTCAATTTAATAGCCGGCATGGATGCTCCGGTTATTATGACATTGTCCAGAATAATTTCTATGGGCTTTTCAGTGCTGTTTTTTAATGAATCATTCCAATCAACCAATATTTGAGAGTTTTTCAACGTCCCGGAGATGCGATATTTCCCTTCTCTATCGATCAGCAGGGTTTTGTTTTTATGATATTGAGACAGGACATCTGAATATGATAAACTGCCTCCCGCGATGTTTAATCCTTTATCACTAAATGTTATGGTGGTTTCACTCTGCTTACCAGAAAATGGGCTGAAAGGTGATGCAAAGATCAATACGGAAAGGAGCACTAAAGACAGGGCTATTGCAATCAATTTATCTTTAATTTCAATAACCCCCTTTCTTTTCGCATGCTAAAATACAGAATTACAAGGCCGGTTACGCTAATAGCTCATCAGCGGGGACTAAGCGTCCAAATGCGCCCCCGGATTCATCGCTTCCTTGATCTAAAGATCAAAATAAATTTTAAAAACATTATATCATCGAAAATATCTGAGTTGTATATTTATTTACCTTTTTTTGGTTCATGCATTTTTATTTCAGTGCGTTTAACCCTCTTTTGTTGCGGTATATTATTATTTAATTGTATGTTTAATTGAAAGGAGCGAATCATGGCTACAATAATAGACGAAATCCCAGGATTGTATAAAATTTATCGGCTCGATCCTCTTAGAAAAACACCTGGTGTTGTGTTTGATACCTTTCCAATGGACGGAATCACACATATCGATGCAGTGGATCGTGTTCTGCACGATCATTCCGCCGTATCCCCGGGCCCCGTGGGCTCAGTTGAAAGGCCTTGGTATATGCACCTGCACCAGGATGACAACCTGCTTGTACTTGCAGGGACCCGATTCGTTGAGATTTATACTCCCGAACATGGAAAAATAGAAAATTTCACTGTCACACCGAATTCGCTGCATAAAAACGGGAAATTGATTTACGAGGGCGGCGCTGTGCTTGTTTGGCCACGCTATGTATTCCATCGTATTGTTAGCGGAGCAGAAGGATCCTCTTCAATCAATCTTGCCGCTCATTATGAAGGATTGGACCCTGAAAATAATTTCAGCATCTATGATGTCAATACAGGAACCGGTGAATATAGAGTTATACGTAAAGGTATTGAAGATCAGAAAAATTTGTAGTCCGGGGGTCCATCAAACAGTCCGTAATGAAAATAATCCCGCAGCCGATCCGGCTGCGGGATTTCTTCTTACTTCAAATAATGCTTATTGTCGAAATATGCATAGTTTTATGCATTATTTATTGAGCTTATTCCAAAGACCAATCTTTTCAGCATCCTTGATCAGTTCATCGTGGAAAATCGGATTGGCGATGGAGATCAATGCTTCAGCTCTCTGCCATGTAGACAAACCCTTCAGGTTGACTTTGCCGTATTCCGTTACGATATAGTGGGATGTGGTTCTCGGATCTGTAACAACAGTTCCTTTGGCCAGAGTAGGTACAATTCTTGATTTAGCGTTGCCGTCCTTATCTTTATAAGTCGACGAGAGACAAATAAAGCTCTTTCCGCCTTTTGAAAGATAAGCGCCTAAAACAAAGTCCAGTTGGCCGCCCGTTCCGCTGATATGTTTCAATCCGGATGACTCTGAGCTGACCTGGCCAGTCAAAGACACTTCCACGGCGTTATTGATAGACATGAAATTATCCAGCTGGGCAATTACGCGAACGTCATTGGTATAGCTTGTAGGCACGCTCATACATGCCGGATTGTTGTCGATAAAATCATAGAGTTTCTTGGTTCCTGCTGCAAAGCCATAAGCTTGACGGAAGCGGTCAATGGTCTTTTTTGAACCGTTGATCTTACCTGCAAGGGACAAGTCGACGAAAGCGTCAACATACATTTCAGTATGAACACCCAGATCCTTTAAATCAGAATCGACGATCATTTTTCCGACAGCATTAGGCATGCCGCCAATACCCAATTGCAGACAAGCTCCATTAGGAATCGCTTCAACAATCAGTTTAGCAACTGCCTGATCCACTGCTGAAGGTGCAGCAGCACCGCCCATTTCAGCGATCGGCGGATTTGCGCCTTCGACTACCATGGCTACCTCTGAGATATGAATACTATCTTCAAAGCCGCCCAGACATCTAGGCATATTTTTGTTGACTTCAACAATAATAACTTCCGCTCTTTCACAAATAGCACGGGTATGAGAGGCCACAGGGCCGAAATTGAAATATCCATGCTCATCCATAGGAGCAACCTGGAACATCGCTACTCTGGAAGGACAATCTATATCTCTATAGTATCTTGGCAGCTCTGAATATCTGATTGGTCCATAATAAGCAAATTTTTGACGCATAGCTTTTCTTTCTATGCCACTCATATGCCAGGAGTTCCATGTCAAATGCTTTTCCGGCTCTTGAATTTTAAATATTTCCGGAGCCCACAATAACACTCCTCCCCTGAAATTCACATTAGTTAGCTCAGGCATTCTCTTTGCCATCGCTGCATCCAATGCGACAGGAGTTGCCACGCACCAGTTATAGTCGACCCAATCTCCTGATTTTACAACTTTAACTGCTTCTTCGGCGGTAGTAAGTTTTTGTTTGTATTCCTTTTCAAAGCTCATGTTAAATCTCCTTTCAAATTTGAATGAATGTCATGGATCATGTCATATACATCATATATGTTATATCTGACATAAAATCATTTTATTTGATATGCAAAGATTATAACAGATTTAAATCGTAATGCTACTATGAATTTTAGAATATATTGCATTATTTGAAAAAAAATTAACAAGATATAGAAATAAAGACAATAATCTCAGTTTTCAACGACTTTAAGGCGCAAAAAAGTAAATATTAAAACTATTCTATCAATCATTCTTCATTTTCAGACTTGATGCTGCTGTCGAAACACCTCTTGCGCAAAGGCTGTGGACCTCAGTATTTTTTCTTCATCTATAAAAGCTTTATTATATCCGTGATCACGCTCTGCCAGCATTCCTATATAGTTCAAGCTTGAATGCTTGCAATACCGTTTTATTCCCTCCTCGAACAAATCAGCTCCTTTTGCAGGCGAATAACCGCAGGTGGTTATGATCGCGCAGTTTTTCCCTTCCCAGATCGAAGGGCCCTTTTCCTTTCCATAAAACTTATTCATTCCATAAACCAAGCGGTCCAACGCTGCTTTCATAGGTGGTGTGCAATACCATGAGTATATCGGGGTTGCAAGAACGATGGTGTCGCTACTACGTATAGCATCAAATATTTCCTGCATGTCGTCCGCTATCGAGCATCCGAATGAATCGAAGGTTTCCTGGCATTTCCTGCAAGCAATACATGGCTTGATTTCCTTTTCATATAAATCAATGCATTGACAAATGATACCGGATTTCTCTGATTCACAAATAAAAGGTGCCAGAATCGAAGCAGTATTCCCGGATTTTCTCGGACTCCCCATCAATATGCAGTATTTCATATCATCAACTCCTTTAAAATCTTGATACAATTCTTCCAATTCTCTATTTTTTCTTCGATTTTTTTAGGGTAAGCGCTACTTGGCGAAAAAACGGTGACATGAGGCGTTTCATGATACAAGTCTGAACATGATTTCGCAAATAGCTTTTCTGCCCCTTTACTCCCAAACAAAATACCTTTGACATGTGGATGTGATCGAAAAAAATCGTAAAAATCATTAACCTCCCCCTCAACTATATTAATATCCGCAGATCCTTCTCTGACCGCACACTGATAAACGTCCCAAAGGGCAAATCTGTTTTGCAAAATAAGATGCATTTTATCCGCATATGAACGAGGTTCTTCTACACCATAAACACAGCTAAGTATTTTCCAGAATTGATTTATATTATTCCCATAGTATTCCTTTTTTTTCAGTGATTTGGCGCTGGGGAAGGTCCCTAATATGAGTATTTCGGAATTTTCGTCTACGATTGGGTCAAGTCCTGTTTGGAGCATTTTGCACCTCCTTATACGCGTTTATTATAACAGAAACTTAACTGATTTTTCATTCTTAAAATCTCGGCTATCATCTATATTTCGCAAAATCAAAATAAGGATCAGGATCATCAAGGGCTTGATCGAAATTCTTTCATATTGTTATTTGTTGCTTTTTAAGATACAATTATACTCGTTAATTAAGGTTTGGAGGAAAATGATCATGGATATAAGAATCAACAAACTGTCGGATATACTAGTGAACTATTCCTGCGATGTAAAGCCTGGTGAGAGTGTCCTGGTAGATTATGAAGGCGAAATCACCCGGCCATTAATAAGACGAATCATCAAAGATATCTATGCTGCCGGTGGACATCCTTTTGTAACCAGCAGAGACAGTTCTGTCAACAGAGAGATCATGCTTGGCTGCAATGAAGCTCAATTAAAGACGATGTGTGAATATAAGCTGGCGGAAATGCAAGCCATGGACGCCTATATAGCTGTCAGAGGCAGCGAAAATGCTTCTGAAATGGCCGATGTGCCATCAGAACGCGCGAACCTTTATATGAGAGAGCTCCGCCCGGTTTTAGATTACAGGGTGAACAAAACGAAATGGGTCGTGCTTCGTTATCCTAATCCTTCCATGGCTCAGCTTGCCGGCACCAGCCAGGAGGCTTTTGAAGATTTCTATTTTGACGTATGCACTATGGATTATCGAAAAATGGGCAAGGCTATGGACAATCTTGTAGAACTTATGGATAAAACGGATAAGGTCCATATCATTGGTCAGGGCACAGATATAACTTTCAGTATAAAAGATATACCTGCTATTAAATGTTGCGGGAATATGAATATACCAGACGGAGAAGTCTATACAGCCCCGGTTAAAAGCTCGGTAAACGGAAAAATCTCTTTTAACACGCCTTCAGAAGAATTGGGTTTCACTTTTGAAAATATCGTTTTTGAATTTAAAAACGGAAAAATCATCAAGGCAACTGCCAATAATAATGATAAAATCAACGAACTTCTGGACACGGACGAGGGCGCACGCTATATCGGAGAATTTGCTATCGGTTTGAATCCATTTATTCTGGAACCTATGAAGGATACTTTGTTTGATGAGAAGATCGCGGGTTCGTTCCACTTTACCCCGGGAGCATGCTACGAAGATGCCTTCAATGGGAATAAATCGGCTGTACACTGGGACCTTGTCATGATACAAAGGCCGGAATACGGCGGAGGCGAAATTTGGTTTGACGACGTGCTGGTCAGAAAAGACGGCCTGTTCGTTCTTCCTGAGTTGGAATGCCTCAACCCTGAAAATTTAAAGTAAAAGAAAGCCGCTCATAGGCGGCTTTTTACTTGAAACTAATTATATTATGACCTTTTTGATCAAAACAGGTTCGACTGGCTGCTCGACGCCGATTTTAAAAGCCTTTTCTGCTTCCTCCGCGCCCATTTTGACCTTTTTAAGATCGTTTCCATATACCACCGCTAGTATTTCTCCAGGCAAAACAGTTTCGCCAACTTTCTTTTTGAGATAGACTCCAGCTGATAAATCTATCATGTCTTCCTTGGAAGCCCTCCCCGCCCCGGAATGTTGTGAGGCTAATCCGATAGCCCTTGCCGATATTTCAGTCACATATTGACCTGCTTTTGCTTTGATGTTACCGCAACTGATGCAACCTGTGGCCATCACGAATCCTTTTGGTGCAACAACATCTAATGAATATTGAGGTTGAGGAAACAGGCTGTAATCTTTAATAACTTCGGCATTCCCTTTTTGGCCCTCTATGAAGGAAGCAAACTTTTCAAGAGCTGCGCCGCTTTGAAGAGCATTTCGAGCCTTTTCCTTTCCCTCCTCAGGGCTTTCCGCTTTAGCGCCCGCATAAATCATCATGCCCGCCAGTGTCAAAGCAAGCTCGGTAATATCTTCAGGCCCTCTGCCTTTTAAGGTTTCGATAGCTTCGATTACTTCATTGCTGTTCCCGACTGCTTTCCCCAATGGTTGGCTCATATCCGTTATGACAGCGATGGTTTTTTTCCCGGCATCAGTTCCGATTTCTACTAAGAGCTTCCCCAATTCATAAGCCTGGTCGAAGTTTTCCATAAAGGCTCCATTGCCGCATTTCACATCCAGAACAATTGCATCGCTTCCTGAGGCAAGCTTTTTGCTCATTATGCTTGATGCGATCAAACTGATATTATTCACCGTAGCAGTGACATCCCGAAGTGCATACAATTTTTTATCGGCGGGGGCAATATGCGAAGTCTGTCCGATGACAGACAGTCCAACTTTATTGACAAGCTTAATAAAGTCTTTTTCTTCAAGGGTTGTTAAAAATCCGGGAATGGATTCCAGTTTGTCAACGGTTCCTCCTGTGAATCCGAGCCCTCTACCGCTCATTTTAGCGACAGGCACTCCACAAGCGGCTGCCAAAGGCCCAACCACCAGCGTCGTTTTATCCCCAACTCCTCCGGTACTATGTTTATCAACTTTGATCCCATTTATAGCGGATAGCTCCACAGTATCACCGGAATTTCTCATAGAAGAAGTCAACTGAAATGTTTCTTCCCGATCCATTCCGATCAAGCAAATGGCCATAAGCAGCGCCGACGCCTGATAGTCCGGGATATCTCCCTTTGTATAACCGGTTATGAAATACTCGATTTCTTCCCTGCTCAATTTATTTCCGGATTTTTTCTTCTCTATAATATCCACGATATTCATAAAAACCGCCCCCTGAAGAATCTATTTTTTTATGAGATGTAAAAAACTTTCTCCAATTTCTGTGGTCTCTACTTGGAGTATTTCGGCGATGGTTGCACCGATATCTGCAAATGTTTTTCTTGTTCCGAGGTTAATACCGGCTAGAATTTTTTCACCGTAGATGATGCCGGGAACATATTCACGAGTATGGTCCCATCCGGAGTGAAGCGGGTCATTTCCATGATCTGCGCAAAGAATCATAACATCATCGCTTCCCATGGCTTCGATTATACTGGTCAAACGGTCATCAAACTCCTCAATGGCTTTTCCATATCCTATAGCATCCCTTCTATGGCCGAACTTGGAATCAAAATCCACCAGATTAGCGAAGATCAATCCCTGAAAGTCCGTTTTCAAAGCTTCTATGATTTTCTCTATTCCATCCAGATTGCTTTCCGTATGAATAGCGATTGTAATACCCTGTCCATTAAAAATATCGCTGATTTTACCAATCGCATAAACGGTTTTGCCATCTTTCGAAATCTTGTCGAGCAGGGTGTCTCTTCCCGGCGAAACTGAATAATCTTTTCTGTCTGAGGTTCTGATTCGCTTGCCGTTCTCAATGACATAAGGCCTTGCAATAACACGCCCGCAAGCATATTCTCCGACCAGCATTTCCCGTGCTATCCTGCAAATTTCGTATAATTTTTCCGACGGTATCACCGATGTGTTAGCTGCAACCTGGAACACGCTATCAGCAGAGGTATACACGATCGGTTTGCCTGTGGCTTCGTGTTCAGGGCCCAGCAGTTCAATGATTTCGGTTCCGGAAGCGGCATAGTTGCCGATAGTCTGCATTCCTATGGAAGCTTCAAACTTTTTCATAAATTCTTTCGGGAAACCCTCCGGATAGGTCTTAAATGGAGTCTCCGTATATAAACCAGCAATTTCCCAATGCCCGGTAATCGTATCCTTCCCTTTAGATTTTTCTTCAAAACGTCCCAATGATCCTTCAACCGATTCCTGTTTCAACCTTCCACCTGCAGCAAAATCAATATTGCCAAGTCCGAGTTTTAGTAGATTCGGGATTTTGAATTCGCCCATTTTGTCAACAATATGCCCAAATGTATCACATCCGGCATCTCCATAAACATCGGCATCGGGCATGGCTCCCACACCAAGGCTGTCCAATACGATTAAAATTACTCTCTTCATAATATTTGTACCGGTTTTCCTTTCAGATAATCAAGCGATACCAGTTTGTAGTCAACCCCATTAAAAAGGCCCTTCAAGCCCCGGGCAAAATTATCACTTCCATGAAGATGGGCGTAGATAACTGTGCTCACTCCGTATTCCGTAAACAGATCTGTGAATCCCGAGGCTTCTTTTCTATCATTTGTAGGGGGAAAATGAAGAACTCCGAGGATCCGGCCCTTTCCCCCTTTGCCAAATCCATCTGCAGATGCGGCATCCAACGACATTTTTAGCCGCAATAACTCTCGTTTATATATTTTGATATCTTGCAGCTTATAATCTTCATTCCCCGGATCATTGCCTGGGGATACCCATCCCCTGCTGCCACAAACAGCGACATCACCCAAACTGAAGTAATCATTCTGAATAAATATTATATCACTGTAGAGTTTGTTAAGTCGAGAGGTCGAAGACCACCAAAGATCGTGATTCCCCTTAAATAGCAGTTTTCTACCGGGACGCTGATGGATCCATTCCAAGTCTGCCATTGCTTCGTTTAATTTCAAAGCCCAAGAAATATCTCCGGGGATGATCATCGTGTCATCTCCTGTCAAACTGGCATCCCATTCTGTTTGCAGTTTCTTAACATGGTCGATCCAGGGCCCTCCAAAAATGTCCATTGGTTTTTCGATATTTTCATGTATGGAAAGATGTAGATCTCCAATAGCAAAAATACTCACAGATAGCTCCTTTAAAAAATCTTTCAATTTAGTTTTCAGAATCATCGGACTCATCAAGCCTTTCGAATTCCAATATCTTCGTTGTTATACTATGTTCGGTGCTGGAGATGCTGCTAAGCTTTCTTTGAATGTTTCTCGTTCTGATCCCGACTAATTTATCAAGCTCCGCATTCGCCTGATTGATCCTTGACTGCGCCAGGGCCAATACATTGCCGAACTTATCGAACTCAGTCTTCACAGCACCAAGAACGTTCCATACCTCCCCAGATCTTTTTTGTATCGCAAGGGTACGGAATCCCATCTGAAGGCTGTTTAGCAGCGCCGCCATTGTTGTGGGTCCGGCAATATTGATTTTATACTCTTTTTGCAGCGCTTCCACCATGCCATGCCTAACCACTTCTGCGTAGAGACCCTCTGAAGGTAGAAACATGATAGCGAAATCCGTCGTATATGGTGGTTCCAGATATTTGTCATGGATTTCTTTCGCACTTGTTTTTATAGCACGCTCCAAAATTTTATAGGCTGAATCGATTTTTTCCGGAATTCCTTCCTCATATGCTTCAATCAATTTAAGATATGGTTCCTGAGGAAATTTAGAATCTATCGGAAGATAAATATGCCCTCTATCATCTCCCGGCAATTTGATTGCAAATTCGACCCTTTCGCTGCCATTTCCCTTGGTCACAACATTCAATTCATACTGTTCCGGTGCAAGGATCTGTTCCAGGATCGCTCCAAGCTGTATCTCGCCGAGAATTCCTCTTGTCTTTACGTTTGAAAGAACCTTTTTAAGATCTCCTACACCCGTGGCCAGCGTTTGCATTTCTCCCAGACCTTTGTAGACTTGTTCCAGCCTATCTGAAACCAGGCCGAATGAGCGTCCGATTTTTTCTTCCAGGGTTTTTTGAAGTTTTTCATCCACGACTTCTCTCATTTTTGAGAGTTGATCGTTATTGTCATCCTGCATCGAGCTTAGTCTGAATTCTATTGTAGTCCGAATGTTATCAAGCTTTTGCTCGTTGAGCCAAGCCATATCAGTCATTTGTTTTTGCATAAAAGATAAAGTCTCCTGCCTGCCGGATCGAATTTCTTTGCGAAGATTTCCGTTTTGAACTAAAAGCACTATATTTAAAACCAGCATTGCGATCACAGCAATAATGGCAGATATTACTATTATGATGAAAACGAGGTCGCCTTCTCCCAAACTCATGATCCTCACCCCTTTCCTTTTGAAAAAGGGATATCGCCATAGGCGCTAAGGCCGGCATATCCCTTTAAACAATCTAATTATATACTTTCTCAATTCTATCGTTATCATGATTGACATATAGGGAGACTCCATAATCCTCAGCATATTGCTTATAGATCGGTTCCCTGGACTCCTCGATCAGGAAACCCGCGGGCTCGTTTGCATCCATGAAGGCCTTCAGATCAGCATGACTCATCCCAGTCTTGTCAGGATTAATAATAATTCTGTCGTATCCCAAGTATTCCAGTTTGGCATAATTATTCGTCGAACTATCCAATAATGGAATAATTCTGCTCCTCAGCTCAAGAAAATAGCTGTTCGCAACTTCATCAACGTATAATATGGAGCCGGTAAGTCCTTTTTTACCTGAATAATCACTCTCCAGCTGCTTGAGCAGAGAATAAAGATCGTCTGATTTTAGAGCGACATAATCTCTTGGGTTTTCATCCAAATATTTTATCAAATCGTCAAGCCCGGCTGGGTCCTCTGCTTTGACTTCAAAATATGTCAGTTTTTCAGGCAGAGGCGCGGTTTCGCGGATGGCGCTCATAATCATATTGAGATTCTGCCCATCAACAAGAACGCTTCTTAAAACATCATTGTATAAATAGAAAGAAGAAACTTCAACAGCTTGTTTCGCTGCTTTATATTGTTCAAAATAAGGATCGATTTCTATAGGCTCCTTTGTGATTCGGTTCCATGCTTTGCTATTTTTAAAAATCCCATCACGGCTCATTTCAAAAACAACATCATCCATAATAAAAGATCCTTTTATCATATGGAGCTGCAAAGGTACAAAGCCCTTTTCCGCGGTGAAGAGGTTTTGCCCCAAGTAAATAGAATCCAACTCAGGTATCCCCATAAGATAAGAAAGGGTCGGCAATAGATCAAGCTGGCCTGCGGAAATGGAGTTGGTTTCCTTGACGTCTTCTCCCGGAATATGAACAATAAAAGGAACATTATTCATCTCATCATATGAATATTCATGTCCAAGCCAGTTTGAAACACTTTCTGAGACTCTGGGATCTGATTTGGACATCCCAAAATGATCACCATAAAGGACTATGATGCTGTTCTCATAGAGGCCAGATTCTTTAAGCTCATCGAAGAATTCACCCAGACATTTATCTGAATAATGAATTGCATTCAAGTAATTGCCAAAAACATTGCTGCTATCTGCTTCATTGATATCCAGTTCTTTCAGTTGCTCAGGCAGTCCAAATGGATTATGGCTGGAAAGTGTTACAACAAAGCCATAGAACGGAGTACTTAATTCTTGCATATACTCGATTGTCTGCTTGAAAAATGCACTGTCGCTGATGCCGACTATATTCCCTCCACCAATGCCTTTAATATTGTCATTTATATAATCATCACCGCCAAAAAATTGATTGAATCCCAGGTTCGGGTATATGCCGGACCTGTTCCAAAAATCTTTTCTGTACCCGTGGAAAGCTGCGGTTTCGTAACCGGCATCGCTCATGATCTTTGGCAATCCGTAAAAGTAATTATTTTCAAATAGCTGGTAGGTATAGCTCTCGATGCTGCCGAACAGAGAATTATTCGCAGCAAACTCGGCATCGGAAGTGTTTCCTGCACCGATTTGAGAGTAAAAGTTATCAAAATATATCGTCGAGTCATCATCGATCAAATTATTTAGGACCGGTGTGATTTCCTGACCATAGTAGTCTTTGCCGACGACCATGTTCTGCATTGACTCCATCTGTACCAATATAAGATTTTTTCCTTCCGCCACTCCAAACAAATCTCCATCCAGTTGATTCTCGTATGTGTCAGTCGCGAGGTAGTATGCCGTTTCTGCGGATGCCCTTTCGGAAAAAGCATACTCTAACAAATCTTTTATATGGTACGTAAAGAACTCCTGGCTATTAATAGTCTTACCCATAGCAGTACCAAAAGGATTGCCCATCAGAAGTGCGATGATCAATATC
>CALBZG010000188.1 GCA_937889655.1 uncultured Clostridia bacterium
ACCCAAAGCATGCTTGAAACATTTAGAAATAACCTTGTAGCCTGCCTTATCTTAGCGACGAGCAATGAGAGAGGGAAGTTTGACGTATCGCCGGATTATAAATTCCTGTATGGACTGGCGCCGCTGCCATATGCCACGGGACTTTTCCCGAGAGCGCTGAATAAGGAAATCGGCATAGAGTTTTTACCATCAGTCAAGGAAGCGGAAAGCCTTGATTTTTCCGAAAGGAATAAATTAGGATTTAAGATGGGCCTTACAGAGGGTATCGACTATTTCTTCGGACTGGGAAGCGTGGTCTATTTCATCAGCAAGAGCTTCTCATCCATGGCTGCCGGCACCACAAGCAGCAATAGCAGTTTGTTGAAAAGACTCAGATCGATCTCTCCGGTCATGACCATGCGCTATCTCAAGGCAAAGAGCGCCTGCAGGCAGGAAGAACGTCAGATGAAGCCGAAGGACCTGTTCAAGCTTCGCGGCTTCATGGTGGCCGGGACAGATAACAACTGCTATAAGGATGAACTGGAAGATATGTGGGGTATTCGCCCGATGGAAGTATTCGCAGGCACGGAACCGACCTGTATCGGCACGGAGACCTGGAAACGAGACGGGATGTATTTCTTCCCGGACGCTTGTTTTTATGAGTTCATCCCTGAAGACGAGATGAATAAAAATTTGAAGGATCCTTCCTATCAGCCTAAAACCTGCCTGATGAACGAAGTGGAAGCCGGCGAAAAATATGAGCTGGTGGTTTCTGTTTTAAAGGGCGGGGCATTCATGCGCTACCGCGCCGGGGACGTATATCGCTGCATCGGCCTTGAAAGCAACGCCGACAAAACATCCATCCCGCGTTTCGCCTATATAGACCGAGTGCCTGATATTATCGATATCGCCGGCTTTACAAGGATTTCTGAAGATGCCATCAAAAATGTTGTTGAACTATCCGGACTTGAGATCCAGGACTGGGTGGCACTGAAGGAATACACGACAAATAATAAACCTAAAATGCATATGTACGTTGAGATGAAGACTTCTGCGCTGGCATCCAACGCCGTAAGCTGTGAAATACTGAAAGAGCACTTGAGCATTTATTTTAAATACATTGATCACGATTATAAGGACCTGAAAAAAATACTCGGCATGGATCCTCTTGATATCACCATTCTGAAGTCAGGGACCTTTAAAGAATATAGAGCCAAAAAAGGCGAGATAAGGCGCATCAACCCGACTTCTTTTGAGATCAGAGATCTCGTCAAGATCCAGGATCGAGTGCGGATATACAATGGGGGTGATTATAACTATGAATAGTTATGTATACATCCCGGTAATAGCCCTGGCAGGATATCTGTTCCTGCTCCTTGCATTCCTGGCTGCCAAGAAGACAAAGGTAATCAAATCATTTATGCTCATGCTGGTCAGCGGAGTTCTATGGACCGGCGGCTCTTTCTTCATGCGTATGTTGATGTGGCCCGGAGAGAAGGTATGGTTCGACGTATCCATAGCGGGGCTGCTCTTACTGACCTATTCCTTTATGCTGTTCGTAAGGGACTTCACGGGCACGGCTCCATTGCTGATCGACAAGGTCTGGGCGGTGCTGATCATCATCGTGGGTACGGTGAACATCTTCACCGGCGTTTTTGTGCATATGCCGCAAGTCATAACAGACGCGGCAGGAAACACAGGATTCGTTTACGACATCAAATGGCCGGTCATATTCATGATACTTCTCTGCGGCGGAATGGTGGCGGAGATGTTCTATTTTATCGTGAAATGCTTCCGCAGCGATCCTGTCAGAAGGAGACAATTCACCTCCGTTGCCGTGGGTATCGCAGCCATATTTATTGGACATCTTCTCCTGATGATCCCGACCTTCCAAGGCATCCCGATGGACATCCTTTCCGGCCTTGTCATGGTCGTTTGTCTTTTCTATGCGTTGTACAGAAGGAGGCTGTTCAAGCTCACCTTGCTGGTTTCCAAAGGAAGCAGCTATGCAATCGTTGCGGTTTTGTCATTGCTGATATTCTCCAATTTCATTCGGCCTCTTGAATGGTTCCTGGAAAACAATTTCGGCGCGCTGGCGGAACAGAAGGTCATGATCATTTCCCTTCTCTTTACAGCTTTTACAGTGATCATCTATTACTTGATGAAGCGGTTCATCGATGGGATATTTATCAGGGAGGAGATCGCGAGGTCCGACAATCTCAAAGCTTTCAGCTCGACGGTTTCAAAAACACTGGATATCAAGAACATCATGGAAGAAACCGTGGCGGTTGTTAAAAACACCATACCGATAAAAAATATCTATATTTGCATCGAAAATAAGGCGGCTAAATCATATAATCTTGCCCATTCCGTCAATCCGCTGGATAACCTGTCTGTTTCGCTGTCGGCAGAAAATCCGGTGATCCGTCATTTGAAAGAACGGAATGAGTGTCTTTTCATCGAGGATCTGAAGAGGTTTGCCGACTTCAAATCCATGTGGGAAGAGGAAAAGCACATGATCATCGATTATGATATCGCGTGCTTCGTCCCGCTGAAATATGATGACAACCTGGTGGGCGTCATGCTGTTGACCAACAAGGAGAAAGGCCACAGATACACCTATGACGATATCAGCTTCCTTGAATCCGTAAGCGCCATCGGCTCCATTGCAGTCAAAAATTCGTCGCTCTATGAAAAAGCGGTCATGGAAGCCAGGACCGACGAACTTACGGGACTTCTCAACAGAAAATGCTTCTACGAGGTGCTGGAAGCTGAGCATGAGAAGAACAGGAATAAATCCCTGGCGCTCATTATTATGAACATTGACGACTTTAAACTATATAATCAGCTTTATGGCAATTCCGAGGGGGATGTAGCTCTCAAGAGGATCGCCAGCATTATCAAAGCAAGCGTCGGTGAAAACGGTCAGGTCGCCAGATATGGTGCCAAGGAATTTGCGATCATTTTGCCGGGATTCGATCTTCTGGGGTCCAAGAATCTGGCATCCGTGATCCGTAAACAGATATTGAATATAAACAAGAGCGCCCCGGATTATTCCATGAAGGTATTGACCGTCAGCGTGGGGATATCGGCCATCCCGTTCGCTGCGACATCATTGAAAGAGCTGGTGGACAGCGCGGATATGGCTGTGTTCCAGGTCAAAC
>CALBZG010000189.1 GCA_937889655.1 uncultured Clostridia bacterium
ACCACCGAGATCTACACTCTTTCCCTACACGACGCTCTTCCGATCTAGTCTTGCGCCAAAAGCTGAGATCCCGATAAATATTTCACGGTCAGGCTGCATGGACATAGGAAAAAGTCCCTCCACTTTTATCTCCGGATGTTCGCAAAAATGACCCCCAGAAGCGACGGCAAGGGCGCCTGCTCCAAGCCAGAACGCACCGGCGGACCAGTCGCCTTCTATATCAAACACCTCGCCCGAAGGCATGATATATTTTTGATTGCCTGAAGAGCTGAATTCAAAATATCCGTCCTTTTCGGCGCCATCGATATCCACTCTGAACGCAACCATGGTCTGCAGGGTGAGCCCGATATAGCCTTCTGAAACCAGCGGCATGGTCACGATCAGCTTGCTTTTTTCGGGCAAAAGCGTCATGGCAAAGAGCATGCCCGAAATATATTGAGAGGTCATATCCCCCGGAAATTTGAATACACCGGCATTGAGTTTGCCGGTCATAACACAGATAGTATCCGGCTCCAATGATGCTTCGAACCCACAGCCGTGAGCAGAAAGTTTTTCTTTGATAACGCCGATCGGCCTCCCGAAGATGGAACCTTTTCCTTTGAAAGCCACCTTGTTTTCCTTCGTTTTCAATGCAGCCACCACGGGCAGCAGGAACCTGAGGCAGGTCGCGCTTTCACCGCACTGAACTACAGCATCCTTCCCATTCTTTATATCTGCCAGCTGCTTCACTGCCTCAGACATATATCTTGTGTCCGCGCAGGTATATTCATTGATGTCCACAGCGGGCATGGAACTGTGCCTGCTTGGGTCGTCTCCAGTTACTTCGGACAACGCTGCTGCTAAGAGAAACCTCTGCTCCATGGATTTGGATGCCGGGGCCTTCACTGTTCCCGACAATATTTTAGGTGTTATTTTCGCCTTCATTTTTGCCGCTCCTTATTTGTTTATAACCGGATTTAGCTTCACATTCATTCACATTCAATTAAAAGATGCTGTCCATGTATTTAGTCAATTCATCGGTGTCGATTTTTTTCAAACGGCAAGTGCCGATTTCTTCAGGTATGATCAGAGTGATTTCTTTGCTCATCCATTTTTTATCCTTCAAAACAGCCTCGCGGAGCTGGATTTTATCAAAGGCTTTAAGATCGGTATCAAAGCCCAGGTTTCTCAGCAGTCGCTCCAGTTCAATGCTGAAATCACGGGAACTGTAACCCATTTTATAGGCTGCCCTGGCTTCCGCCACCATGCCCATTGCCACTGCTTCTCCATGGGTGACCCTGTAGTTCGAAAGCTTTTCAATGGCATGACCAACGGTATGGCCGAAGTTGAGAAGCATCCGTTCTCCGAGATCCCGCTCATCCGCCTGTACGATGGCGCATTTGATCCCGATGCATTTTGCAGCGATTTCTTCCAGCAGAGGTATGTTGCCGGAATTCAATTCACCAATCGTATCCAGGATGCTGCGATCTTTGATGAATCCATACTTGACTGCTTCCGCCAAGCCCTCCCTAAAGACACTCTCGGGAAGCGTTTTCAATGTTTCCACATCACAAAGCACCATAGATGGCTGCCAAAACGCGCCCGCCATATTTTTACCTGCTTTGAGGTTGACGGCGGTTTTCCCTCCAACTGAGGAGTCGACGGCTGCCAACAGCGTCGTAGGGACCTGGACATAACCCATTCCTCTCATGTAGACAGCAGCGGCAAAACCCGTGATATCACCGGTCACACCGCCCCCTAGGGCAACAAGCACGTCTCCCCGGTTAAAGCCCTCCTCTGCAAGACCGCATAATATGTTGTTGAGAGTCTCCATATTTTTAGATGTATCCCCTGGCTGAAAAACATAGGCCCAAACTTCAAAGCCTTGGTTCTGTAAGGCTTTCTTCGTTTTTTCCAGATATATTGCTGCCACGTTGGAATCCGTTACAATACCGGCTTTAACGGGTTTATCCCCGTTGCAGGCCTCCAGGATCCTTTCGCCCAAAGTATCGATGATCCCGGCGCCGATAATAATATTATAAGACGTTCCGGACTTCTGGCCCGGAAGCTCCAGTTTGATCGTTTTCATAATAGTAACGGACCTCCTCCCCTTTGCGAGTTCTCAGCTATAACGCCGCTCTCAATCTTTTCAGGCTTATCATCAGGTCTTTGAATCGTTGCGGATCCAGAGACTGGGCGCCGTCGCACAATGCAGCTTCAGGCTGGTTGTGAACTTCTATCATGACGCCGTCGGCTCCCGCCGCAGCTGCTGCCAGCGCCATCGGCTTGACGATCCTGGCAATGCCTGTTGCATGGCTTGGATCCACGATGACCGGCAAGTGGCTTAGCTCCTTTAACAGCGGCACAGCAGAAAGATCCAGGGTGTTGACTGTTGCCGTTTCAAAAGTCTTGATGCCTCTTTCACATAGAATCACTTTGCTGTTTCCGGCTGCCATGATGTACTCCGCACTCATCAGTAGATCCTCAAGGGTAGCCGCCGTTCCCCTTTTCAGAAGAATGGGCTTTTTGATGCCGCCGAGCTCTTTTAGAAGCTCATAGTTCTGCATGTTCCGGGCTCCGACCTGTATCATATCGATTTTGTCAAACATGAATAGATGGTTGACGTCCATGACTTCCGTGACCACCGGCATGCCGGTGGCTATTTTCGCCTTCAGCAGGAGATCGATACCTTCTTTTCTAAGACCTTGAAATGTATATGGTGAAGTTCTGGGTTTGAAAGCGCCGCCCCTTAATATGGAGGCTCCCGACTTTTGAACTTCCAGGGCTGTGCTGCAGATCTGCTCCTGAGACTCTACCGAGCAAGGACCCGCGATCACCTGGAAATTCCCTCCGCCTATTTTAATACCGGCTACATCGATGACTGTATCCTGAGGAAAGAATCTCCTGTTGGCAAGCTTATATGGCTCCTGGATCCTTTTTACCCCTTCTACTATATCCAACGCCTTGAACTGATTGGGGTCCAGCCCCACCGTATCCCCGACGATGCCGAGAGTCGTGATTTTCTGTCCCTGGCTGAAATGATACGTAAATCCTTTTTCTGAAAGCGTGTTCAGAAGCCTGTCCAGTTTTTCCATGTCGGGATTGTTTTTCAATATAATGATCATCTTCTTGTCCCCTCTTTTAATACTGTGCCCAGTCAACCTGAAGGATCGATCCTATTTATCCGTATTTCCGTCCCGAGGCAAACCGATTTTTTCGTCCGCGTATTTTTCATAAAGCGGCTTTCTTTCTGCATAGAGCTTTCTGACCGTTTCTCTATCTTTGGAAAGCGGCCGACCCTCCAGTGCAAGATTTTCTATCGGAACATCCAGCCACAAGATTTTTCCGTTTTGCCGGAGAGCATCCATGGTCTCTTTTCTGAGTATAGCTCCTCCTCCCGTGGCAATGACCTGGGAATGTTCCTTCCCGATGCCTTTCGCCACCACTGTTTCCAAGTCCCTGAATGCTGATTCCCCATACTTTTCAATGATTTCGGGCACCGGCATTTTAGCTCCCTCCTCGCAGAGACGATCCATATCAAGAAAGCTTCGCCCCAAAGCCTTGGCATATGCCTGGCCCAGTGTAGTTTTGCCGGCGCCGGGCATTCCGATCAACACAATGTTGGTGAGGCTTTCTTCCAGAGCGCTGATAAGCTTGTCATTTAAATCTTCCGGATCCCGTCCGTCGGGCAGTGTTCCACCGGTGAACAGTTTGGCAGCGGCTGTAGCCTGGGCCACCAGCATAGGAAGACCATTACTGTGAGGGATCCCACGATCTCTGGCCTGAAGAAGCAAGTCCGTGGCAAAAGGGTTGTAGACAACATCCAGAACGCCGCAGCATTGGAAAAATCCATCTATGCTGATCAATTTGTCATAATTGTGGGGATAGGTGCCCACTGATGTGGCGTTGATGATGATTTCCGCATCGTAATGCTCCGGGATATCTTCATATTTGATATATTCATACCCCGACAAAGCTGCATTGCAACGCTCCTCCGGGGAATATCCTTCAAACTTCCTGGTGGCTATTTTTATCTGTGCCGGGTCATGATCCTTCACCGCTTTTCGCAGAGTGAGGCTGACCCCGCCATCTCCCAGAATAAGGACTTTCCTGCCGGCGAACCGGATGTTGGCTCTCTCCGCCATATATAGAAATCCTTTATAGTCTGTATTGTCCCCCATCAGGACCTTTTTGTCCTTTCCGGAAAAATACAGCACATTAACGCAACCCGCCTCAGTTGCCAGTTCGCTGACCTCATCAGCTAGCTGCATCGCTCTGACCTTGTAGGGAATGGTCACGGTCAGCCCCTGGTATTGCCTGTCGGTGATGAATTTGTCAAAGTCTCCTTCAGCCACTTCATATAAATTGAATTCATATCCTCCAATGGCATCATGTATCAACTTCGAATAGCTATGACTTAATTTCTTCCCTACCAGTCCAAATGACATAACAGGTCTCCTATTCCGTGGTGCTTAGTATCTCCTTATTTTTTTCAACCTGGCTGACGCGCATATTGACTACGTCGTCCGGATCGATCCCCTCCAGGAGGCCGAGGACAGTCGGTCCCAGATAGATTGTTTTCAATATTTCCCCATCCAGTGAAATCTTGCTGTACTGGGTAAAATTCTCGCCTTTAATATAATAATCCCCGCCGACCTGAACCACTTCGTTGATTTTAACGGGATTTATGCCCATCTGTATCCCGGTGGCGGTAAATGGATTGTATCCTCCATAGATGTAATGCTTTCCGTATAGCATATCATAACCCAGAAACTCCATGCCCTCAATATAAGTTTCGCTGTCCTGATGATTTTGATGATATTCGATCATCGTTCCGACGTGGATGTTCAGCCTGTCAAGCACTTCTGCCGACAGCTGGTATACAGAGAGGTCCTGTTCTTTCTTCGGCATCCAGTAATTCGACCATATGACATATCTGGTCTGATAGAGGTTTCCAGTAGTCAGTTCCTCCTCAGTCATATCGATAGCCGGCAGGTGGTCTCCATACATCACCAGTATGACTCTCTCGTCATAATCCTTGAGCGCTTCCGTCAATTCGACAATAAAGTTGTCCATGCTTTTTAAAAGGTTGGCATAGTACTCATACTGCCACCGCAGTTCATCATTGGGTGCATCCAGCACCTTAATTTCAGGATTGGCTAACACTTCTTCGGAAGGATATGCTCCATGTCCCTCGACGCTGATGGTATAAATAAAATCCTCTTTCTCCGATGATTGAAGGGCAGCCATGATGTAATCTGTAAGAACTCCGTCTCTCGCCCAGTTCTTTGGGGTTTTTATGACGTTATTCATGTATTCCAGGCTGGTGAAGGTATCAAATCCCATGTTTTCAAAAACCTTGTTTCGCCCATAAAATACGCCGCGATGATTATGGATGGCATGCGCAGTGTACCCGATGCTCTTTAAATCCACCGCTACGCTTTCCACCGGCTCCTTCAATAATATGGATTTGTAAGGATACTCTCCCGGGCCGAAGGATTTGATGCTGATCCCGCAGAGGGCTTCGAACTCTGTGTTTGCAGTACCCGCACCCACCGACGGCACCGTTAGAAGACCAGTGGAATACTTTCCGGAAAGACTTCTGAAATTGGGGATCGGATCTTCAGAGAACGAAACTTTTGTAAACCATTGTGGATCTGCAAAGGATTCCAGCTGGAGAAAGATGATGTTCGCATGTTTAATGCCGTCATCCCCTATTTCCAAATCCATGACGCCATCATCACCCAGTTCTTCTTCTGTAAAGAGGTTCCTGGCCGCAGTGGGAGTGTAATCCAGAGGCTTGTTTATTCCAGTATTGAGCCATGTACTGATAAAACAATAAGGAAAACCATTGTCCCGATAGGCATAGGCCAGGTTTCCGAAATAGGTGTCAACAAGACCCGTACGTGTAGCGATGCCAGTGGCTCCAGAAGTCCCCAACCCGATAGCAAGAACGAGGGCAACGATCTTTCGATAATTCAAGGAGCCGCTTTTTGGTCCTTTGAACCAGAACAGAACGACACCGGCAACAGCCACCGCAAAAATCACTCCCACAACGACCAGCATCGTGGTAGACAAATAATTGGTTGCGATGGTCAGTCCATCTTCTATGTTTGCCATGTCCTTCGTAGTAAATGGCGTCATCCTTTTCGAAAGGATGATCCCGTTGGTAATGCCAAGGCCAAGCCATACTATGCTGATGAATAGGTAAATCAGAACCTTTCGCCTGAATAAAAGGCCCAGGCTCATGGTGGCGAAAATGATCAAGGCATTATACAAAAAAACCAGGGGACTTCCTGCCAGGTATCCGAAGCCTCCGCCCAAAGACTGACGCGCCATGGACTCGATAGCGAAATTGATCAATACAGCCAAAATAGCAGGTACCCATAGCGTGTCTCTGACATATCTGGCATGAAACTTTTCTATCCATGTCTTTTCGCGATTTTTTTTTGCGGGCTTGACTTTCTTATGTTTGAGCCTTTTTTTAACGCCATCTGTAAACTTATTTCTTATATTGCTGAAATTCATGATCTTACCTTCGTTATACTGTTTGCCAAGCGGGCAAATTCTTCAATGGACAAAGTTTCCGCCCTTCGGATCGGATCGATATCCGCCTCTTTCAAAGCCAGGGCTGCAGATTCCTTGTCCAGACCCATGTTCCCGGACAGGGAATTGAGCAGTGTTTTTCTTCTCTGGCCGAAGCCGGCCTTTATGCAACCGAAAAAAACCTCTTCATCCAGAAGCTTGACTGGAGGCTCTTTTCTCATATCCAGCCTGAGGACGGTGGAATCCACCTTAGGCTTCGGAATAAACACCTCTTTTGGGACCTGGGCTATTTTAACGACCTTGCAATAATAAGCCACCGCAACTGTTATTGCCCCGTATGTTTTCGATCCCGGGGAGGCAGCAATCCGCTCAGCCACTTCTTTTTGCATCATGATGGTTACACTATCCACAGGTATTTTCTCTTCAAGAAGCTTCATTATGATCGGAGTGGTTATATAATACGGAAGATTTCCAATCACTTTCACACCCTTTGGTTTATCTCCATTGGGCAGCCTGGCGCTGTTGATGATTTCATGCAGATCTGTTTTTAAAATGTCCTGATTGATAATTTGGACATTTCCAAAATCAGACAGCGTTTCGGAAAGAACCGGCATGAGCCTGCTGTCGATTTCGATGGCGGTCACCACGCCGGCTGTTTGGCAAAGCTCCCTGGTGATGACGCCAATTCCCGGCCCTATCTCGATCACATGATCCTTGTCATCGATATAGGACTGTTCGATGATAGCATCGATGATATTTTTATCCGCCAAAAAGTTTTGCCCCAGGCTTTTAGAAAGTCTGAGGTCATGTTTCGCTTGTAATTCTCTAATCGTTGAGGGTGCGTAAAGCTTCATTGAATTCCTCCCTCGTTATCTTGAACTTGTTCAGCTTCTCCAAAAACGCCCGGCTGTTTCCATAGCCGATTCCAAGGATTTTACCGATTTCCTGCCTTCTTCTCCCGGCTCCCGGCTCTCCGTCAAGACCGGATTCGAATAAATCCAGCCTGGTGAATTCAGGTTTGGCAGAGGGCTCCTCGAACATGCACTTTGCAAGCTCAAGGGCTTTGATGATTGCTTCAGGTTCAGCGTTTTCCACACCGATATCTCCCGCAGCTGTAGCATCCTGCCTGGACAAAAATGCGTGCTTGGCCTGGGGATACCTTGCAGACAGCCTCTTCCTCAAAAAATCTCCCGCATGATCCGGGTCTGTAAAAATAACCAGGCCTGTTTCCTTGTACGCCTTATCCAGCAGCGAAAAGGTCGCTGCCGAGATCCCGAATCCGTGGGTTTCGATGGTGTTGCAGGTGCAAGCCCGTTTTATGGCAGAGGTATCATCCTTCCCCTCTACAACAATCATTTCCTTAATCACTTTCCTTGTCACTTATATTTTCACTTTCGTCTCCGCCGCTTTCGATGGCGCTTCCGGTAATGTCGGGAAAAACGTAAAGGATCTCTCCGGGCATGATCAGCTTCAATTGCTGTCTTGCCTGTTGTTCTACATATTCCCGGCTGTTTACATTATTAAGTTCCTCTTCCAGCCTGGCCCGCTCTTTCTGCAAATCCTGTCGGGCAAGCTCCAGATCCTTCTTTTCCTTATTCAGCGATACAATGTGGAAAACCTGCATGGCAACTGCCGCGATGATCATGAGGATGATCAGCATATATACTGTTTTACGCCTCAGATGCTTGGACTTCTGACGGCCTGATATTCTAGCCGGAGCCTTGACCTTTGCTTTCCTTTTGGCAAGTTCCTCCTGCCGTTTTTTCTGGCGAGCTTTAACAGCCGTTGCTTCCACCGGTTTTTTCATGCTGTTTTTAACATATTCCTGGCTTCGGCTCAATCTTTTCCTTGGCATTTCGAAACTCCTGAAATCTATTCGATATCTCGCCTTCCGCGATACGATACAAGCGGCAGCATGATGGTGACCTTCGTGCCCTGCCCCTCTTTGCTTTCGACGCTTATTTTGCCGTCATGTTCCTCGATGATCTGCTTGGATATCGCCAGACCCAGTCCCGTACCCCCAAGAGCCCTTGAACGGGCCTTGTCGACTCTGAAGAATCTTTCAAATACACGGGAGATATCCTCCGGCGGAATTCCTATCCCGTTGTCCTTCACTGTCAAATAGGCTTCATTTTTGACAAGCTGAAGGTCGATATCGATTCGACCGCCATCTTCTGTATACTTGATGGCGTTGATCAGAACATTGAGCAATACCTGCTCGATACGATCCTTATCGATAAAAACGCCGGCAACGATGTTTTCATCGAAAATGCTGTTCAACTGCTGGTTTCGTCCTCTTGCCTGAAGCATCACCTTGGTAATAGCAGTTTTGACCAGCTCCGTAAGATTGGCACCCTGTTTGTGCATCTGCTCCTGTTTATGCTCCAGTCTGGACAGCTGCAGCAGATCTCGGACGAGCCGGGTCATACGGTCCGTTTCGGAATCGATGATTTCCAAAAATTTTCTTGTTGTGGCTAAATCATCCACATGGCCATCCAGAAGTGTTTCTGTATAACTCTTGATTGTGGTCAAAGGTGTTTTAAGCTCATGGGAGACATTTGCCACGAAATCCATCTGCATATTTTCCAGCTTATGCCGTTCTGTAATATCCTGGATGATCATGATGAGCCCGGCTTCTTTGCCGCTCTCATACTCAAATTTATCATAGCGAACATTGTAAAAATAGCCGTCTCTCTCGAAGGTTTCCGTACAGGATCCTTTACTGCACTTTTCTCTCAGGTTTGTCAGCGACATCCCTTCATTGAGCACACCTTCTATCAGGCTGTCATAATCCTGCTTTTCAACTTGTTCAGGGGTAGTTCTCAAAATATCCATAGCCGCCTGATTGGCATGGATGATCCTGCCTTGCGTATCGATGGCGATCAGTCCGTCAGCCATATGGCGAAGAACTGTTTCAAGTTTGCTTTTTTCATTGGATATCTGGGACAGAGTCTTGTTAAGCTCCAGCCTTAATAGATTAAACATCTCTGCCAACTGACCGATCTCATCGTTGGATTTGACTCTGACCTCCTGGCTGAAGTCGCCAGCTGCCATCAACTGGGCTTTCTCTGTTACATGATTGATCGGCTCTGTTATGCTCTTAGCGATCAGGTAGCCAAGCACCACCGTGACGAACAAAGCTATTGCCATCGCTTTCGTGAATATATTGCGGGAATTGCTGACGGCATCGCTTATGGAGCTCAAATCCGCCCTTAAGTAAACGACTCCTGTGATTTTTCCTCCGCTTTCAACCGGGAAAACCATATTCAAAACCGGAATGGTGCCTCCGGCTGTGATAAGGGCTGTTTCGCTTTCGGTAT
>CALBZG010000190.1 GCA_937889655.1 uncultured Clostridia bacterium
CAATTCAGAAGATATGATCTTATCTTCAATTGCATCAATCAGTTGTTTTTTATCGTATTTCTTTCTAATCCGAATACTTATGGGCCTTGCTTCTTTTTGTTCAATGCATCTTGCTTTCTTAGCGAATATAATTCCGATTGAATCTCCAAAATCACCAATATTTTTTAGCATGAGAGTCGCAGGCTCAATAAGCTTTTCCTTGAATTTAATAGGTAAAATGACATAAAATCGCACTTTAATTGCGCGATTTTCCAAGAATTGCGAAAAATCTGTCAAATGCAGATTTGCCGCTTTTGAAATATTATCGAGAAAATCATATCCGTTTTCCTGAAGCATAGAGATATATGCAATCAATTGGCCTACTGCATGTCCTACGGAAGCAATTCTCTTAGCATATTTGCCTTCGGCAACATAAAAGCTCTTTTCATCTCTGTTATATGCAAGAAGATCAAGCTTCCCACCAGCGAACCTAAATTCACTGCTTGCAAACACACATTTCTTCTTCCTTTCAAAGAAATTCTTGCCTGGATAATTAAGCTGTTGATCTTCTATTCCCATTTATAAGTTCCCTCCATTTCTATTTCACCAAATACCCCTTAAAACTATAATCTCCAATTTCTCCCAATAAGTTGACGATCATATTAATCATCTCTTTGTGTTCCTGTGCTTTGGGCTTTACAGCATCAAGTATTTTTACAAAATTGTCATGAAACCCAAAATATAGGCGGTTATTCTTTTTGCTTGCCAGCAGCAGTTCATATGCTAGTTTCAAAGCTTCTTTTGGATGATCCCCGATATTCTTAATCAGGTATTCATAATATCTGTTTTGATGAAATACCTTCCCTTTAACTTTGATGCTTTTTTCAATAAGATCAAATAGCTCAACTATCGATTCAGGAAGCCACTTCAGCCACTGAACGAATGAACCAACTTCTTCGTCATCAATCTTTTCTAATCGATATTTCCACAAAGCTTTAAGTTTTATCCAAACATCTTTTTCCAACGGCTCCTTATCAAATGCTGATCCAATGAACCATATCGCATGACTTCGTACATCAGACGGTGCTTTTTCAAAGAATAATTGGACCAATCCATTTTTATCATTGAGATTCTCAAGCCCTCTTATGAGCGCAATCATTATATGTTCGGCAAGCCGCATATTCTCTTGTTTTTCCGTATGTTTGCTTTCTTTTGTAATTGTTTCGACAGCTATTTTATAATTGCTCCTCAAGAGTTTAAACAAAATATCATAGAATCTGCTAAACAATACATATCCTTGCCAATCTGCCTCCCAGTACTGATATTTATTTTTGTCTGATGGAAACAATAGTCCTTTTTCAATGCTTTTCTTTATCCATTCCTGATCTAAATAGTAAAGATATTGAAAATATCTGCCGAATGTTGAGTGGACTGCTGGGCTCAATTCATTATTCATCCTGTTCTCAAGGAATGATTTAACATCACATTCATATATTTTTTCGCCTGGGGGAAACGGGCCCTTGTCTTTTTCTGCTTCTTTATCCACTTTGATCCTTGCTACTCTAAGAGCATATAAAATAAGCGCTTCTAGGGCTTTCCCTCTGTTGCAATTGATCGCTTCTGTTACGTAGTCAGTATTGCGATCATTCTTGTCAATTTCCGGATTTGGGTCCTTTTCGGCTATATGGAACAAGATGCTTTTTATTTTTGGTAAATAAGTATCATCTATTACATGTTTATCAGTCCTAAGTGCCTCCCCGAGCAGATCAGCAATTGCGCCTTCTGTCCACGAAAAACGACCATAATCAAAACTGTCTTTCCTGTTAAGTTCAGGATCAACATCTTCTCTTTTTTGCATCAGTTCACATAACCTTAATACAGAATCCCATGAGAATGTTTTTCCTTCCCGCCATGCATCATGAAGTGCTCTAAGCAGATTTGATACATAAGCAGGATAAATGCCTTCTTCAGCGAATCTTTCTGCAATAGCAGCATATGGTTCCGGACTATCTTTAACAACATCACCAATTAACCTGGCGAGCCCCTCCGGTGTAGGCTGCCAATGTCCTCCTGAAGGTTTGAATTCATTCTTTAGATAATCGACCAGCTCATTCGCACTCAGTCGTTTTATCTCTTCAATAGTCATCGGGCTTGTCGGGCCTTCCCAGCTTGTGATCCCTTCTTGTTTATCAGATCTATTCCATGCATCTATTTCGTCTTTGTACTTTTCAACTATTGAATGATATTCACTTAAATTATTATCATTCGATATAACTGATGATATTTTGTATAATCGCGCTATTATCCAGCGATCAATAAACTTCGCGGTCGTTTTCCATCTAGCACCATGCTGGATCATCTTTAATATTTTCTTCTTTGCTTCTAAAGGCAGTTTTTCAAAATATTCAGAATATAAGATTTCGTATTCAGGCAGCTTTTCATATGATTCAAATAATTCCTCATTTGTCAGTATTTGCTCATAAAGCTCTGTAATATTGCATTGCCTTGATACATATATCGCAATTCTTTTATATATCGAATATTTCATGGATAGGTACTTTTCGATAACCTCAAGAGCCATATTGCTATCTTTGTTATGATATTTGATGAGCGTATCTCGCAATATATCCACAAAGATGTTTTCAGCGTCATCAAAAGAGTAATTTTGTTTACTATCACCAATAGATGGCCGCCATATGCTCGAAACATCATCCTGATATCCGTTTTTGCTTATTTGTATCGCTTCATTAAGCCGCTTTTCAATTATTTCAAGCACTTTACCAGGATTATGCTCAACAAGAACCGGCAGATATTTGGCCATAAGTTCTTCTTTGTAATAATAGAAATCAAACCTCAGACTTGTATTAATGTGCTTCTTTTTGCTTGGCTTACTTAGGATATCAAACAATGCAAAAGCCGATTCATAATCTTTTGCTTCAATAAACTTGCCAAGCAGATCAATCGAATATTTATCCCCAATAT
>CALBZG010000191.1 GCA_937889655.1 uncultured Clostridia bacterium
ATAAAAAAGCCACCAGAGTACTCGCACTCTAATGACCTTTTGTCTACGATCTGAATCACGGCCTAATGGCCGTGATTTTTTGATATTATAACTTTGCTTGCTTTTCTTTCAATTTTTCGTAATAGCCTTCGATGCTGTTCGCTCTCAATTTGCTCTTGGTGTCTGCATCTTTAACGATCAGAACCGGACACAAGGCTGTTTTCAGCACCATTTCAGAAACTGATCCAAGTACCGTACCTACGAATATGCCGATACCATTGCTCCCCATGATGATCATATCGGCTTCCTGTTCATTAGCTTCAGATACTATTTCCATGGCCGGTGATCCGGATTTTACTTTTTTAGTCAGTTTGATTTCCCCTGTATCGATTCCCTTCAGAGTCATATCAATGATTTCCTGACCGGCTTCCAAGAATTTCGCCTCATCGATGATACCATAGTATTCAGGCGGTCTTGGAACAACACTCAGCAAAATGATTTCGCAATGATTTCGCTTGGCGATCTTCAATGCCTCTGCAACTGCTTCCCTTGAGCCTTCAGAACCATCTGTTCCCACAAGGATTTTATCATAGGTTTTCTTTGTGTGGGTGTAATAAGCTTTGTCATAGTTCGCACTCAGTTTGTCTATGGTTTTATGATCTTTAACGATCAGGACCGGGTGCAGAGCAGTTTTAAGCACCTTCAACGAAACGCTTCCCAGCAAAGTGTGTGCGAACCCGCCAAGGCCATTGCTGCCCATAACAATTAAATCAGGATCCGATTGACCTGCTTCATCCAGGATCTCCAGCACAGGAGAGCCGCCGACATGAACTTTGCGCGTAAGTTTTATATCGGTCAAATCTACACCGTCGGCAGTGCCATCGATAACGTTCTGGCCGATCTCAACGAGCTGCTCTCTGGTGGCTTTGCTGTGAGGATAATACCCTCTATACGCTTCCGGTGATAGTATTACATTCAGCAATACAATCTCAGATTCACCTATGCGTGCTAATTTTGCAGCCTCGTCCAGTGCAGCTTTTGACCCATCTGACCCGTCTGCAGCCACTAATAATTTCTTGTACAATTGATTACTCTCCTTCCGAATTTGAATATGATCGCTGCCCTTATCCAGCCTTCGTAGAAATGCCCGGATGATTGCAAGGGCTACCATCTGCCTTACTGTAACAACTGTTTATCTTGTATTATAACTCTCTATTACGCTTTAACACAATACCTGTTAATCATCCTTGCTTTGATTTTCACTCTTTTCATTGATGAGTTTCCGGAAATTGCTTGAAATGTGATTAGGCAATAGGTCTCCGTTCTGATGATCTATGACATAATGTTCCACTAGGTCCGCAAGAACCACTGTTGCGATTTCATTCGCCCCTCCCCTTGGCACGATGATGTCGGCATACATTTTTGAAGGCTCAACGAAGGCTTCATGCATTGGTTTCACTGTGGACAAATAGCGTTCGATGGTTTCGTCAAAGGAACTCCCTCTCTCTTTGATATCTCTCTCCAGCCTGCGGATCAGCCGAATATCCGGATCAGCATCGACAAATATCTTTAAATCTATAATTGATCGGACTTTTTCTATTGCAAGGATCAGTATCCCCTCCAATATCAGTACCGCTCTGGGCTGCATGTTCATTGTCTTTTCGATACGTGCATGTGTGTTGAAATCATAGCTGGGCACTTCGATGCATTGCCCTTCCTTTAGGCTTTTCAGATGCGTAAGCAATAATTCATTGTCGAAAGCACCGGGATGGTCAAGATTTTTCTTCTCCAGTTCTTCCTGGGGAATGTCTGACAGATCTTTATAATACCAATCCTGAGAGAGGTAATTAACATTTTCTTTGCTGAATCTCTCCGCGATGGTGCGCGCTACTGTTGTTTTCCCGGCTCCCGACCCTCCTGCGATTCCAACAATGATCAAACCCCATTCCTCCCTTCGTTAAAGCTGCTCGTTCCTTATCAGCGCCCGAGTGAATGCAACCTCTTGATTAGTTTATATACCCAGTGTTGAACGTTTTACCCAATATGGCCTCGTACAGTTGTTATTTTCTTTGAAATTCTCTGGAATGACAGTTCCTGTATTCATTCGGTGTGAGGCCGATGATTTTTTTAAAAGCCTTGATATATTGGCTGGCGTAATTGAATCCTACCTGCCCGGAAATTTCGGTGATACAAGATGCTGTTTCGTTCAGAAGATCGATGCTCCGATTGATCCTGTATTTGGTCAAATATTCATAAGGAGATAAATGTATGATGCTTTTGAAACACCGAAAGCATTCAGCTGTGCTGATGTTGGCAGAGTTCGCGATATCCTTGATCGTTATATTTGAGTCAAAATTATTTTGGATGAAAGCGATAAGAGTTTGTACTCTCTCCTGTCTTCTGCTTAACGAGGATGAAGGCGGTAAAACATCGAAGCGGATATTGGAGATGAGCTGATGCCATATCATGCTGATCTTCATGGCGGCCGAATATTCATATGCGAAGTCTTTTTTAGTTGTCAATTCATCTCGAAGCTCCCATAAAAGGGACAATATGCTTTGCTGCCAATGGATTTCCGGCTTTAATAGAATTGCAGGCAATGCTCCGTTATTGATATATGGCAGAACAAATTTCTGTTCCATCCTGCTGCCTGGATAGAAGGACAACATTTTTTCCGGAAAATCCAGGCTGACGTATACGCCATCCTCGGAAATATTATTTGTCACATGCAGCAAGCCGCTGTTGACGAATATCCCATCACCCTCCATAAGGTCAAAATCATCTCCATTGACGCGCATTGATAACCGCCCTTTTTGAACCATGGTAAACTGAACAGCATCATGCCAATGTAGGTCTTTATAGCCGCGGCCCGGTGGGACGCAGGAATATTTCGTTATGGTATATAGATTGATCGGAAAGGTGTCGTCAGGATATTCAGTTTTATAATAAAGTGTGTTTGTTGTATGGTTCAATTGAGTGCTCCGTTGATTTAATAACATCATTATCTGATAGGATAGCCGTATAAATACGGGGATTTTACTCTTATAATAATATTATAAGAGATAAGAAAACACAATTGTTATGGAGGATGATTTATGGAGATCAAGAACGCGACTATGCAGGATTTCGACTTGGCCTTTGATTACATCGAAAAATTATGGACTTACAATACTTATGACAGGGATGTCATCCGGAAAGTCTATGAAGAGGTTCTAGCGAACGACAATGATTTCGCCTTTTTCTTATTTGATAATGGTGAGCCAAAAGGTTTTTGCCATGGGACATTCTTCAATACTTTCTGGCTCTCCGGACAGACTTGCTACGTGTCCAGCATCATATCCAATCAGGAAGATCGGGGAAAAGGCTATGGCATCAAGCTCATGGACCACGCAAAAGAACTGGCAACAGCACGCGGGTGCCATGCGATCGTACTGGACTCCGGAATGCCTAGAAAAGAAGCCCATAGATTCTATGAGATTTATGGCTTTGAGAAATGCGCATACTGTTTCGAGCTAAAACTTTAAGACCGCAACAACGATGGAAAAACCCACAAGCCAGCGGCTTGTGGGTTTTGTATTCCCATGTTTACTATTTATCAAGAAGAATTCTCAATAATTTACTATCTTTAATCGTCTAGTTTTTCCCCGGTTAAACCTTCTAGGTATTGCAGCACTTCCTCGTAACTTGCCCCCTTGTCCAAAGTCCTCGCTACTTCAGAAATATAATTCATGCCTTTCTCACCTTTTCCACCTTTGGCATTTGGTGCTATTCCATTAGCCTTTAATATTTCGGCCGCTATTGCAGGGGCTGCTTTATAGGCAACAGTATCTCCATCTTCTTCGTTATCTTCAGATCCTATGAGCCTGAAGTTCGCTGTTACCGTTACATTACGGTTCGGCATAGTAAATGTAGTCGTCGGATCTTCATCATTTGCGAAAGTTCCTGCCGGAGCCGTCCATCCGGTAAACTCATATCTGTTGTTGGCTGATGCGGCAATGCTCACAGCAGCTCCTGAAGTATATGGACCTTCGGTAATCGCTGAGGAAGTCCCACCGGTCGTTGCTGCCATCGATAGGGTGTAAGTGTCCGGCGCATCCATGCCGACATATACGGTTATGCTGGTGGCTTTCAATTGTGCGTTCCCAGCCTTATCAGTCGCACTCACCGCTATATTATACGCGCCCGGGGTTGTTGGTGTTGTCCATTCTGCAGACCAATTTCTCTTTCCGCTGACATCCGGCTCTTCAGAATAGTCGCTTGGACCAGTAATAACGATCGCTACTCCAGCCACACCGGATCCATCGATTGCTGTTCCTGTAATATCAGGATCAATGGCTTTTCCTATAATATCTACAGATTCTCCGGTATCCAGTTCTTCCATATTGGATGGTTCGGTAATCGTCGATGTTGGTGCCGTATTATCGATGATCACCATGCCATCGAATGTGTCGGCATATGCGGAGCTGTCCTGAATCAATGCGATTTTAATATCATAAATTCCCTCAGGAGTCCCTGCATCGACATCCAGATCAATGATTCCTTCCCAGGACTCGTCATCCAAGTACAACGTACTGGTCGTATAACTTTTTTCTGTGTCTCCCTGCATCAATGAGACTGTAGCCGATACCTCATCATCACTGTCCGCGTTCAATTCAAATTCTACAGGAACTTTTCTATCTGTATTGCTTCTTAGATATGCCGGGCTGTCCGGATCCGTAAGTACTAGATCGTCAACAGTCGCAAAAGCCATCACAGGGATCATCGTCAGTAGCAACGCGGCTGTTACAATAAAAGCCAAACCTTTGTGTTTCATATTAGTCACCTCTTATTTCCTTTATACATGTACGATATTTATTTCAAGCACTCAATCTACCAATTCTTCATCCTGCAGGCTATTATTTCTCTTCTGAATACCCGGTGCCGTGACATTGGATTTTCTCTGAGCTTTAACCTCCAGCATGATTTCCTGGACTGATTTTTGTGCATATTGACCGATATATTCGTCATCCATATCTTCGAATTCCTTGTCAGGATCTATTTTCGATATTAAATTCAGTTTTCCAGGGGTCAATACAGTATCATTTTCATTATCTTCTGTATAATCCCTTGCTTTCTGAACCATCTCAAAACCGATGCCTTCAGCTTCTATGTTGACATCGTCCATGCCTTCAGCTTCGGCTGACTCTGATACTTCCTTTTTCAGGGATGCTAACAGCATGTGGGTTTTTTCATTATTTTTGCTGGAGACGGTTATAACGATATCCTCGATGCTATACTCATCCGCAGCATTGGTTTCTTCAAGTTCTTTGATGACGGCTGCAACGGCATCATGGATATTCATATTTTTTAGATCTTCTAGCGGGAATTGTTCATCGTCTCCATCTACTTGATAGCTGATGACTTTATCAAAGCGATTCACGTCAAGAACGATGGATGGATTGGCATCTAAGCTAACTGATGAATAAGGTGTTGCATAAGCCCATGTGGACATACCTCCCACCATCAGCAATGCAACAAGGCAAGCAGCCATTGTACCAAATTTTCGGCCTGAAGTTCTTCTTGTCTCCATGTGTATCGATTCGCCAATTTGGTAATTTCTATTTCTAACCTTGGCGACACGCCCATCATCACCTAAGACAGCGGCTCGGTTATTTTCTATTTCTACTACGATTCCTTTCAAGTTGATCTCTCCCTTCTTGCATAGCTGAAGTATTCTGCCAGGATAGGATAGTCCCCGGCTATGATTTCCGCCCCTGCTATAATATATTTTCGATGTCTCTCAAGTATTTTTCGGGGTATATCACAGTTTTTTTCTAATATTTTCAAAGGCAATGTTTTCGTTCGCCGCATCTCTTCTATTAGCACTGTATTCTGAGATATATAAAATATTGCCTTGCCGCAGGCGCTTTTCGTTTTTTCCGCTTTCGGAGACACGGCAATCAAATCGAAAAACGAAAATCCATATTCCTTCAACGTCTGTATGACAGCTTGAATTTCGAGGTTTGCATCCTGAGTTTCCGGCGCCGTCAGTTTTTCTATGACTTCGGACTCCAAAATTCCAGAAATACTTTTCATGCCCTCTGCGGAGAAAGATTCAATGGACACTTCATTGAAATGCCTGGATTCTTTTCGCACATGATCATATAGGCGCCTTTTGATTACCATTTCGGCGAAAGGAAGAAAGGCTCCTTTATCAAAAGAATATGATTTTACAGCCTCATGAAATGCAGACAGGCTGATAGACCATTGGTCATCGCTCTTTGTCAGATACCTTCCAACAGTTCTTTGCGCCGTTTTCATAATAAAAGGATCATATTCCTTGATGAATACTTCCAGATATTCACTGTCATTTTGTGCTTTCAAAACCTTTTGATCAATATCCCTCATCTATATACCTCTTGAAAGAGATTCGCAATTCGGAGTTGTAATTATGGGGTACGCCACTATATTTATTTTACCCTAAACGGCCCCTATTATTAAATTAGTTTGTACGGCTGTATATCAAACCTTATAAATCATCATTTTGATTATCTTCCCTCAATGGGCTATAATGTCATTAATATGGATAAATATAATCGTTCCAGGAACGTGGGATGATATTAGCAGGAGGCCCCGATGAATAAGAGAATTTATGTGCTTGGCCACAGAAATCCCGATACCGATTCGATTTGTTCCGCCTTGGCTTATGCCGAGTTGAAATGCAGGTTGGGGTATGATGCTGTTGCCGGCAGGCTTGGAGATCCTAATAAGGAAACTGAATTTGTGCTTGATTATTTCGGAGTCCAGTCGCCGGAGCTGATCGAAACAGTCAAAAAGCAGGTGTCCGATCTTGATATGGATATCGTTCAGGGTTTATCTCAAAGCATCCCCATCAAGAGGGCCTGGAATATTATGAAAAAAACGGGCTTGAAAGCTCTTCCCGTTATTGGGGAAAAGGACAAGCTTATC
>CALBZG010000192.1 GCA_937889655.1 uncultured Clostridia bacterium
TAAGATTTTACCTTGCTTTTATATCGTGGGCAAGCCTACCCATGCAGGTCAGGGATTTGAGGGATTCTCCGCATCCAAGACAGCTGCAGAGATCATCAACCAAATGGACCTGCGGGCAGAATTCTCGGATGTCTATAACGGAGAGTACACCCTGCCGCCGGTGGCATTGAAGATGAAAGACCTGAAACCATCCTATGACGTTCAGACAGCGTTTTCGGCTTTTGTTTACTTCAATTATTTCATCCATAGCATGTCTATGGTGGACATTATGGAGCGGTTGAAGGACGTGGCCAGAAAATCCTTGTACAGTGTCATGGCCTATACGAATGAACAGTATAGAACTTATTGCAAAATGACAGGCATGGAATATCACCAGATCAGTTACCCGCTGGAGGTTCTTGAATACAGCGAATTGTATGAAAGGGTAAAAAGCTTTTATGATGGCGACATCGATGAAGTAATATCGAAGATCACGAAAACGGGATTGGGAAACAAAACGGACAGCCGGGAAATCACCAGAGAAATCACGGAGACCCTCTGCACGATAGCGAATATCAATACGCCCACTGTGGTGGTGTACATCGCTCCGCCGTACTGCCCGAGAAACACTTTGAAAAAAGATGTTCCGGAAGAAAAAGAAATTCTGGATAGCGTAGTAGGTATCCTCGATGAAATGTCTCGTGAGACAGGTGAGAACCTTAAAATGATGCAGTTCTTCCCGGTGCTGACAGACAGCAGCTACCTCAAGATCGATGATGATCAGGAATCAGTTGATACTCTGGTCAAGAACTTCCCGGATTTCAAAGGTTTGTACAATGTGCCGATCGAATCCATCCAGCGTTTGAACATTCCTGCATTCAACTTTGGATGTTTGGGGAAAGATGCCCATAAATGGACAGAACGTGTTAATACAAAATTCTCCTTCGGAGTATTGCCGGGCATTATTCAACGGGCGATTGATAAATACCTTATCAAATAGAAAACCAAAATCATATTTCTCTCAAATAACCTCTGTAGAACTACCCAAGAGAGACACTGCCGCTATCCAAACGGCAGTGTTTTCCCGCTGTGGGATTGAACACACTGGTTTACCGGATAGGTAAATTTTATTATAATTGGGTAACATTATATTATGTTGAAATTGGTTTTGATTTGAAGTTTAAGGAAGGGGCATTGAGATGTTGTCAGAACTTGAATTGAAAGGCCTGTGTCTGGAAAGACTGATGGAAATCTCCGCCGACGGCTTTGTACTGGTGGACGCAGACTCTAAAATCATAGAAATAAGCCAAGCATATTGCGATAAACTTGGACGAAACAGAGCGGAAACTATTGGCAAGCATGCAATGGATGTGCTCCTGGATTCACAATTGCCCGGCTACATAGCATCCGGTACAAAGTTGTTTGAGAAGGATGCGATCCACCGCCTCAGAAAGGAAATCCGGCCTTATGACGACGAATATTGTTTTGTCAGCAGAGGAGCGGTTTTTTCAGGCGGACAGGTGATCGGTGCTGTTTCCCAAGTCCAGTTTGTTGAAAAAACGGAGAAGCTTTCAAAGAGCATGAAAGCACTGAATGATCAACTGGAGTTTTACAAGGACGAACTGCATCGCCTATCGGCTGAGTACTACTCTTTAAATAGAATCATCGGTGATTCCCCGGAAATGAGGAGGGTGAAGGAAGCTGCCATGAAAGCAGCTGAGGTGGACTTCAATGTCCTTCTGACGGGGAAGACAGGCTCCGGCAAAGAGGTTTTTGCAAACGCCATCCATTATGCAAGCGGAAGAAGAACCAAGCCTATGATCAAAATCAACTGCTCCGCCATACCAGCGGAACTTTTTGAATCTGAACTTTTCGGATATGCGGAAGGATCATTTACCGGAGCGAAGAAAGGCGGAAAAAAAGGAAAGTTCGAACTGGCCAACGGAGGGACCATTTTTCTGGACGAAATAGCGGATATGCCTCTTGCCATGCAGGTAAAGTTGTTGAGAGTTCTTCAGGAACACCAGGTGGATGTGATCGGAAGTGATAAAAGCATTTCCGTGGATGTCAGGGTGATTGCTGCCACAAATAAAAATCTCGAAGAATTGGTTAAAGACAATAAGTTTAGGGAAGACCTGTTTTATCGGCTCAATGTAATCAACATTCATATACCATCTCTAAAGGAACGCAAGGAAGATATCCCTCTCTTGATGGAATCGTTCCTTGATGAATTGAATGATAAATATGACAAAGAAATCAGCTTCTCCGACGAAGTCATTAAGCTATGTGCCAATTACAACTGGCCAGGCAATATCCGCGAGCTT
>CALBZG010000193.1 GCA_937889655.1 uncultured Clostridia bacterium
ATCGGCATGCCGATCGGGTATGCCATTGGTGTATCGACCGTGCTGACACTAATTACATCTTCCAGCATACCGCTGGTCATGGTGGCGCAATTGTCTATTTCCGGAGTCAATTCATTTCCGCTGATGGCAATACCGTTTTTTATTCTGGCAGGTAACCTGATGACTCATGGCGGGATCGCGAAGCGGCTGATAAGATTCTTTGATGTATTTGTAGGAAGAATCACGGGCGGGCTAGGGATGGTTGCCATCGTGACCAGCATGTTCTATGGCGCTATTACCGGGTCAGCTATGGCAACGGCTTCTGCTGTCGGTTCTTTTATGATCCCGGAAATGAAAGAAAGAAAATATGATGTTCCATTTTCCAGTTCGTTGATTGCGGCTGCTGGCACCATAGGGATCATCATCCCGCCAAGCATACCGTTCGTAATATACGGAGTATGTACGGGGACGTCAATCGGTGACCTGTTTATTGCAGGCGTTATACCGGGGGTTATGATGGGCGTCGCGTTGATGACGGCGTGCTATTTCATGGCGAAAAAACGTGGCTACAGGGGTAGTGTGGCTACATATACAGTGAAAGAGGCGGCGGTTCAATTTAAAAGTGCGTTTTTAGCATTGATGTCACCGGTAATCGTTCTCGGTGGAATTTATTCGGGTATATTTACACCAACGGAAGCGGCTGTCATTTCTGTTGTCTATGCTTTGATTATCGGTAAGTTTGCTTATCATGAACTTAATGCAAAAAACACTTATAAAGCATTTTATGACACGATGGTTATTAATGGAATCACGGTTTTTATGGTTGGGCTTTCCAGTGGGTTTGCAGCATACCTTAGTATTTCGCAAATTCCGATTAAAATCGCTAACGGTTTATTAGGGATTTCGGATAATCCGATCATTATTTTGCTGATAATAAACATTTTCCTGCTTATAGTGGGTTGTCTTATCGACAACATTCCCGCAACGATTATTTTGTCGCCAATTCTTTTGCCTGTGGTCGTGCAGTGTGGCATGAGCCCGATAACTTTCGGGATCGTTCTAACGATGAATCTTGCAATCGGTTTCTGCACACCTCCTTACGGCCCAAATCTCTTTGTTATGGCGGCGGTTTCACATATTCGTGTTGAAGATATGTTCAAGTCGGTCATACCATTCATACTGGTATTGATTACTGTTTTATTGTTGATCACATATGTACCTTGGTTCACGATGGTATTCATGTAGAAATAAAAAGGCCTGCTGTCCCTTGACAGCAGGCCTTTCTTGCTTCGCGCCATTTTATTGTTTTTCAGCTGACTTCTATTTCATATTCTTTTATTTTTCTCATGATCGTCGATTGACTCACATCAAGAAGCTCTGCGGCGCCTCTCGTGCTTCCGGCGATTTCCATCGCTTTGGTAACGAGCTTCTTCTCCACGACTGCCATTGCATCCTTGAGAAACATCATTTTACTTACATGTACACCTTCTTCGTAAGAAATATCGCAAGCCGGGCTATGATACTTAGTATAGAAATGTTCCGGCAGGAGCGTGTGCTCAAGACATAAAACAGTCAATCTTTCCACCACGTTCTGAAGTTCGCGGATATTCCCCGGCCACGGATACTCTTCCAACGATTTTATGAGAGCATCGGAAAAAACTTTGTCCGTATGATACTTTTTGTTATACAGATAATTGAAATGCAATAGCAGTGGTTTAACATCTTCACGCCTGTTGCGCAAAGGAGGCACGTCGATAGAGACCACGTTAAGCCTATAATATAGATCCTGTCTGAATTTCCCCTCGGGGATCATCTTATCAAGGGCCTTATTTGTTGCGGCGATCACCCGGACGTTGACCTTGATGGGAGTAACGCCGCCAACACGATATATTTCTTTGTCCTGAAGAACTCGTAGAAGCTTTGACTGCAGTTCGAAAGGCATATCGCCGATTTCGTCAAGAAGAAGAGTTCCGTTATCGGCAACTTCGAAGAGTCCCACCTTGCCTTTCGATAAAGCGCCTGTAAAAGACCCCGGTTCATAGCCGAACAGTTCCGATTCAAGCAATGACGGTGTGATCGCACTGCAGTTGATTTTAACGAAGCGGCCGCTTTTCCTCGGGCTGGCTGCGTGGATAATGGTTGTGATCACTTCTTTTCCCACGCCGGATTCGCCGAGAATAAGGACGGAGACGTCGTGCTGAGCGACTTTTATGGCATCTTGTACAACAGCTTTCATAGCAGGGCTCTTGGCGATGATATCGATAGGATTATCTAACCCCCGTCTGTTAACTGGCGTGCTCAAATTGCTGGCTTCGTATTTCTGGTCCGGCGAATAGACGGATGTGATTTGATCTATCGCATTGACGCATGTAATGGTTAATATCAGTTTGCCATGGGTGTCATATATAGGAGCACCGGAGATAATACCCGCGCCTCCGGTACCAAACCGCTGCATGGCAGTCATTACTTTACCGGTCTTTAGTATTGTGGGAGTAATAAGAGGATTCAGCATGCCTCGTTTATTTAGATCAGTGAGCCTTGCTCCAATAATATCTGTAGGTGCCAGGCCGGTGGCATTGCTGTATACATGATTCGCATAGATACCAACCCCCTGCGCGTCAGATATATAGACTCCGCAGTCCATCTTTTCAAGGATGGCGCTTAACTGCCTATAATCCATGAGTGAGCCGATCTCGCATCCGGATTCACCGAGCAGGATCGGGAGCTGATTCAGCGTTTTGTATACCTCAGAAAAATTTGCCTGGTTCTGAAGCACTGCAATGTATGCAATAGATCTCAAAGTGCTCCTGTCGTCCTGAAAATCCAGATCGGAAAATTCGTTACCGACAGATATGGGAACAAGGCTAAGGTTATAACTCGTGTTGCCGATCAGGATCGTAGTGCTTGTAATGGCAGAGTTGATTTTGATAGATTGGATCTGCTCATAAAAAATTTCTAAATCGATTTTATTTAAGAAATCCCGGCCGAGCTGGTCACAAGTCAGGATTTTGCCTGCTGAATCGATCAAAAAAGAATATTGAAGCGATGAAAACATGGGCGATGTACTGCTATTTTTTGATGTGCTCATTTCAAACTCCTATTAAGCTATTGCATAACGCATGAAAATTAATACCAGCGGTCCAGTTCAATATAAGGCTATTATAGATAAAAGTCAACCTGCGCGAACCGATTTTGAAAGTATACCGTCATTTTAGGTTCGCGCCCCATGATGGGAAGAATGGGGGAATGCTGACGAAATAATAAAAATCTCGTTCTGACTTGATAAGGTAGAATAGAATGATAAAAAAATTGGCATTTATAATTCTTTGCGCTTGGCATGGATCTTGCAATAATTATAACTGAGCGTTGGGATCAAATCATAAGGATTTTGGGCCTGCCGTTTAACTATTTTCACTGTTAATATTGATGAATCAGCTCACAAAACGTTGATATTTGTTTATTTGATGAAGGAAATCCGCTAAAGCGGGCCCAAAAACTGGAAACAAATATCAACGCTTCTCCTCTTAAGTCTGAAGATGCCAAATAGAGTATGCATGCACCGAATATGCGACAAATTGGCTAATAGCTGACTGCAATAGCACCTTCACAGCTTTCTGCAAACCATACTGCACACAAATTGCAGCACATACACAAAGAGCAGCAATATCTAACAGATAAAAATGAAATAGAGTTTGTTAACGAAAGGAAATCAGAAATGAAAACACTGTACGAAAGATGTCAGGCAGTTATGCCGCCATGCTCAGGCAGAGCCACTAAACTTGGTGTTGTATCCTCAGAAGGGATGTATGTTACCACGGAAGACGGAAGGAGGATGCTGGATTTTGCCAGCGGTGTCGCAGTAAATCAGTTCGGGCATAATCATCCGGAGATCGTTGCGGCAGCTAAGGATCAGATGGACAAAGGAGTCCACTACGGACATAATGTTTTATACTATGACCCTTATGTTACTTTGGCAGAAAAATTGGTTGAAGTTACCGGTGGTGATACAATGGTATACTTTTCAAACAGCGGCGGAGAAGCAAATGACGGAGCTGTTAAACTAGCTAAATTCACAACAAAAAGACATTGTGTTATCGCTTTCAGGAATTCATTCCACGGAAGAACCATCGGCTGCAGCGCCATTACTGCTTCGAATTCAAAATACAGGCAAAATTACGATTGCATTTCCGGAATATACTTTGCCGACTACGCCAATTGCTATAGATGCCCTTTCCACCAGGAGAGGGAAACCTGCCACATGGAATGTGTGAAGCAGTTTGATGATATGTTCAATAAGCTCGTGAATCCCGAAACAGTTGCAGCAATGATCCTTGAACCGGTACAGGGCGAAGGTGGATACATCGTTCCACCTAAAGAATTCCTTGAGGGATTGCGCGAAATATGCACGAAGCATGGCATCATGCTGATATTCGACGAAGTCCAGGCCGGGAACGGAAGGTGCGGAGAATACTATGCACATATGGCCCATGGAGTAACTCCGGATATCTTTACAACTGCAAAAGCCCTTGGCGGCGGGTTCCCACTGAGCGCAATCGTCGCAAAGAAAGAAATTATGCAGAAGTGGGAAGCAGGTGCTCATGGCGGCACGTTTGGAGGGAATCCGATCGCTTGCGCGGCCGGCCTGGCTGTGTTTAAGCTTCTTGAAGAAGGCGGGCTTGAAAACTGCAGAAAAATGGGAGCTTACTTTATGCAAAAGCTTACAAAGCTGCAGAAAAAGTATCCGGCAGTTATAGGAGATGTAAGAGGGCTGGGGCTTATGATCGGTATGGAAATGGTGCATCCTGACAAGACACCGAACACTGAACTGGCAGGAAAGATTCTAGCCGACGCTCTTGAAAACAACATTATTCTTCTCAATGCAGGTTTTGATAAGAATGTTGTAAGATTTATAGCACCGCTGATCGTAACAGAGAAAGAAATTGATAAAGTCATTGAGTCGATCGAAGATACACTTTCAAAGAACAAATAATTTGGGGGAATCATTTTGTTCGAAATGGGTTAATCATAAGGGAAAGAGTGTTTGAGGAAAACTGCAATTATTATAAAGGAGCTTGCCGGATGGTTTTGAAAGTCATCATGGGCAGGCTCTTTTATTGTTAATAATTTCTTAAGCATTAATTAAGAAGAGCTTCATTAATTAATTTACAATTTATGCTATAATTAACGGGTGATAAAGGGTATACCAATCTGTCCGGCTCGTAGAAAGGCGCATTTAAATGAATATTTTAAAAAGAAAAGATAAAATGACAGTGCCAGACAAGGCGATAAAATCAAAGAAAAAATTTATTATACCACTGGTGATATTGGGCGTCGTTATTATTGCCGCTATCGTGTTGTCCCGGTTCGATATGCCGGGAGGAGTTCCGGAAGGCATCCCTGTTTCGGCAGGAACAGTCGAAAGAATGGACATAACTGAAGAATTATCAGTTAAAGGGGCAGTCCAGGGTGAAAAGTATGCGGAACTCTTTGCTGTTGGGGGGTATCAAATCACCCAGATCCTTGTAGCAGAAGGCGACAAAATAGCAAAAGACAGTCTCCTGATGGTGCTGGATCCGGGAAGCACTGACAAGCCGGAATCAAAAGCGGTTCTGGATGCTGCTCGAATGGAATATGAAGCAGCAAAGCAGCTTTACGAAGCTGGCGGTATGTCAAGAGTCGATTATCTGAGAGCGAAGGGGTCTTATGAAACCGCAGTATATTCTTCTTCTCAGTCCAACACACGGATCAAGAGTCCTTTTTCAGGCACTGTAACACGAGTAAACGGAGTGGTGGGCAGCGTGATCGAATCAGGTCAGCCCGCAGTTGTCGTTGAAGATCTGGACAGTCTTCAAATGAAAGTTGCTATCAGTGAATATGATATCGGCAAAATAAAAATCGGGCAAAAGGTTATTATCAGTTCAGAAGTGATCGGAGACAGAAAACTGAACGGAGAAATAACACACATATCCCCAACCGGTGAACCGAAGGATAGCGCGTCATCAGAAATGGTGATACCCGTTACGATCGCCATAGAAAAATCCGACAGCAATTTGATATCCGGAGTGACAGCAAAAGCTAGGATCATCATTTCTGAGGCAGAAAATGCGCTGACGGTCCCTGTTGATTCGATCCTTCAGGACCCGGAAACCGAAAAAAATTATGTTTTGGTAATTGAAGACGGTATCACCAGGAGAGTCCCTGTCGATTTGGGAGTCGAAGGTGATTTTAATATTCAGATCCTCAATGCGGAGATATCGGAGGGCATTCAGGTGGTTCTGTCCCCTGAACTGGATATGAAGGACGGAACAAAGGTTTATGTTGCTCCTGAAGCATAGAAGAGAGGCTTTCAATGGACGAAGTTATCAGAGTCGAAGGACTGTCAAAAGTATATAGGAGCGGGCCTATCGAAGTTGCAGCGCTATCCGATGTCACCTTCAGTATAAACAGGGGAGAATTTGTCGCCATCATGGGAGCATCCGGTTCTGGGAAATCCACATTGATGAACATTATCGGTTGCCTTGACCGGGCGACCTCCGGAACGTATATATTGGAAGGGATCGATATCCGGGAGAAAAAGGATGATGAATTATCCTATATCAGGAATCAAAAGATAGGATTCGTGTTTCAGTTTTTTAACCTTATTTCAAGAACATCAGCTCTAAAGAATGTTGAACTCCCGATGATTTATGGGAAAGTCCCTGCGGAAAAACGGCGGTCACGAGCTGCCCAGCTTCTCGCAAATGTTGGATTGAAAGAGCGCGCTGCCCATATGCCGAACGAATTGTCAGGAGGGCAGAAGCAGAGAGTGGCGATAGCCAGGGCCCTTGCAAACGACCCGCCGATCCTTCTGGCTGATGAACCCACGGGCAATTTGGACTCCGCGGCTTCCGAAGAAATCATGGGGATATTTACAAGACTAAATAAGGAGAATGGTACTACTGTGATCGTTGTGACACACGAACAGGATATTGCCGCTTTCGCAGACCGCATACTATTTTTTAAAGATGGCCGACTCGTTAGCGATGAAGCAGTACCGCGAACCGAAAAGATGGAGGATCCGCTATGCTTCTAGTTGAGAATATCAGACTGGCATTGGCAGCCATCAAAGCCAACAAACTCCGCTCTTTTCTGACCATGCTCGGTATCATCATCGGAATCAGCTCTGTCATTGCTATCACATCCATCGGAGCTTCTGCAAAGGGTGCTGTAAGCGATGAATTCGAGAGCTACGGGAAAGCCTATATGTACATCAGGACCGACTACGAACTGCTTCAGGAAACCACCGGCGATTATGTGGTGGATGAAGAGGATCTTTTTGATCGGGATGATGTGGAGGCGTTAAAGGAACGTTTTGTTGGGGATATCAAGTACGCCGCTCCTTATGCTAACGAAAACATGGAAGCCCGGGTCGGACGAATTGCGGCTAAAATCAATTCTTACGGAATCGATGCGGATTATGAAGAATTTAACAAGAGCATCCAGATGGTCTATGGACGTATGATCAGCGAAAGCGATGTTGACGGAAGAAGAGACAGAATTGTCATCGACACGAAATGCGCAGAAAAACTATTCGGTAGACAGGACGTGGTCGGAGAAACATTGCCGGTCACGATGGGAAACAATTCCCGGGAGTTCTCCATCGTCGGTGTTTACCTGATGAAGGAAACCCTTTCTACTCAAATAACGGCTGCCATGGGGATGGACGCATATACCGCCTATGTGCCATATACTGCAATACTGACAGGACAGGCCGCTTCGCCATATATCGAAGTATATGGCAACCCGGATAAAAACATTCAGGACCAGGGTGAAGCCTACGCAAAATATATGACCCATATCAAAGACAAATCCAAAGGCTTCTACATGTACGAGTCCGCTGAAGCACAGCAGACCATCATCAATCAGGTCCTGGGGGTGCTTTCAGTAGCCATCGGGGCGATAGCGGCCATCTCTTTGCTGGTTGGCGGCATCGGAATAATGAATATTATGCTGGTATCTGTTACGGAAAGAACCAGAGAGATCGGGATCCGAAAGTCTCTTGGCGCCAGGACAAAAGATATTATGACTCAATTCTTGATAGAAGCGATCATACTGTCTGTGATCGGTGGGATCATAGGCACTGCTTTAGGAATCGGCATTGCGGCTGCGGGTATGGCGGTAGCAGGAGTCAGAGTCATCATCCAGCCATTGGTGGTGATTCTTGCCGTAGCGTTTTCCGCAGCGGTGGGGCTCTTCTTCGGATTGTTCCCTGCAAAA
>CALBZG010000194.1 GCA_937889655.1 uncultured Clostridia bacterium
GGCATCAATCCTTCAAAAGAACTGAGTGAATTATACCGGGAGATCCTTAAAAACATAAAAAGCGTCGAGTCTGACCTGATCAATATCAAGGCAGATCTCAATGAAAAAGGCGCTATTGATGGCACGTTTTGTACTGAGTATGAAATCTTCAAGGATATTTACAGATTTATTGCCAGAGGCGTTGAGAGGACAGGTTCTTCTGTCTTTGTTATGCTTCTGACCATAACTGACAACAAGGACGAATTGCCGAAGACCGAAAGCCTTAAGACGGCCATGGAAAGGCTTAAGTTCGTGGTTGCGAATGTTTTAAGAAAAGGTGACTTGTTCGCTCAATATAGCGTAAGCCAATTTGTGGTGATGCTGCCCGGGACATCCTTCGAAAATGGATGCATGGTTGGAGATAGGATATTGTCGGCATATAAGAAAGCAGGAGCCGCCAGAAACATCAAGCTGCAGTATAAACTGCAGCCGCTGGATCCTTCTATTTGGAAATCCGTATGACAAAAACCAGAGGTGATTTTATGAACACATATAAGAAAATTCTAGCGCTCATGCTATGCGGGTTGCTAACATTGACACTATTGGCCGGATGCTCTCCTGGAGGAGGCGCAGCGTCCAGCGGCTCAGAAGCGGTTGTTATGATAGAAGATAATGACGATGTGCCGCTGCTGAACACTCCGGGCATATCGGTTCTCACGCCTTCAGCTGACGGAATCAAGGTGTATAAGAACACAAAGGTTTATATGGACGCTTCTAATATCTCCCAAGGCTATGTAATGGTGAAATATCTTGGAAAGAATTCGAAGATCAAAATCCAAATTAAAAGAAGCGGATCAGCTGTTACATACACATATGACATCAATAAAAGAGATGCCTTTGAGGTTTTCCCTTTTTCTGAAGGCAACGGCAGCTACACCATCAAAGTTTTTGAAAATATTTCGGGTACGAAATATTCACAAGCTTTCAGCAAGACAATGACGGTAAACCTGGCCAATCAGTTTTTGCCATTCCTGTATCCTAATCAGTATGTAGATTTCACAGCTGACAGCGATGTGGTCAAAAAGGCCCAGGAACTCACAACAGCCGCTGCTGTGGATTTGGATAAAGTAGAAAAGATATATGATTATGTTGTCGGAACGTTTACATACGATAGAGAAAAAGCAGCCACAGTCAAATCCGGATATCTTCCGGATACGGACTATATCCTTTTAATTAAGAAAGGGATCTGTTTCGATTATGCGGCAGTCATGTCCGCGATGCTGAGAAGTCAGAACATCCCTTCCAAATTGGTCGTGGGTTATACGGGCAATGCCTATCACGCATGGATCAATGTATACATAAAGGGAGAAGGCTGGGTGGATGCCATGATTTATTTCGACGGCACGAAATGGCAGATCATGGACCCGACATTCGCTTCAACTGCGGGCAAGAGTGAAGCAATCATCAAATATATCAGCAATCCGGAGAACTACAAAGCGAAGTACACATACTAGCAGTATCATGATATCAAGCCCTTTTTCCTTTATGATTGTATGGAGGGAACAGGGCTTCATTTTTTTAAGACAGTGAGGGGATATATATGACAGCAAAAGAAATTTCTGCATTTTGCATAGGCATTGCATTGTTGGTAGGCTCCGCGGTATCGTTGGACGAAGGTTTGTATACCATGGCCGACGATGCTGACGACCCAAAGTATAAAGAACTCCTGACAGAGATGGCCCGCAGCATGGAAAACGGAGTATCCCTTTCGGAAACGCTGAAGAAGGCTGGTGTTTTCCCAGAGTATGTAATCAGCATGACTGCTGTTGGCGAGGAAACAGGCACTCTTGAAATGATCATGAAATCCCTTGCCGATTATTATGAGAAAGAGCATTCCCTGACGAAAGCGATAAAAAATGCATTGACGTATCCGGTCATCATGATTTTTATGCTGGTTGTGGTGTGCTTTGTCCTGCTTGTGAAAGTCATGCCTATCTTTGAAAATATATATGAACAGATGGGTACCCAACTCCCTCCAGCAGCCAAAACTGCCATCGAAGTCGGAGGAATTGTGACCGGCGCTGTTATTGCTCTTATACTTGCAATGGCCGCGGCCGCAATTATTATTGGATTATTGATGAAAAGAGGGGTTGAAGTCCAATGGACAAAAGGCATCCTTGATAAAATCAAATCACGAAACAAGATTGCTTTGGCAACTGCAAAGAGACGATTTACTGCTGTTATGTCCCTCGCCATCAGAAGCGGCATGGATATGAAAAAAGGCCTCGATATGGCAGAAGCCCTGGTAGAGAACAAGAACGCTGTGGAACATATCCGTGCATGCCGGGAAAATTATACGGGTGAGATCGGATTTTATGAAGCAGTGAAGAAGTCGGGACTGTTTACCGGCATGGATCTGCAGTTGCTTAAAGTGGGAGACAGGTCCGGCAGATTGAATATTGCAATGGATCAAATTTCCGAAA
>CALBZG010000195.1 GCA_937889655.1 uncultured Clostridia bacterium
ATAGTGTTGAACATTACCGACAAAAAAGACTGCACAGGGTGTTTCGCTTGTGCAAATATATGCCCGCAGGACTGCATTTCGATGGAATCGGATCCGGAAGGGTTTTGGTATCCCCAAATAGATAGGGAGAAGTGCACTGATTGTGGATGCTGCGAAGAGGTCTGCCCGATTCTACAAAAGAGGCAGGCGAAAAGCAGACCTATAGCATATGCGTGCTACAACAATGATGAGAATGTTCGAAAAGACAGTTCTTCCGGAGGGATTTTCACTTTGCTCGCTGAAAAAGCGATGGACCAGGGAGGGATCGTTTTTGGCGTTTGTTTCGATGATGATTTCACAGTGTTGCATAGCCGCGCAGAAAAGAAGGAAGAGCTGCAAAAATTCCGGGGGTCAAAATATGCCCAGAGTCATATCGGAACGACGTTCAGCCAGGCTAAAGAAATTCTAGATACCGGTAAAAAGGTGATGTTTACAGGGACTCCGTGCCAGATAGCAGGCTTGAAATCCTACTTGCAGAAAGATTACGATAACCTGTTTTGCGTGGATATTATCTGCCATGGTGTGCCATCCCCTATGGTCTGGCAGAAGTATAAACAATATCGGCGGAGCATTGACGAAGCCGTGCCTTGCAGCATTAGCTTCAGACATAAAAAAGAAGGGTGGAAGCGGTTTGCTGTGCAGTTTCAATATGCAGATAGTACGGAATATGTCCAACCCTTCACCAAGGACTTCTACATGAAAGCATTTCTGAAAAATGTTTGCCTTCGTCCTTCATGCTATGCCTGTCATTTTAAGAGTCTGCAGAGAGAAAGCGATGTGACATTGGCGGATTTCTGGGGTGTGCAGGAACTGATGCAGGACATGGATGATGACAGAGGGACTTCTCTTATATTCGTTCATAGCGAAAAGGGGAAAGAGTTGCTTGAGCGTATAAAAAACAACATGGTTTTGAAAGAAGTCGATATCATCAAGGCTGTGGCATATAATCTTTCGGCAATACGATCCGCTGAGAACAATCCCAACAGGGAAAAGTTTTTTGAAGAGCTGGACACGATTCCGTTTGATGAGCTTTATCTGAAATATTGCGCGAAAAGCGCTGATTCGTGAGCTGGCATCGGAGCAGAGAAAAGATAATTCATTATGATGCTATGCAAAGTCGTTATTGCAGAATATTATGCATCAATATTTATATAAGCTTTGGAAGGGAGTCGGATAAATGAAGGATAAAATCAGAGACATTTTTTTAAACCTTGGGGCGGAAGTTTGTGGTGTTGCAAATATTGATAGTTTTATCAACACACCGAAAGGTTTTCATCCGGCAGAGATCTACTCGGACTGCAAATCGGTTATTGTATTTGCAAAAGCGCTTCCAAAAGGAATAGCTCAAGTTAGCCCAAGAATAATTTATAAGCATTTTAACGATTTTGGCCCTGTTGAATTGGACAGGATTGCTTATTTAGCTGCTATTGAAATTGAAAGGTCATATAATGGATTTGCTGTTCCTATTCCATCTGATGGGCCATATGACTATTGGGATACCGACAACATGGAAGGACGTGGGCTTATATCAATGAAAATGCGGCTGTTTTAGCGGGTTTGGGAACTCTTGGGAAAAGCACTTTGCTCTTAAATCGTCAGTATGGGAATATGCTTAATTTGGGGGCTGTATTAACAAATCTAAATCTACTATCAGATACACCAGCAGATAGGATTTGTATAGAAGGGTGTAGTCAATGCATTGAAAATTGCCCAGTGAATGCGATAAATGTCGATGGCGTAAATCAAAAGCTTTGCAGAAATAATACTTACGCCAGTAATGATAGAGGATTTGATGTTGTAAATTGCAACAAATGTAGAACAAAATGCCCGATGGCTTTCGGAAAGTAACAATGAGGATAATTATGACAGCGTTAATGAAAGAAGGCTAGTTTATTAAACTTAGAGCTGGAAAAACCACCGTATATATCCCAAACATGAATCAGGAGGTAATTTATGAAATTTTGCTGGAGTACTTTAAGAGTTAACAACATGGACGAATCGATTCAATTTTATACTGAAATTGTTGGGCTGGAGGTCGAAAACAGGTTTCAGGCAGGCCCGGTAGAAATTGCATTTTTAGGCAAAGGAGAGACAAAAATAGAACTCATTTTCGACGGCGGAGGCCGGGATATCAATGCCGGGCAAGACATTTCCTGGGGATTCGAGGTCGAATCCCTTGATCAAGTACTTGCTTTAGTGAAAGAAAAAGGCATCCAGATTGAAGGCGAACCGATCCAACCGAATCCGCATGTTCGATTCTTCTTTGTAAAAGACCCAAACGGGATGAGAATACAGTTTGTAGAGCATATGGCTTGACCTACTGAAAGGTGGACGCACTTCTATTCGATGAGCTTTATATGAAGTATTGCACGAGAAGGAATAAACCGCAGGAAGGGCATCCTTAATTTACAAGAATCAATTTACAATTGATCAAATAAATGGTAGGTTAAGAACAATCAAAACTTGAAAGGAGTAAACAATTATGGATAAAGCAGCAATGTTTAGTTTGACTTATGGTCTTTTTGTAGCCGCTGTTGAAGAAGGAGGAAAGAAAAACGCCTGCATCATCAATACTGCGGTACAAGCGACATCGGACCCTATGCGCATGCATGTCACCATGATGAAGGCGAATCTTACGACTCAGCTCATAAGGAAAAAAGGAAGCCTAACGGTTTCCGTAATATCCCTCAACTGCCCATTGGATGTAATAGCGTCCTTCGGCATGAGAAGCGGCCGTGATTGTAATAAATTCGAAGGTATGGTATTTAAGGAAGACAGCAACGGAAATCCCTATCTGGATCAGAACACCATCGCATACATGAGCCTCAATGTCGTTTCGATGATCGATTTGGGATCGCACTATTTGTATATCTGCGATGTGATCGAAGCGGAAAAAACAGAAGCTGGCCAGCCGATGACGTATGCGGATTACAGGTCCTTAAAAACGGGCGGCACAATCGCCAAAACTGCGGATAAGCCTGCTAAGAAGACCTATGTATGCTCCATATGCCACTATGTTTATGATGGGGAGATTCCATTTGAAGATTTGCCGGAGGATTATGAATGTCCGGTTTGCGGACAGCCGAAATCGGTGTTCGTTGAAGAATAAGCAGGAATAATTTTCTTGCCGAAAGGAACTCGTTACGTCTTTAATGCGGCAACAGTAAGCGCATATACTAAAATTTCAACTTGATGGAAAATGATATAGTTTTTTCTAATAATAGAAAAAACTATATCATTTTTTGAGTTTTGTGCTAAAAACAGAAGGAATAATGGAATATATAATACAGTACTGATCATCTGGATAGGACATTGCTTGTATGGCTATATTACGCCATACAGGGAAGGGGTTATTATTAACTCGGGAGGCTGGGATAATGCCATTGACAGATAAAGCAGAAGTTGGGGAATTGACGATAACAAGATTATCAAGATCCTCCTGGTTCAAGCTAGAAACCAGCGACAAGATCATTCACTTTGATCCCGGATACACTGGCTATTTTAAAAACCAAGGAATACCTTGGGATGAACTTGAAGACAAAGCGGACATTGTTCTTGTCTCACATTATCATAAGGACCATCTCCAGCAAGAAGCTCTTGACAGGATCATCAACAACGACACATTTTTTGTTGCTCCAAGTGCTTGCGCAAACAGAATAAATTCCGATAATATTAGGTTCATCAAACCAGGCGATTCGTTTCATGTTGATGATGTAAAAATAACAGCCGTTGATGCTTATAATACGCAAGAGGGGCGTTCAACCAGAAAGGTACATCATAAGGGTGATTTAGTAGGGTACCTGATCCATATTAAAAATAAAGCGCTATATTTTGCCGGCGATACGGATGTGATACTCGAAATGAGGGATCTCGGTGTTGTTGATATAGCGCTCCTTCCAATAGGCGGGACCTTTGTAATGGATATCGAAGAAGCGGCAGAAGCAGTTTGCATAATAAATCCGAAGTTCGTATTTCCCATGCATCAGTCCCAAAAGGATCCAGAGGTTTTCTAAAGAGAAGTGCATGCAAAATCGGATGCAAAGGTAATAATTCTGAACGTAGGAGATAAAGTATATGTATAAGATGAAAATCATTGATCTAACCCCCGAAAATATTGCTGATTATGGAGTTTGCGGCTATAAGGATGTGAAGAAGCATCCTGAATTGCGAAGAAAAATTGAATGGTTCAACCATTATTATCAAAAAGGGTTAAGAATCAAAATTGCCATTCCTGAACAAGGCAGCTATCAAGGTATGCTGGAATATATCCCGGGCAAATATGCACACCGGCCTGTTGAGGCTGACGGCTACATGTTCATACACTGCATTTGGGTGGGTTTTTTAAAAGAGTTCAAAGGCAAGGGCTACGCCACAGAGCTTATACAGGCATGTATTAACGAGGCAAAGAGTGAAAACATGAAAGGTGTAGCGGCAGTTACTAGAAAAGGCTCTTTTATGGCAAAGGATGATATCTTTCTTAAGCTTGGGTTTGAAGTAGTGGATACAGCTGAACCGGATTT
>CALBZG010000196.1 GCA_937889655.1 uncultured Clostridia bacterium
TCTCCATTCGGCTTCGGCGTATATCCTGTCTCTTGTTACGCCCGGTGTGTCTTCGACTATGGAGACTCTTCGTCCCACCACCTTATTGAAAAAAGTGGATTTGCCCACATTGGGGCGGCCCACCACAGCCACGATCGGCTTACTCATCAAAAATGCCTCCTACAAAATCTCCGGCATCGAATTCCTTCAAATCGTCGATGCCTTCTCCAATACCGATAAACTTGACCGGTATATTCAGTTCGTCCGCTATTGTAATTACTATGCCGCCTTTTGCAGTCCCATCGAGCTTCGTTAAAATGATTCCGGTCAACTCAGTGACTTCGCCGAATTCCCTGGCTTGGGATACCGCGTTTTTCCCGGTAGTTGCATCAAGCACTAATATGGTTTCCTTTGCAGCTTCAGGATATTCTCTGTCGATGACTTTATTCATTTTTTCAAGTTCCAACATCAGATTTTTTTTATTTTGAAGCCTGCCTGCAGTATCACAGATCAACACATCGATATCGCGAGCTTTTGCGGACTTGATCGCATCGTATATCACCGCGGAAGGATCTGCACCTTCTTGGTGTTTGATGACGTTGACCCCGTTGCGCTGCCCCCATATTTCCAGTTGCTCGGAAGCGGCTGCTCTAAAAGTGTCCGCAGCTGCAAGCAGCACGGTTTTTCCCTTTGCTTTTTCTCTCCTGGCAAGTTTGCCTATTGTAGTGGTTTTGCCGCCGCCATTGATACCGACCACCAAAATGACCAATGGCGTTTCTTCGGAAAGCTTTGAGGCCTCTCCTTTGTCGACGATGGTTGCCATTATGATTTTCAATCTTTTTTTGACGCCATCCGGGCTGACGATATTTTCATTCTTGACGGCCTTCCTAAGGTCTTCAACGATATGCATTGTTGTTTCCATACCGATATCAGAAGTGATCAGCACCTCTTCCAGCTGATCCATCAATTCCTCGTCGACCTTGCCTCTTGCCATTATTACATCGGATATCCGCTCGGACATCCTTCCAAAAAAGGACTTTTTTTCTCTGAATTCCATCAATTTTCTCCTAAATCAAATTCTTCACCCAGCTTCAGGGAAATAACTTTAGATATACCCTGTTCGGCCATTGTTATCCCATAAAGGGAGTCTGCGTGCTCCATTGTCGCTTTCTGGTGAGTGACTAAGGCAAACTGGATGTCTTCTCCAAAATTCTTAAGGATTCTGATGAATCTGTTTATATTGGATTCGTCCAATGACGCCTCGATTTCATCTAATATACAGAACGGCGTTGGTTTTGCTTTAAGCACCGCAAACATCAATGCGATGGCCGTCATTGTTTTTTCTCCGCCGGAAAGGAGGCTGATGTTGCTCAGTTTTTTTCCGGGTGGCTGTGCTACGATTTCGATTTCCGTGTCCAGCGGCTGCTCTTCGTTAGCAAGTACAAGTTTCGCGCTGCCGCCACCAAAAAGTTCATTGAAATACTTTTCAAAATTAGCGGATACTTCATCGAAGCTTTCCTTAAAACGCTCCCTGATGATTCGGTCCGTATCGTCGATAATTTTTTTCAGCATATCAGTAGCTTCCAATATATCCGCCCGCTGCATAGTCAAGAAATGATACCGCTGGCTTACCTGGGCATATTCTGCGATTGCTCCGACATTGACCTCGCCCAATTCTTTTATTCTATTACGAATTTCGCGATCTTCCTTCATCGCATTAGATATTACAAAATCTTTCTTCCGGAGTTCCAACGCATGGAAATATGAAATTTCGAAATCCTCCCAGAGCTTTTCCTTGTAGGTGTCTACCAAGGTTTCGTTTTTCCCGCGACGGATCTCCATTTCAAGTCTGGTTGCTGCAAGTTTCTCAAGTCTTTCGTCCAGTTTTTCTTTATCCCGGGACGTCTGGTTGAATCTCGTAAATACCGAAGCTTTTTCCTCTTTCAGCTCATTAATATAAATTTCGATCTTCCTTTTTTCTTCTTCTTTCTGTCTGATCAGTTCAGAGTAGTCCCCTGTGCCCCCCAGTATCCCTTCTCGTTCTTTTTTGTAATCAGCAAGGAGCGTTTCCTTTGATTTTTTTTCTTCAGCCATTTCAGCCATGCTAGTTTTGATCATAGCTGCAAGCGCGTCTATCCCCTGTTTTTCGCTTTCACAGGAAGAGGTTGCCATTCTTGATCTTGTGATCGCCTCGCTGAGATTTGCTATTTCCTGTTTCAGATCTTCATGCTGTAAGAGCGACTGTTCTATTTTTCTTTCAATTTCTCCGGCTTTTATTCTGGCTGCATTCGCCTGGGCAGTCAACTGTTCTTCCATCTCTTCGGAATGTCCGGACTCTATTTCGATATTCCTCAGTTCCCTCTCTCTTCCTGCTTGTCGGGTCTGAAGGTTTGAAAGAGCCTCCTTCATTGCATCCAGCTGTGCCTTGCCTGCCCGCGTATCCAATTCAACATCTCTTATTTCAATTTCCAACCGGGCAGATTCTTCCACGGAACTTTTTAATTGGATTTTTAACGTTTCATTTTCATTTTCGAGTTTTTTTAGAGTCCAGTCCTTTTCATTGGATTTATTTGCCAATAAATCGATCTCTGCTTTTCTTTCCAAAAGGTTACCGGTACTGTTTTTATGTCGTCCGCCGGTTATTGCGCCATTGGCATTGATATGCTCGCCTTCCGGAGTCACGAAACGAAATCCTTTTGTCTTCTTTGAAAGATCCACCGCATGATTCATCGTATCAACGATCACGACTTTGCCAAGAAGATATTCCATCACATTTCTATATCTTTCATCAAATTCGATGATATCTACTGCAAAGCCTCGGACGCCATTTAGATCCGGCAGCCTGCCTTCCCTGTCGATGCGGTCCGGCCTTATGGAATGTACCGGAAGAAAAGTAAGCCTTCCGGCTCTATTTTCCTTTAATGCATTGATAGCTTCTCCTGCATCCTGATCCGTTTCACAAATGATATTCTGGATGTTCCCTCCGAGGGCAGTTTCTATCGCGATTTCCAAACCAGCCGGAACGCTAATCAAGTCGGCCACAGTTCCGTGCAAACCTCTAAGGCCTGATTTCATTATGTACTTGACAGCATTGTTATAGCCTTCATAGTTTGCCTCCATCTCTTCGATGGTTTTCTTTCTAGCTGACAATTGACCCAGTTCGACTTTGATCTGCTCTATTTCTTTGGATAACTGGCGTTCTCTGATAGTCAGATCGTTCTGGAGCAACTTCATTTCACTGTTTTTGTTTTTTAATTCAGTGAGCTTGCTATTAAAGCCCTCCTTTTCTACTCCGGCATCATGGATGTTCTGCAACAGATTATGCATTTCCGCTTCAGAAGTTTTCTTTTCCTCAAGAAGCTGGTACTTGCGTTTTATGAGACCTGATTTTAAACTGTTGATGCTTGAGGCTTCGGCTTTCTTGTTTGCTTCCTCTGCCAGTAGTGTGAAAATCTCATTCTTTTCGCAATCGATTTCCTGAAGTGCCGCAGAATATTTCGCAGTCTTTTCCGTATGTTCAGTGATTCTTTTTTGCAGCTCCCCCGCCAGTGCCGCCATTTTTTTATCTGTTTCTTCTTTTATCAGGTATTGCGCCTTTGCGTTTTTTTCTTCCCTGTCGAGCTTCTCCGACAGATCCGTCAGTTCTTTTTCCAGCCTGGCTGCATTTGTTTCGATATTTGCCAGCCTTTCAGAATCAATAGTGCTTTTGCTTACAAGGGCATTGATTGCATCGATAAGGGCGATATGCTTCGAGGAAGCCTCTTCATTCAGACCCTCCAAAATCATATTCTTTTCTCTGCTTTCATTAACTTCCTTGTCGATGTTTTCCTTTTGATCACGTATTGCCCGGATCTCATCGGTCGATGTTTCAAGTTCTCTTATGATCGCTTCGGTATTAGCTTCTATCTTTTCTATATTCCGAAGAGTAATGTTGATCTCAAGTTCCTTGAACCTGTCGCGAAGCTTCATGTATTCAGATGCTTTTTCACTCTCCTCTTTGAGACCGTCGATTCTTGTCTCAATTTCACAGATGATATCATTGGCCCGTTCGAGCTGCTGATTTGAAGAGGCCAATTTCCTTTCGGTTTCGGCTTTCTTGTTTCTATAGGTTATGATCCCAGCGGCTGATTCGAATATCTCCCGCCTCGACTCAGTCTTATTACTGATAATATCAGCAATTTTGCCCTGTCTAATGATACTATAGCCATCGACGCCGATGCCGGTATCCATGATCAAATCACGGATATCCCTCAGCCTGCAAGGGCTGTTATTGATGGCATATTCGCTTTCACCGGAGCGGTACATCCTCCTTGTGATGGCCACCTCGCTATAATCAACAGGCAAAATGCCTTTTGTATTGTCGATAATCAAAGTAACTTCGGCCATGCCCCTTGATTTTCTTGAGGCGGTCCCGGCAAAAATCACTTCGTCCATTTTCCCGCCTCGCAGCATCTTTGGGCTCTGCTCACCAAGCACCCAGCTGATTGCATCGCTGATGTTGCTTTTTCCCGACCCATTTGGTCCAACAATGCAGGTGATCCCTTCATTTAGTTCTATCGTAACAGGTTCGGCAAAGGATTTGAATCCCTGCATTTCTATTCTTTTAAAATACAATGCTGCCTCTCCTTTCAAGTGCCGCTTTTGCTGCGTTCCGTTCCGCTTCTTTTTTGCTCATCCCTTTTCCCTCGCCGATCACATGATCATTCAAAATCAATTCTACATAGAATGTTTTTTCATGATCTGGCCCATCCTCTTTAATGACACGATAGAAAAAACCCTTTTCCCCATCTGCTTGAAGAATTTCCTGAAGGCTGGTTTTGTAGTCGGCGACGGCGCCGGATTCAATTGCTTCCCTTAATTTATTGCTGAAGTGTCTCAATATGAAAGCGCGGGTTTCCCCATATCCTCCATCCAAATATATGGCGCCAATAAGCGCTTCCATCGTGTCAGCGGTTATGGAAATTTTCTTGCTGCCACCTGTTCGTTTTTCTCCGGAGCCCAGCAATATGTGTTCACCTATCCCTAATTCTTTTCCGACAGCAGCCAAGGATTCTGCACATACCACTCTTGCTCGAATTTTGGTCAAGCGGCCTTCTTCCATATGCGGCAGACCTTTGTAGAGTTCCTCGCTGATGATGGCATCTAAAAATGCATCCCCTAAGAATTCAAGCCTCTGATTACTTTTTATTACTTTCTCGGTCCTATCTTGAATACAGGAGCTGTGGGTCAAAGCATTCTCAAGTAGTTGCTTATCGCAAAATTCATACCCGAGTTTGCTTTCAATCTTGTTCAATGCTTTCAATTCCTTTCAATTCGGCCACCGCGTTTTCAATCATTTCAACGACTTTCCCTTCCATGAAAGGCACTGCTTTCAGGATTGAATTCATAACCGCTTTTTCATTCGATGACCCATGCATTTTTACGATGGGCCCTTTGATCCCTAGTAAAGGCGCACCGCCATATTCAGAGTAATCGAATTCTTCCTTCAACTCCATCATTTTCTTGTATAGTAACGCGGCACCAACTTTTGCCACAAACCCTGAAGTCAATTTATCCTTGACGGTGCTCAGTATATTTAAAGCCAGTCCCTCTGTCAGTTTCAATATAACATTTCCGACAAAGCCGTCTGCAACGATGACGTCGCATGCACCGCTTGGAACTTCTCTTGCTTCGACATTCCCGACGAAATTCAAATCGCTTTTTGCCAGTAGTTTATAAGCCTCCTTGATCGTGGCTGTTCCTTTTTGCTCTTCCACTCCGATGTTCACAAGGCCAACCCTGGGATTCTCTATGCCCATCACTTTTTTCATATAGATGTCGCCCATGCAAGCAAATTGAAGAAGGTTGACAGCCCTGCATTCCGAATTCGCCCCAGCATCAATAAGAAGGGATGCACCTTTTCCGAGGATCGGATACACACTGGCGATGGCAGGTCTGTCAATACCTTCGATCGCCTTGAGTATGAATAATCCCGCTGCCATCATGGCTCCCGTTGAGCCGGCGGAAATAAATATATCTCCCTGGCCTTCCTTCAGCATGTTTATTCCTTTCACCAATGAAGAGTCCTGTTTTGTTCTTACAGCTTTGACCGGAGCTTCTTCGTTGGTGATCACCTCGGTGGCATGAACAGTCGATATCTTTGCCCTGTCATATTCATATCGGTCCAATTCGGCCCGGATAACTGCCTCATCACCCAGTATGACTATTTCATGTTGAATTTTTGCGGCTGCGTCCACAGCGCCTTTTACTAAAGCGTACGGCGCGTTATCCCCGCCCATTCCGTCGAGTAGTATTCTCATCCTTATACCTCCAGCTTCATTATTTCCGGGTGGCATCCGACTCCGTATTGAGGGCAGGTCAGACATTCAAAGAATTGCGGCGCCTTATCCGATTCTATTGCTTTAAATCCGGCTTTTCTAAAAAACCCAGGGGCCCTTGCCACCAGGTATATACTGCTTCCATCAAGCTCTCTGACTTCTTTGATCGCTTTTTCCAAAAGGAGTTTCCCCAATTTTTCTTTACGATAATTTGTGTTTATGGCAATGCCATCGATGATGAATTCTCCCTCTCGAACCGCAAGAACACATGCGCCCAGCAATTTCCCGTCCGATTGTCTGGTGACTTCCCAGCATTTTACAATATCCGTTGAAACCGGCTCCTCGCCGGAATATTCAATTTCATTTTCGATGAAGAAAGGAATGAGTTTATTGTAATCCGTTGTAGCACGCATAACCAGCTTTACTTTCTTGAGGCGACAATCAAGCTCACAGTTCGAGCAGTCAAAAGCGCAATCTTCATTCATGGGATTCACCAGTTACCATATGGCCCCTTTCATATTATCTCTTAAAGTAAAAACCTGCAGCCGGCTTGGTAAAACTGTAAAGTGCAGGGGCAGTTTTTCTCCTACCTCTCCATCGACGTCCGTGCCAAACTCTTCATGGGATTCAAGCCACATTTCTTCCGTTTTAAAATGTAAGACATTCTTATTCTTTTGATGGTTTCCCTGAAGGTAGTTGATGATCAGTGGCCCAAATTCAGTCAAAGGCATTTTCTTAAATACGATCACATTCAGCTTACCATCATTAATTTCTGAATCGGGCGATATTCGGCGGAAACCTCCGGCTGAAGCTCCGTTCATCACCAGCATGAAATACATCTTGCCTTCAAAATCCATCTCTTTTGATTTGATTTTAATGGAAAGCGGTCTTAAATTTGCCATTTCCGTCAGTCCTGTCAAATAGTATGCCAGGGCTCCTAATGTGTTTTTTAGATTAGGATCGGTTTTCTGGCTGACATCCACCATCATGCCCATCGCTGCCACGTTAATAAATGCGCGATTATTGACCATTCCCACGTCAACGTTCGTTAAGTGTTGGCCTAATGCAATGTCCGTCATTTCTGTTATGCCCGGAGGCAGTTCAAGGAAATGCGCGAAATCATTGGCCGTTCCCGCCGGGAAAACAGCTAATGGCAGTCTGATATTATTTTCCACCATTGCATTGACGCAAATATTGACGGTGCCGTCTCCCCCCGCTGCAATGACCTGCCTGTACTCATTTTGGTCTATCTCTGAAAGAACGCGGGATAACATATTGCCATATTCCGCCCTCACCGGCACAACACACAAGCCTTTCATCTGGCACCTTTCAATTACATAATCCAGATTGCTTTTAAAAAGACCGTTGCCGGCATGGGGATTATAAAAAAACAAGACTTTCTCAACTGAATTATTTTCTATCATTATTGATGATCTCCCTGATTTTGCCAACTAGATAGAGTGATCCGCCACATAAAATCACTTCAAAACATTCTTCCCTGGCTTGTTTCAAAGCCAATTCGCATACTTTATTCAAATCGACTTCCTCGATTGCCCGCTTCCCTCTACTCTTAAGCTTTAAATATAATTCCGCAGAGCTAAGCGCTCTGGAACTTGAAGGCTGGGTGGCAATAAAATCATCCGTGATTTTCGCAAACTCATCCAGCATGCCGTCCACTTCTTTGTCAGCAAGAATGCCTACTATCATAAGGATTTTGCAGCCAGGGAACAATTTCCTCACAGTATCTGCCAGGACTTCAGCTCCTGCTTTATTGTGAGCGCCATCCAATATCCAATATGGATTTTCTTTTACGACCTCAAAGCGGGCAGGTTGCTTCGCATTCTTCATGCCCTGATAAAATTGTTCCTTGGAAACTTTGATATGTCCGGTTTTTCTCAAAATCTCCATAGCCGTAACTGCAGTTGTAGCATTCCTTACCTGATGGTCGCCCAGCATCGAAATAGCAAGACCGCTATAATCAGTTCCATAAATATTCAGATCAAATATCTGCCCGTTAATGTCCTGATATATATTTTTGCATTTGATCCTACTCGCATCATATAAAGGCGCATTCATCTCATAAGCACGGCGCGCTATGGTTTTAGCCGCTTCCGGCTCGGAAACATTGACAACCACCGGGACCCCGGATTTTATAATGCCAGCCTTTTCGGCGGCGATTTCAGCAAGGGTATTCCCAAGTCGATCCATATGATCGTAGGAAATGGATGTGATGATGGATATCAGAGGTTTTTCGATCACATTCGTCGAATCTCCAAATCCTCCCAGGCCTACCTCCAGAACTACGAAATCGCAGGCTTGTTCTTTATAATAGCAAAAAGCGATGGCCGTTACTATTTCGAATTCCGTCGGTGATTCCAATCCTTCAGACACCATCCGCTCCGCGGCTGAAAGGACCTTGTCCGTATGCCGTTCCAAATCATCATCGGATATCAGGGCCCCTCCGCATTCCATCCTTTCATTGAATATTTCAATATAAGGAGAAATATATAAGCCGGCATGATACCCATTCGCTAATAATGTTTCATAAATATATCGGCAAACCGAGCCCTTGCCATTTGTTCCGGCAACATGTATGACTTTTAGATCTTTTTCAGGATTACCCAGTTTTTCAAGGAGGGCTTTCATCCGGCCCAGACCTAGCTTGCTGCCAAACTGTTCATATTTTGCGATTCTTGAAATAGCATCGTTTCCCATTAAATTTTCTTTACAACCATCTCGAGACGAGCAGCCACCTTTTCAAGCATGTCTTCGTATTTGGTTTGTTTTTCCTTTTCTTCATTAATCACATGTTCTGGGGCTTTTGCGATGAATCCCTGGTTTGCCAGTTTCCCCGCAACTCTCTTAACCTCATTTTCAAGACGGGCTTTTTCCTTCGTAAGTCGTTCAAATTCCGCTTGATAGTCGAGAAGATCCTCCAACGGGATCAGAATGGTAGCCCCATCGATTTCCGCTGACATGACTTCTTGAGGTGCTTTTTCTCTGTCACAGATGAATTCGATCGCAGTTATGTTCGCCAAATTCATAATGTGCCGCTGCCCGCTTTTCAGGCTATCTGCTTTTTCCCCATCCGCAATGATGACAGCTCTCAATTTCCGGCTCGGTATGGCTTCGGCTTCAGCCCGTATATTTCTTATCGCCTTTATGGCGTCCATGGACATGTTTATTACAGCAGCCTCTTGCTCATAGATTTTTTCTTCGGTATAGGCCGGCCATGATTCTTTTATAAGAAAGCCCTCCGGATTGTCATACTTTTGGTTCATTTTATCCTTCGGCAAATGGCTCCAAATTTCCTCAGTTATGAAAGGCATAAAAGGATGCAGCATCCTGAGCTGATCTTTTAGCGCCTGTACTAATACTCCTCTGGCTGTCTTTTTGTCTTCCTCATCGTCTCCATATAACCTGCTCTTCACCATTTCGATGTACCAGTCGCAGTATTCATTCCAAATGGTCTCATAAACCTTCTGTCCTGCCAGCGCGAGGTCAAATTTTTCCATCATTTTTGTTGTATAGACAGCCGCATCATTGATTCTTGATAGTATCCATTTGTCCTCGTCCTTGAGGCGTTCCTGAGACATCTCTTTAAAAGTACCCTCCTCATCCTGAAGGTTCATGATGACAAAACGGGAGGCGTTCCAGAGCTTGTTGGCAAAATTTCTGGAGCTTTCAAGTTTTTCGATTTTAAACCTCATGTCATTTCCCGGCGTGCAACCAGTCATCAACATGAATCTCAAAGCATCTGCCCCGTATTGTTCGATTACCTCCAAAGGATCGATTCCGTTCCCAAGGGACTTGCTCATTTTCCGACCTTCCGCATCTCTCACCAGTCCGTGTACAAAAACATACTTGAACGGAATCTCCCCGGTGGCTTCCAGCGCAGAAAACACCATTCTGACGACCCAGAAAAAGATGATGTCATAACCGGTTACAAGCACGTCCGTCGGATAGAAATATTCCAGGTCTGGTGTCTTTTCCGGCCATCCAAGGGTAGAAAACGGCCATAAGCCCGATGAAAACCACGTATCGAGAACATCTTCATCCTGCCTCAATTCACCGCCGCAATGAGGGCAGCTTTCAGGAACTTGGGTATCAACGACCACCTCGCCGCAAGCGTCGCAATAATATGCAGGTATTCTATGCCCCCACCATAGCTGTCTCGAAATACACCAGTCCCTTATGTTTTCCAGCCAATGGATATATATCTTCTCAAAACGTTCAGGCACATGCACCAACTCGCCCGATTTTGCCGCATCAAGAGCTGGCTTGGCCAGAGATTCCATCGCGACGAACCATTGATCAGACAGCCTTGGTTCTACGATCGTATTGCATCTGTAGCATTCTCCAGTCGGGATGACTTTTTCTTCTGTTTTGACCAGATACCCCGCCGCCTGGAGATCCTTGACCCATGCCTTTCTGCATTCAAAACGATCCATGCCCTCATATTTGCCGGCCAGCTCGTTCATGGTAGCATCCGCATTGATACAGCTCAGCCTGTCCAAACCATGCCTTTCACCGACTTCAAAATCATTAGGATCATGAGCCGGTGTTATTTTAACTGCACCTGTCCCCTTTTCAGGATCCGGATAAAAATCGGCGATGATTGGGATTTCCCTGCCCACCAGCGGTAAAACGACCTTTTTCCCAATCAGGTCCATGTAGCGTTCGTCGTCAGGATGCACCGCCACTGCAACGTCTCCAAACATGGTTTCCGGGCGGGATGTGGCGACCACGATGCCCTCGCCGCCATCAACAGACGGGTATCTGAAATACCAATAGGAACCATTTTTATCTTCATGCTCGACCTCGGCGTCCGATAATGCGGAGCCGCAGGTAGGACACCAATTTATAAGTCTGTTGCCCCTGTAAATAAGTCCTTTTCTATACAACCGTACGAAGAATTCATTGACCGCTTTATTGCATCCCTCATCCATGGTAAAGCGTTCTCTCTCCCAGTCACAGGAATCACCCAGTTTTCTGCACTGCTGAGTGATCATCCCGCCATAGACCCGCTTCCAATCCCAGGCCCTTTTCAAGAATTCTTCCCGACCAATATCTTCTTTTTCAAGGCCCTCTTCTTTTCTCAGTTTTTCAACAACCTTGACTTCCGTAGCAATACTGGCATGATCAGATCCCGGCAGCCAAAGTGCGCTGAAGCCCTGCATCCTTTTAAATCTGGTCAAAACATCCTGCTGCGTCTGGTCGAGGGCATGGCCCATATGAAGCTGACCCGTTATATTCGGCGGCGGCATGACAATGGTGAAAGGTTTCTTATTCGGGTCCCTCTCTGCTCTGAAGGCTCCCTTCGCTTCCCATTCTGCATAGATACGATCTTCGAAATCTTTGGGATCATATGTTTTTGATAAATTGTTTTCCATATAGCTGCTCCTCTTTATATAGTTTCAAGACCATCTCGAACGAAAGGTGTACACCGTTGTCACAGCTCGGTGAGAAAAGCTTTCAGCCCTCCGAGGCCGGTCTCCCTGCCGCCGTAGCCAGTACCCGCTGCGATGATATTCCCTGTAGGCGCCCCATGCCTGGCATTTAGGCCCAACAGGATGCCTAATCCCGTTGGCGTCACCAGTTCCGTTTCGATATCCGTTTCTTCAAATTTTAAATCCGACTTTTTCATCATGGCCGATACCGCAGGTACCGGCACAGGCACAGTGCCATGGCTGCACTGTATGCTCCCATGACCGTCATGAATCTCCGAGCATATAACATCCTTTATCTCAAGGCCATCGATATACGCAGCGATGCTGAGTATATTCATTATCGCCTCCATCCGCCCGACTTCGTGAAAGTGTACTGTGTCCAAAGTTTCTCCGTGTACCTCGGCTTCGGCCTCTGCAATGATTCGGTATATATTTTTTGCAGATTCCTTTGCTCGAGCTGATATGGGAGCATTTTCGATGATTTCCAGAATATCATTATAGCTTCTGCAGGAATGCTCAATATGGTCAAGACTGCAATGGTCATGGTCATGTTTGTCTTCATGCTTGTGATTGTGGTCATGGCCATGGTCGTGGTTGTGATCATGATCCTCTTCATGTTCGTGATCGTTGATATCGGCTTCCTCCATTTTCATCAAAGAGTCCACCCCCATGTCCACCAGCGCTTTGAGGAGCATATCCGCAGAAATCCCTGCTTTACAATCGATATATAATGCTCTCATACGTTATCCTTTCTCTCTGCCGCTTCAGCAACATGTGTCAGCAAGAGCGCTGTGGTGATTTCTCCGATTCCGCCCGGAACAGGGCTGACTGCCCTGACAATGTCCGCTACGGCTTTCGTATCTACGTCACCGCAAATATTTCCATGGCTGTCAAAATTGATGCCTACATCAATGATGATCTGACCCTCTCTAACATATTTTTCTGTCAAAAACCCTCTTCGGCCGATGGCCGCCACAACAATGTCCGCTGCTTTGACAATATCCTTTAAGCCTTTGGTCTGCCTGTGGCATACGGTGATCGTGGCATCTCTATCCAGGAATAGCATTGCTGCAGGCTTGCCTATAACCATGCTCCTCCCCAGAATAACGACGTTCTTTCCTGCTATGTCATAACCGTAATGCTCCAGTATCTTAATACAGGCCTCAGCAGTGCAGGGAGGAAAGCCGGATTTCTTTCCTGTAAAAACACCTGCCATGGAAGCCTGGGTGATGCCGTCTATATCCTTCTCTGCCGCTAAAGCGCCGCAGATCGCTTCTTCTACCGCTTCATCGCGCATGGGCCTGAATACCAGCACACCGTCAACGTAGCGATCTTCGTTCAATTCCCTGATCGCTTCCGATGCCTCAGCAGTCGTGATGTTATCCTTCAGAACCACATTTCGTACACTTATCCCGCATAATGCAGCTTTCTTCATGATCGATCGCTCGTATGCGAGATCGTCTTCCCTTACGCCCATTCTAACGATGGCCAACTGATATTCACGATTGGCCGCATCAATTGCAATTTTAAGCCTTTCGAGTATTTCAGCCCCCACAGGCGCACCTTTCAAAACCTCATTCATGAATAAAATCCTCCATTTTGCATTCTATCAAAAAAAGAGCGCCAATACAATTAGATTGACGCTAAATGTGAATCTTTTTCAACTTAATAATATGTATTTCACAAGGTTTCCGGCGTTTTTTATACCCATTACGGCATCACGCGCTTTAGAAAAGCCCGGATATCTTTCCGGTATTATCCACGTCGATTTTTTCCGCCGCAGGAACTTTCGGAAGCCCCGGCATGGTCATGATATCCCCAGTCAATGCAACGATAAATCCTGCTCCGGCTGAAACCTTTAAATTTCTTACAGTTAGAACGAAATCCTTTGGTGTTCCTGCAAGGGAAGCATCATCAGAAAAACTGTACTGGGTTTTGGCCATGCAAATCGGCAATTTGTCGAATCCTAATGCTGTAAGCTGCTCCATCTGCTTTTTAGCTGCAGGAAGCATGGCAATGTCTTTAGCTCTGTATATTCTCTGGGCGATGGTCCGTATTTTGTCCTCGATGCTGGTCTCCAGTTCATAGCAGAATTCCATATCGCTTTCCTTTTCGCACAGTCTGACCACTTCCTCAGCTAAAGCCCTACCTCCTTCACCGCCTTTTTCCCAAACCTCCGAGAGGGCTACATTGACGCCAAGTTCTCTGCACTTGCTCTCGACCATGGCGAGTTCTGCTTCTGTGTCCGTTGGAAAACGGTTGATTGCAACGACTGCCGGTAGTTTATAGACCTTCGTGATATTTTCAACATGCTGCAGAAGATTTGGGAGTCCCTTTTCCAATGCCGCCAAGTTTTCATTCCCAAGATCGGTTTTTGCTACTCCTCCGTGATGCTTAAGCGCACGTATGGAAGCAACGATAACCACTGCCTGTGGTCTCAAACCTGCCATTCGGCATTTAATATCAATAAATTTCTCCGCGCCCAGATCCGCACCGAATCCTGCTTCCGTCACAACGTAGTCTGCAAGCTTCAATGCTGTTTTGGTGGCCATTATAGAGTTACAGCCATGTGCTATGTTTGCAAAAGGGCCTCCATGTATAAATGCCGGAGTTTGTTCAAGAGTCTGAACGAGATTTGTTTTCAATGCATCCTTAAGCAACGCTGCCATGGCTCCTTCAGCTTTGAGATCCGACGCCGTAACAGGTTCGTCTTTGAAGGTATAAGCTACCACGATCCTCCCAAGTCTTGCTTTTAGATCATCGATGTCACTTGATAAACACAATATCGCCATAACCTCCGAGGCTACCGTGATATCATAATTATCTTCCCTTGGAACACCGTTGACCTTTCCGCCAAGCCCATCGGTTATGAAACGCAGCTGCCTGTCATTCATATCAACACAACGATGCCAGGTGATCCTTCTAACATCGATCCCCAGCGAATTGCCCTGATAAATATGGTTATCCAACATTGCAGCCAACAAATTATTAGCCGCTCCAACGGCGTGCATGTCTCCGGTAAAATGGAGATTAATGTCTTCCATTGGAACGACCTGAGCGTAACCGCCACCTGCAGCGCCGCCTTTGACTCCGAATACCGGGCCCATTGAAGGTTCTCTTAATGCTACAAAGGATTTTTTACCGATTTTTCTTAAACCGTCTGAAAGTCCAACAGTGGTGGTGGTTTTACCCTCCCCCGCCGGTGTCGGCGTTATTGCTGTCACGAGGACCAGTTTGCCGTCCTGAGCTGATTTCATTTCGTCCAGAATATTGTAATCGATTTTTGCTTTGTAATTTCCATACAATTCCAGATACTTTTCATCGATCCCTGCGTTGGAAGCGACGTCCTTTATTCCCATTAAACGTGTGCTCTGAGCTATTTCAATATCACTTTTGAAACCCATGCTATACTCCTTTTCAAGAAAATATTAATGGTTAATTATATACTGCTTTCATCATCGTTTACAATGTTTTTTAGGAAACTTCTCCTATGGATAGGGCACAAGCCGACTTTGAGTATACCTTCGTAATGAGCTCGGGTGCCGTACCCTTTGTTTGAATCAAAACAATACTCCGGATATTCTTTGTGATATTCGTCCATCATTCTGTCCCGTGTGACTTTGGCAATGATCGACGCCGCCGCTATGGAGAGTGCTTTTGAATCTCCTTTGATAATCGCTGTCTGACTGGTGGTTATGGCCTCGATCGTGACGGCATCAAAAAGGATATGGTCAATAACGCCTCCGCTTCTATGCAGCATCTCTTCACAGTCGTTGATGGCCTGGATCATAGCAGCCTTCGTAGCTTCCAGAATGTTGATTTCGTCGATGACGTGGTTGTCCATGATACCGATCCCATAAGCCAGTGTTTTTTCCAGTATCCTGGGGTACAATTCTTCCCTTTTTTTAGCAGATAGCTTCTTCGAATCATCGACTCCTAAAACATCAAAATCCGGATGGAGCACCACACAGGCTGTGACTACCGGGCCAGCCAGTGGCCCTCGACCCACTTCATCAACCCCTGCGATATATTGCATCCCAAGGATTCTTAAGCCATTTTCAATTTCCCTTAAATCCGCGAGCCGGCTTCTGAGCTTTTGTTCTCTGTTCATGGATCAAACACCTTCCAAGGTTATTTTGCCGATCATGCCCGCCCTGAACTCATCAAGAACCGTTCTTGCGCACCTATCGTAATCGATTTTTTTGCCTGGCAGGATATATCCTCTTTTCATTGCGATCGCTTCCATTGTTTCAAGCGGCGTTTGTTGCTGCTCATCCAGTTTATATCTGCTCGCCAACAGTTGCGGGTACTGATTCATCAGAAATTTGATCAATTCCAGCGCCAACGATTCGATATCCATTATTTCATCTTTTATAGATCCGCAAAAGGCTAAATTAAGGCCGGCCTGAGGGTCTTCAAATTTAGGCCAAAGTATGCCCGGAGTATCCAGAAGCTGCATACTATTGGATAATGTCAGCCACTGTTTCCCTTTAGTGACTCCTGGCCTGTCGCCGGTCTGGGTGCTTTTCCTGCCGGTCATCCGGTTTATCAGAGAGGATTTGCCAACATTCGGAACGCCAACGATCATGATCCTTAAATATCGCTTCCGCAACGCATCAGCATTCTTTTCCGCTTGTATCTTTTCGAGAAGTTTGAAAAGTCCCTGGGTTCCGCCGCCGGACATGCAATTCATTGTCAAGACATGATTGCCCTGGTTTCTGAAGTGCTCTTCCCATGCTTGATTGCTGCGCTCATCAGAAAGATCACTCTTGTTGAGCACGATTATTCTTGTCTTGTTCTTGATGATATCATCAATGATAGGATTCCTTGAAGATATGGGTATTCTTGCATCGATCACTTCGATGACCAGATCTACCAGTTTGAGGTTTTCCTGGATCATCTCCCGAGTCTTCTTCATATGTCCGGGATACCAATTTATATGTTCGATCATTTACTTGCTCCCAAAATGTCCACTGTATAAAAAAGGACCCTTCGGGTCCTTTAAAGATTATCTCTTCACTTCTTTAGCCCTTATCTTAGCGGCTTTTCCTGTTCTTTGACGCATGTAGTTGAGTTTAGCTCTTCTAACCTCACCTTTTCTGACGACTTCTATTTTGTCGATTTTAGGTGAATGCAAAGGGAATGTCTTCTCAACTCCGACTCCGGAAGCGATCCTTCTTACCGTAAAAGTTTCGCCAACGCCGCCATTCTGCTTTTTGAGGACAAATCCTTCAAAAATCTGGATTCTTTCTCTAGCGCCTTCCTTGATTTTAATGTGGACCTTCACTGTATCTCCAACACCAAAAGCTGGTATGTCTTTTCTGAGATATTCCTGTCCAACAGCCTGCATAATATCCATACTGTTATTCCTCCTCTCTCCCAAGACGTTCATGGTATCCAATAAATGCACTACCCAGAGGACCGCCCGTAATAACTTTTAGAGTATAGCACATGGTTATTGACATTGCAATGTTTTTTTGATGAAATTGGACTATTTCAAATATCCGCTCCTATGCTCGCGGATGGGTTTTATCGTATACGTCCTTGATGCGGTTTTTAGTCACTGTAAGGAAAACCTGTGTTGCGGCGATATCTTCATGGCCCAGCAGTTCCTGAAGGGACTTGAGATCGGCTCCATTCTGTATCATATGGACAGCAAAAGAATTTCGTAGTGTCTGAGGAGTGATTTTATGATCGATCCCTGCTTTAGCGGCATATTCTTTGATGATTTTCCAGAGCCCCTGCCTAGTGATTCTGTCGCCTGCATAATTTACAAAGAGAGCCTTCTCTTCTTTGCCTTCTTTCTGATTTTTACGAAGCAATTGAGGCCTTGCCTCGTAAACATACTCTTCCAGTGCAGCTTTAGCCGGTCTTCCCATTGGGACGATCCTTGCCTTGCCATGCTCGCCGTCGCAGGTTATAAAGCCCATTCTCAGGTTGATGTCGTTCAAGTCGGCTTCGATGATTTCGCTTACACGGATACCTGTCGCGTAAAGCACTTCCAATATAGCCCGATCCCTTATCCCTCTGATAGATCCATCTGGTAGAGATAGTAGCTTGTCCACCTCGTCAACCGTCAAATACTCCAGATTTTTCCTTTCAATTTTAGGTGGCTTGATGTCCAGCGTTGGATTTTCTTTGATATGCCCTTTCTCTATCATGAATCTATAAAATGCCCGTAAAGATGCAGCCTTCCGGTTCACGGTGGCTGCTGATTTCCCATCGGATTTTAATTTAAGGATGTAGCCCACGACATCTGTGTTCGTTACTTTTTCAAGACCTTCCACACCGGCTTTATTTATGAAGCCTGAAAACTCCAGCAAATCCCTTTTGTAGGCTTCCAGTGTGTTTTCCGCTTTGCCTCTTTCGTTTTTCAAACATGCAAAAAAATCCTTCATATACGCGTTCATAATCATTCTCCGGTTACCGTTGCCCTTTACCCTTTTGCATGAGCGAAATGTATTATATACCCAATCCTGCAGGTTGACAATATCCCATTGCCTTATCGATTTTTATTTTTTGTCCGAATGTGCCGATACAATGAAACAGCCTTAAGGCTGCTTTGTTATTTGATAAGCAAGACATATCGCCAGTGCTGTCTTAGCATCCTCGAATTCTCCTGCCATGACTCGATCATATAATTCTTGCAGCGGGAATTCTTCTATCTCCAAGGCCTCGTTATCGTCAAAATCCGTCTCTCCCGGTTCAAGCCCTGTGCAAAGATATACATGGATCTTCTCTGTACAATATCCGCAGCTTGAATAATAACCGCCAAGATATTGGATTTTTTCTGCGGTATAGCCGGTTTCTTCCTTCAATTCCCGCCGGCAGGTCATGGCCAGGTCTTCCCCATCTTCCAGCTTTCCAGCGGGCGCCTCTAAAACAACATGCCCCACCGCGATTCTAAACTGGCTCACCATCACCATTTTACCCTCATCGGTAATTGCCGCCATTACGACACCGTCATTGTGCTCAATGATCTCTCTGTAAGAAGTCCCTCCGTTTACGGAAGATACTTTACTCCGCCGCAGTTTCAGTATTCTGCCTGTATAAAGCACTTCGCTTTCAATGATTTTTTCTTCAAACGTCATGTGGAACACCTACTTTGTCATCGCTTTTGATTTTTCTACAGCCGCCTGGAATCCTTCAGCCACGTTCCCCTGGAAACCATTTTCAAAAAGCGCGTTAACCGCTTCAATGGTGGTCCCGCCGGGTGAGCAGACGTTGATGCGCAGCTGCTCCGGAGATATGCCTGTTTCCAGCACCATCTTCGCCGCCCCCAGGACAGACTGCGCTGCAAAGATCGTAGCTTTTTCCCTGTCCATCCCATTGTTTACCGCCGCATCGATCAATGCTTCAATATACATATAGGTATATGCCGGTGAACTGCCGCTGACTCCGATCACACAATGTATCAATTCTTCAGAGACTTCTTCCGCACGTCCAATACTGGTGAATATTTCAAACACAGCCTCTATATCCAGATCGGAGATATTCCTGTTCCTACAGACGGCAACCATGGCTTCCCCCACCATGGCTGGCGTATTAGGCATTATTCTAATTATCTTGGCGGTAGCCGGCAAAAATTTTTCCATGAATTCGATGCTTATTCCAGCTGCCATGGATATCAGAATTTTTGTTGGCCCCCACTTATTTGCAATCAGCGGCATGACAGCGTCGAATCCATTTGGCTTGATGCCTAGAATGATGATGTCGCACGCATCCACCAAGGTCCCTATGTCATCCGTGGTATTGACAAGCAGCAGCTCCTGCCAGGTTTTCCTACGCTCCAGATCGCTGTCGCAAACGTAAACATCTTTGCTGAGCACATTGCCTGACTGTATATAGCCTTTTAGGATCGCACCACCCATATTGCCTGCGCCGATAAACCCGTATTTCATTGGTCCCTCCTCATTTCGCAAAAAAAACTGTCCCCGCTTCTTTGCCTTCTCTGGCCCTTCGGATAATATAGGATCTTTTGCCGTTCAATAATATCATCGGTATCCCGTAACTGTTCACTCTTCTTGCGGCTTCTATTTTCGTCAATATGCCTCCCGTTCCGAAATCGCTTTTTCCCCTTACATCGATTTCGTCAAGAAGCCCGTCAATGTCCCATACCTCTTCGATCAGTTCAGCTTCATCGTAACGCTTGGGGTCCTTATCATAAACGCCGTTGATATCCGATAGCACGATGAGGCAGTCAGCGTTCCAGAGATTGGCTGTGAAGGCGCTGAGAGTATCATTGTCGCCAATTTTTATTTCATCAACAGACACACTGTCATTTTCATTGATAATCGGAACCACGCCCTCATCCAAAAGTGTAAAGAGGGCATTTCTAATGTTGAGCGTTCTGTTCCGGTCGCTGAAATCCTCTCTGGTCAGAAGGATTTGAGCCACATGCAGATCATAATCGGCAAAGTACTCTTTGTATGCCATCATTAGTTCAACCTGGCCGATGGCGCATAGGGCCTGCTTATAGTTGATGTCATCTTTACGTGTCCATTTATTGATAGCTCCCACGCCGCAGATGCCAGCCCCAGAAGAGACGATGACCACTTGCTTACCGTCTTTGATCAGTTCAGCGGTCTGTTCTGCTATCTCATGGAAAATGCGTTTGTTCACCATGCCCTGGTCATCCGAAAGCACATTGCTTCCTATTTTGATTACAATTTTTCTGCTATTATTTATTAAACCGCCGATTGATTCCATATAACAAATCCACCTCTCACTCGTTCAAATTAAGACACGGCTTATATTATCACATAAAATTTATATGTTCAAGTGCAGGGAGATCCAAGTCGTTTCAGTATCAGGCAACGGTCTGTTATGTTAATTTTGTATCAATTTGCTTGTCGTAGTTAATGAGTTTGTCGAAGTCTGCCGGGGATTTGCTGGATTTCGTTAGTGAGTGCTGGTTTTTTGAGTTGAATTTGCTTAATAATATTGCATTTTTTGAGACACTCCTCTATACTACATATGTGGTTATCCCCCTGATAACCTCATTAATCTCTAATCCCAATACCCCTTTTGAACAAAATAGAACGCACCCCTGCGTTCTATTTTGTTTTTTGGGTGCCCATGCTATAATACACACATGGAATATATATGTGAAAAATTCGAAACTGAATTATTTAATAACAAATCCTTTGCAATGTACTTCAGCGATTTCAGGGTCGGGATTCTGGATATCGAAACAACAGGTTTGAGCCCAGCGGCAAACAAAATCATTCTCGGCGGTCTATTGACATTTGATGCCCCGGGTTCGGCAACGATCGAACAATTCTTTGCGGATAATAAAAGCAAGGAACCGGAGTTGCTGGATGCTTATCTACAGGCAATCAAAAGTCTTGATGTCGTCATTACTTACAACGGCAAGCATTTTGATATTCCCTTTATCCGTGCACGAAGCATCGAACATGGTTTTCATGCAGACGATCTCCCTTATGATCTGGATCTTTATCAACTGATCAGGTTTGCCAGCCCTTTGAAAAGATTATTACCAAACCTGAAACAGTCCACCGTCGAAAATTATATGGGGTTATGGGCTTTAAGAAAAGATTTGATCAATGGTGCCGAAAGTGTAAATATCTACAACCGGTATCTTCGTACTCATGATCCGGAACTCAAAAAGCAGGTTTTATTGCACAATAGAGACGACCTGGCTCAACTATCAAGGCTTCTTCCCGTCATTGAAAAAAGCGATTTACATAAAGGTCTTTATACGATGGGATTCCCGGCGGCCCGGGCCCTTCATATCGAAAATATCGAGTTGGGGAAAAATTATCTTCGTGTAACAGGCAAACAGAGGGGAACTCCGGTAAACTATTACTCTTTCGGCGATCAAACCCGAAACTGCAGAATATCCTTTGACAGTTCGTCCTCCACTTTTGAAGTCGTGTTCCCCATGTCCCGGCTTCATAATGACGCTTTTATCGATCTTGTTTCACTTGATTTTAATTTTGAACCGTTGGCCCGCTATGCCACCGAAGAGAGCGGCTATCTTATCACCGAAAGCGCCGGCAAGGTCAATTATATGGAAATAAATCACTTCATTAAACTTTTTTTAGAAAATATCGTTATGCCAAAGGGGGAAAGATAATGGATTACAATCAAATGGCAAAGAAAGTTAAAGAGAGCAGTTTTTTGCTGGGGGCTACTTCCCTTGAAACCAGGGATCATGCTTTGACAGCGATCAGGAATGCACTGGACGCCTCCAGAGAAATTATTTTTGAAGCCAATAGGACGGATCTTTCGAAAGCAGCAGCTGACCAGCTTGCGGCGCCTCTGTTCAGCAGGCTGAAATTCGACGGGAACAAACTGGATGATGTTCTGAAGGGCATCACAGATCTGATCCGCATGCAGGATCCCCTGAATAAAGTCCTTTTAAAGAGACAACTGGATGACGGGCTCACATTGATCAAAACGACCTGCCCAATCGGGACGATCGGGGTTATTTTTGAATCCAGGCCTGATGCTCTTGTACAGATTTCATCCCTCTGTATAAAAAGTGGGAATTGTGCCATTTTAAAAGGCGGAAGCGAAGCTCAAAACACTAATCGTGCGCTATTTGAAGTCATCAGAAAAGCAGGTGTTGAAGCAGGTTTGCCTCAAGGATTTATTACATTAATCGAAAGCCGGGAAGGCGTCGAGGAATTATTGAAGTGCGATAAGTACATCGATTTGATCATTCCAAGGGGAAGCAATGCTTTTGTTCGTTATATCCAGGAAAATTCCCGCATACCCGTTATGGGGCATTCCGACGGAATCTGCCACATCTATATTGATGAATCGGCATCGATCGAAAAAGCGATCAAAATTGTCATAGACGCCAAGACCCAGTATGTCGCAGCATGTAATACACTGGAAACTCTGCTTGTGCATAAAGCCGTGGCCCATACATTCCTGCCGCTTCTTTTGGATGCTGTCAAGGGAAAGGTGGCCCTAAGGGGCTGCGCCGATACCCGAAGGATCATATCCTGCGAGGCTGCTGCTCCGGAGGATTTCGAGACAGAATATCTCGACTACATCTTGTCAGTTAAAATAGTCGAAAATATAGATGAGGCAATTAGTCATATAAACAACTATGGTTCCCACCATACAGACAGTATCGTTACCGAAGATTCTGATGCTGCCGGAAAATTCATGTCGCTGGTGGACTCGGCTGGAGTATATCACAATTGTTCCACACGTTTTGCAGATGGATTCCGTTACGGTTTTGGGGCTGAAGTAGGAATATCAACTGGCAAGCTTCACGCCAGGGGGCCAGTGGGTCTGGATGGCATCGTCACTTATAAATACAAACTGTACGGCAATGGCCATATTGTTGCGGATTATGCCGACGGCAAGAAGACATTCAAATTTAAAGATCTTTAAGCGTCTCGGTGTGACGAAATGGATGCCCTGCAAGTTCTTCTTCTACTGCATGTTGATGTAGCTGTATTCTGTTGAATTGCAGGCAGGGTAATCCTCTTTATCCCAGGTGTGGTCCTTGGAGATCACGTCATCTGTTACATTAAAATATTCGTAAGAAATTTCCATGCCCCTGTCCGGCGCCGGATCATCCCAGGTGACATCCACCATGTACCAATCACCGGCTAATCTTACCATGTTCCATACATGCTCATCATCCCCCGCAAACCCATATACCATTTTTGTACCTATGCCTAGCTTCGAAATGAGAATATTGAACATTTCGGCATAAGCCTTGCAGCCGCCTTGTTTATGATATATCAGTCCTGAAACCGACATGCTGGGGTGCTCCAGATCATACTCGGTCAAAGACGAGTCATATTGATAGTGCGTCACCATATAGTCATGGACAGCTTTCTCTTTATCATAAATACCCATGTCAAGTGTAATAATTTCCGATAGAATTTCATCTAAAACCCCATTAAGATTTTTTGCTTCATTCGTTGCATAAATGCCGGCCAATCCGGGATTTGTTGAAAGCGCCAAGATCTGTGCATATAAACTGTAAGTCAGTTTAACAGACAACGATCCTGTATTGGCATTGTAGACATAATGCAGACTGTCGATGCCTGTTTCTTCAACGAATGGACTTGTAAGAAGTCCTTCGTACAATTCCTTTTCTATGGCCATGGTGATTTCGGGAGCCAGGTCTTTCTCTGCGTTTTTAATAATTTCTATGGCATGGTCCAATGATTCGGCTTTCATTCCCGGGCTGTATTCCGGGATTGGTTCCAATGCAACAGTTCCCTTGACAGATTCAAACATTCTGACGGCCATTGCCATGGCTTGTTCCCGCGTCGCAACACCTTTCGGCTTGAAAAAATTACTGCCCGTTCCCTGTATAAAGCCTTTGTATACCATATAATAGACAGACGGCTTGGCATAAGCGCTTATGTCTCCATCATCGTTAAACAACTCTATGCCTGCAGCCATCAGCCTGCTGCCGCTTATTTTCATATATGTTCTTGCCAGCATGACAGCTGCCTGTTCCCTTGTTATGCTGGCTTCGGGACTAAAAACGCCCGCGCCTACACCCCGAACGATCCCCAAGGCATAAGCTTTTAAAATATCAATATCCTTCGTATCATCGAAAGGCTCAACTGCCGGTAAAGCAGCCGTCTTGCCAGTGGCTTTTTCATAGAGAAGCACTGCCGTCTTGGCATAATCGATTCTACTGATGGGCACTGTAAGGTCCTGCCCATCCAGTGTTGAAGGCAGCAATCCATAAGTCTGTGCTTTTGCCTCAATGGGCTTTGCCCATGGCGACACGTAATCAGCGGGAACCGCCGCAAAGGAAGCAGAAAAAATACTGCTAAAGGTCAAAAAAACTGCGAGCAGGAGCATCAGAAGTCGTTTGGAATCAATTTTCTGCAACATCACTGGATTTCCTTTCTACTCTCGCGGGAGCAAGTTTCCTTCTTTTGATAGCGGTCGTCGGGCATCCTCGGATGCATTCTCCGCATCTTATACATTCAACGCTGTTGGGATTTTTATATACTTCAAGATTAAATTTGCAGACCTGCCGGCATGTTCCGCAGGCGGTGCATTTTTCTTGATCGATTTCATAGCTGTAGAAAGATATCTTATTGCAGAGGCCGTATATCGCGCCAAGGGGGCACAAATATCTGCAAAAGGGGCGATATATCACGATCGATAATAATAGTAGGGCGATAAGAATGAACGACTTCCAGGCATAAAGCAAACCGGCGGCATCCCGTATGCCATCATTAAGCATGACTAAAGGCCAGCCAGCCATAAAAGTCCCGGAAGGGCAGATATATTTGCAAAACCATGGATCGCCGGAGCCAAAATCATTTTTTATGAATGCCGGCAAAATTATTACAAATACTGCCAATATTAGATATTTGAGGGATTTTAGATATTTTTCACCGGCGACCCGTCGTATCTTATGATTGAACGGTATTTTATCCAGCGCATCCTGAACCAATCCAAAGGGGCATAAAAAACCGCAGACAACTCTTCCAAGAGCTGCTCCAAATAGCATGATAAAGCCTGCGGCATACAGAGAAAAGTTATAATCTCTGTCTGATAGCACCGCCTGCATTGCACCAATCGGACATGATCCCAAAGCCCCGGGGCAGGAGTAGCAATTCAATCCCGGCACGCATGCAGATTTGGATGCGCCTTTATATATGCCGCCTTCCAGGAATCCCTTATAGTAAGAGTTGGATAACGCGGCAAAAACGATTTGTATAATCGTTCTTCTCCCGGCCATATCACATCACCCTATCCCTATGCATTCAAGGCATATATTAACTGCTTTCATCAGCACGATCGTAGCTTCCCCTCTCATGGCGCCAAATAAAATTAAAATCATTCCTGCTGCCAGAAAAACTGCCGGCAGTGCGATTTTTTTAGATATATTCATCGATAAGTTCTTCCCATTCTTCTTGGCTGTGGCCGCCATATGCGATATCACTGATTATTTTGCCCTGACTATCCACGATGAAAGATGCTGGAATGGCGCTGATGTCCTTGATAACCGCTCTTCTAACATTATCGGAAACAATAATATGGGTAAAGTTCGCCCCCGTCTGGCTTTTAATTTCAATAGCCTTTGCTATAAAGTCTGCTTTTGGCGTCCCATCCGCGCTTTGTACATCGATAACGATGCCTGCAACGTTCACACCCTTTTCTGCATATTGATCATAAATGAGTGCAAGGGTCGGCATGGATTCTATACAAGGGTTGCAATAGGTCCCCCAGACATCCACAATCGTTATCTTATAATCAGAGAAGAGGCTTTGGTCAACCTGGTTGCCGTAAAGATCATAGGTAATGAAATTATCAAGTCCATCGGGTACGCCGCTTTCATCCGGCATCACCACGTCTTCCACCCAGCTGACATCAATATTTTCTGCCTGATCACCTGTCCCCGGCGAATTCTCAGCATCTTGTCCACTGCAGCCGATGAGCGCTGCGGCTGATAGCATTAATAACATTAAAAAAATAATGCTTTTATTTTTCATGATCCAGCTCCTTTGTATTGTTATTGGGTTTTAATTTTCATCGCAAAATGATTCGGCTACTTTGATCATTATGGCGCACTCCAATCTTTTTTTGAAAAGCTTGCAGCTATATTCATAAACACCGTTTATGGTTCCGGTTGCATGGTATGCATTGGCCGCACACCCTCCGCTGCAGTAGATCCTTGCCCAGCAATCTCTGCATTCCGGTTTTGAATATACATTCGAACGGCGGAATTCATCCTGAAGATTTTCATTGGTGATGCCTTCCCACAAACTGCCCATGCGATATTCCGGCTCGCCGACAAACTGGTGGCAAGGATATAGGTCCCCACCAGGTGTCACTGCCAGGTATTCTGTTCCGGACCCACAGCCTGAAATACGTTTATAAATGCAAGGGCCTCCGGTCAAATCGATCATGAAATGATAGAAATTGAAGCCTTCGCCCTGTTTCTTTCTTTTAATCATTTCAACAGCCAGCATTTCATATTGAGCGAAAAGCTCTTCAAGGTCGTCCTCTGTCAAGGCGTAAGGTTCATCAGGTTTGCAAACCACGGGCTCCATGGAAAGCTCCGCAAATCCAAGATCCGCCATATGCAAAATATCTTTTAAAAAATCTGGATTATAATGGGTGTATGTCCCTCTTATATAATAACCGATTCCATTCCTCGCCTCAACCAGTTCCTTGAATTTGGGAACTACCATGTCATAGCTTCCTTTTCCGTTCATGGTTTGTCTGAGTCTGTCGTGAATCTCTTTTCTTCCATCCAGGCTCAGAACAACGTTGTCCATCTCCCTGTTGGAAAACTCTATAACATCTTTATCTAAAAGAACCCCGTTGGTAGTCAAAGTGAATCTGAAATTCTTATTGAACTCTTTCTCAATACTTCTGGCATATTCAACCGTCTTTTTAACAACTTCCCAATTCATGAGAGGTTCTCCTCCGAAGAAGTCCACTTCAAGATTGATACGGCTGCCTGAATTTTCTATAAGAAAATCGATAGCCTTCCGGCTGACTTCCAGCGGCATCAGTTCTCTTTCACCATGATACCCCCCCTGACCGGCAAAACAATACCCGCAGTTCAAATTACATGAATGCGAAGTATGCAGGCACAGAGCCTTCACTACAGTTTGGCTGGCAAAATGATCCTCGGCAAGATTTTCATATAGGTCCGGTGCAAATAGTTTGCCCGCTTCCATGAGACTTTCAATATCGGTCAGTACTTCCCTGATCGCCTCTTCATCGATTCCGGACACACCGCAGTATCTCCGAAGCATTTCGTTGATAATCGCCTCTTTGTTTTGCGATGCAGAAAGCTCTATTATGTCATAAGCCAAATCGTCGACGCAATGGATCGATCCGCTGGCAGCGTCTATGACAACATTGAGTCCGTTCATTTTAAATTGATGTATCATAATTATCTTTGGAAAATAAAAACCGTTCGCTCCGCTAAGGATAGAACGGCAATTATTTTTTTGATCCAATTCCCCTATTCCTGAAATTATTTGTTTTTGCCGTGGCTTTTTTCACATTTCTGGTTAGCTACTCCGCATGATGTTTTGCATGCAGACTGGCATGAAGTCTGGCATTCGCCGCAGCCGCCGTTTTCTGCCGATTTTTTTAAATCGCGGGTTTCAATAGTCTGTATTCTTTTCATATTATTCCTGCTCCTTGTCTTGATACTGCTCTATAGTTTAGCGTCTTTTATAATTTTTGTCAATGCGCCCGGGGCAAAACGATGCCCCGAGAGTTCTCAAAAAAGAAGTTCCCGCAGTGTGTAGTAACCCGGAGCCTTTTTACATAGGACGCGGGCAGCTTTCAAAGCGCCTTCCGCAAAAATTTGTCTGCTTGCAGCTTTGTGTACGATTTGAAACTCTTCATCTTTCCCGAAAAAGCTTACGGAATGCTCACCAGCCACAGTGCCGCCACGTAAGGAATGCACACCTATTTCCTTCGTGGTCCTTGCGCCTGTCATGCCCTCTCTGCCATATACTTTTTTGTACATCCCTTCGGGATCCAGGGCGTCGAGGAGCTTTTTGGCGGTGCCGCTGGGTGCGTCTATCTTTTGGTTGTGATGCGTTTCGACAAGTTCAATATCCCAACTATCATCAAAGACTTCTTTCAATTCGCTTAAAATATGCTCAAATACGGCTACGCCAAAGGAATAATTCGAACTGTAAATAACCGGAACTGAACTGCCCAGTTCTCGAAGGCGCTCAAGAAGACTATCATCTAGCCCCGTAGTCCCGCAAACCAAAGCAGTCCCGGAGCTTTTGGCGTAAGCTGATGTCCTGTCAGTCATGTCCGGATGTGAGAAATCAATAATGACATCCGCCTTTTCGCCCTTCTCCAGTTCATCAATGTTTTCAATATCAATGATCCGAAGGACCTCGATATCCATATACGCCAAAGCCGCCGACTCGATTTGTTTGCCCATTTTCCCATATCCGGCAAGAATTATTTTCATCATATCAAACCCACTCTTTCCATTTCCGCCCGCAGTATATTTCTATTTGCCTCAGCCATAGGATAAAGCGGCAGCCTGTAGCCGCCTACACCCATACCCATCAAGTTCATTGCCTCTTTGACAGGGATCGGATTAACTTCAATAAAAAGGTCATTGATCAGGTTCAGATATTTGATTTGTGCATCCCTTGCCCGGATGACGTCTCCGTTCAAATAATCCATTACCAGGTCATGGGTCTCCTCAGGCATGATATTAGCCAGGACCGAGATCACACCAGAGCCTCCCATGGATAAAATCGGCACAATAATATCGTCATTACCGCTATAGATTGCAAAATTATCATTTGCAAGTCTCGCTATTTTCGCCATATAGCTCATATCTCCGCTGGCCTCCTTGATCCCAATTATTTTAGGATGAACAGCCAGTCTTTCCAGAACATCAACGGATATGCCGCATCCTGTCCGCCCCGGGACATTGTATAAAATCATCGGGATATCAACGATATCTGCAACGTCAGCAAAGTGATGGTACATCCCCTCGGTATTTGCCTTGTTGTAATAAGGCGTGATGGTCAAGAGGGCGTCCGCACCAAGGCTTTGAAAGGACAGACTTTTTTCTATTACAGTCTGTGTGCAGTTAGAGCCGCTGCTGGCGATCACCGGCACTCTCTTATTAACCAAGTCCACTGTGAATTTACATATTTCATTATCTTCTTCATGAGACATGGTCGGCGATTCGCTGGTTGTACCTAAAATCAGAATGGCATCCGTTTTTTTCGCTATGTGCCATTCTATCAACTCTCCCAGCTTGTCAAAATTAATGCTTCCGTCTTCTTTGAATGGCGTGATGAGAGCTACGATCGATCCTCTAATAATATTCATAATTATCCTCTTTCCTTTACTACGCAATATCTCTTTTACTTTAAAGAACTTTCTTATCGCAATCCATGGCGATAAGATCTTCATAACTTTCTCGTTTTACGACAAGCCTTGCTTTCCCCTTATTTGCAAACACTACAGGAGGCCTGCCGATTTTGTTATAGTTCGAAGCCATGCTGTACCCATAGGCTCCGGTCGTATACATCAGGATGAGATCGCCGGTTTTCGTCTCGGGCATCATTATTTCTTCAATAAGAATATCGCCTGACTCACAGCACTTTCCCGCCACGCACATTTTATGCGTCCTGGGTTCCCCCTGCCGGCTGATATTGTCGCAGTTATATTTTGCCTGATACAAGGCCGGCCTAATGTTGTCAGACATGCCTCCGTCCACAAATACATAGCTCTTATTGGCAGTATTTTTTAAAAATCCAGCTCTATACAATGTGTACCCGGCTTCAGCTACAATGCTTCGGCCCGGTTCGATCATCAGCGTTTTTAAATGCAGCTTTCGCCGCATCACCTCCGATTCGCAGTTGTCTATTATTGCATGGCATACTTTCTCTGTTGGTATCGGTTGATCTTCCTCGGTGTAATAGGCTGGAAATCCTCGACCCAGGTCCAATGCTTCAACAGAGGTCCCTACTGTCGTTTCAACTTTTTCAATATAATCCATCAGAACTTCAATCTCGGTTTTAAAGGCAGACAACTCGAAGATCTGTGAGCCGATGTGCGCATGGAAGCCTTTAAATGTGGCGTGGCCGGAATTTTGGATTTTTTGTATCATATTCACGACTTTATCGAAATCATTTATCGAAACGCCAAATTTGCTGTCAGAATCCGCTGTCATGATGTACTTGTGGGTATGCGCTTCGATGCCCGGATTTATACGGATCATAACGTCGATATTTCTTTTAAGCGCCTTGGACAATTCCAATACCCTGCTGCACTCCATCTCGCTGTCAAGTATTATTCCCCCAACTTGAAATTCCAGCGCCAAGGCAATTTCTTCGTCTGACTTGTTGTTGCCGTGAAAAAATATATTTTTTGCGGGAAAATCATTTGCTCTGGCGCAATATAATTCACCGCCGCTTACTACATCCAGGCAAAGGCCTTCTTTGTTGAGCAGCTTGACTAGGGCTCCGCAAAGAAAAGCTTTAGACGCATAGAGTATTTTTGTTTCAAAGCAGGGAGATACAAAGTGCTGTTTATATTCCCTGATTCGTGTTTCAATCTTTTCTTCATCGTAAATGAAAATTGGAGTACCGACTTTTGACGCCAGTTCCGTGCATGACACGCCGCTTATCCTATAGCTATCTTCATTCATAATTACCCTCTTCTCAATCAACCGTATTTTACTATTATTCCCGCCATCGATTTTAGATCATTTCTCTTAACAATGTTTCCTTGTCCATATTTATGAAGTAAGCAGGCGGTATGTCCAAAATCGTTTTGCATCCGATCTGTCCTTCTCTATTCATACGATACGCGGCTCGCGCGGCTGCAACAAGTATGTTTGAGGTGAATTCCGGATTGGATTCCAGTTTCAGGCTATACTCCATAATTTGAGTTGTGCCGTCTTCCCAGCCCGTTGTGCCATGCCTTATTACAACACCTCCGTGAGGGAGATTTTTATGTTTTGCATCGAGTTCTTCCTGGGTAATGAAGTTGACTGTGGTATCGTAATCTGAAAAGTAATTCGGCATATTGATGATTTCTCCCCGAATCCTCTCAAGATCTGCTCCCGGCTCAGCAACTACAAAACATTCCCTGGTATGTTTCTGACGGGTAGTCAAAACAGGGCATTCTCCATTTCTTACCGATTCGATGGCGCTTTCCACCGGAATCGTATATTGTCTGGCATCCGCGACCCCCGCGATATTTCTGATGGCATCTGAATGGCCCTGGCTTATCCCTTTGCCCCAGAAGGTATAGGTCTGACCATGAGGCAATATGGCTTCTGCATATACTCTATTCAATGAGAACATGCCGGGATCCCATCCCATGGAAATTACTGCGACATGCCCATTCTCAGAGGCAACAGTATCTACTGCAGCAAAATGGGCAGGGATCCTGGCGTGAGTGTCGAAGCTATCGATGATGTTATAATTCTTTGCGAAATGGATTGAATGCTGCGGCAGGTCTTCAGCGCTGCCTCCGCATAATATCAGTATATCTATTTCATCTTTCATTTTTTCTGCTTCGTCAAAACTGAAAACTCCTGCAGATTCAGTCAGTATGCTTACCTCTTCCGGAGAGCGCCTTGTAAAAACAGCAAGCAGCTCCATATCTTCATTTTGCCTGACAGCGCATTCAACGCCTCTTCCCAGATTTCCGTACCCCGCGATCCCTATCCTGATTGACATCTTCATTTCCTTTCTTTTCTTTGGCAAATTAAATAGCTAAAGCTTTAATTATTAAAAAAACGTCTTTCGGTTGTGACCCAAAAGACGTTAATCAGTAATTTCATATACTGTATCCAATGGGCAAGTGAAATATCGCCTGCCCATGATCGTTTCAATCATCGGCGGCGATTTCGTTTACCGCTTTTTTTATCTGCATGAAGATTAAAAACAATATTAATATTCATCGGATATCCTTTCCTTCACTCATTTAAACTATGGTAAAAATAACATAGTTGTATTATGTTGTCAAGCACAAAAACGCATAAAATATTTGTTCAAATCACTAAATTCATCGAACGAGCCCAGGGTTTAAATGTTTTTATGTCTCTGGATCTTTTTGGTTGTAGTTTTGATGAATTCATCTTTCCTGATCGATATCTTTCTGATTCTCTTATAAATCGGCAATTTTTCGTTGATATCAGAAATCGCTCGTTTTATTAATGAGGTGATATTCTCCTCAGAAAAATCCGGCCCGAATTCCTCATAAATAACATCATACGCGGGAATCACCTGAACGCCAACTGTAGTTCCTTCTTCACTTCCCTCTTCTATGCCATGTACAAGGCTTTCCTGTATATACTTGTTTCGGTTAACGTAAAATTCCACTTCTTCAGGATATATGTTTTTCCCCGTTTTAGTTACAATGACATTTTTCTTTCTGCCTGTAAGATAAAGCCAGCCATCTGCGTCCAAATACCCCAGATCTCCTGTATGGAACCATCCATCCCTAATGACTCTGGACGTTTCTTCAGGCATATTATAATATCCCTGCATAACATTCGGGCCCCTGAAAATGATTTCACCAACGCCGTCTTCATCTTTATCAATGATTCTCAGCTCTCCACTGGCCACCACAGGCCCTACAGACCCCGCTTTTTTATATGTATCTCCAAAATCCGGCGTGCCTGTTACCAAAGGGGAACACTCGGTAAGGCCGTATCCCTGTACTACTCGGATGCCCATTGATTCAAAGCCCCTGCAGACAGCAGGATCGATCGCTGCAGCGCCGGTGACCATCATTCGGAGTTTTCCGCCAAAGGTTTCGTATACCGGCGAAAACAATTTCCTCTCAGCGGAAATGCCGACGGATTTCAGAATTCTGCTTAATTTTATAGCTTTCTTTAAGGCGCTTGCTTTTCCGGTTTTTTCAGCCTGCTTCCAAATTTTTGCATAGATCGATTCGAAAATCAGCGGAACTCCAACCAGCAAAGTTGCCTTGGCTTCAGCAAGATTTTTGCTGATATACTTCAGCCCCTCGTAAAATGCGATTGAGCCGCCGCTATATAGAATAGTCAGAATCCCGATGGTGGATTCAAATGTGTGGTGGATCGGCAAGATAGAAAGGGTCCTGTCTTCCGGATAGACTTTTACGATCCTTCGGACATCCATTATATTGCATGAAATGTTTCTATGGCAAAGCATGACGCCCTTCGGTGTTCCGGTTGTCCCCGAACTAAATAAGAGCATAGCCATTTTGTCAGGGTCGATGATTCTGTCGATGTAGTTTCGATTTCCGCCACTAAGCAACGCTTCTCCCGCAGCCACTAAGTTCTGCCATTGGAGAATGCCGTCACTTTCATTCAGGATGTTCAAGCTTTCACTTGAATCGGTTCTGTCACCATATACCTTCATTCGAATTTTATATTGAACATCATAATCACGGAAGATGTCTTCATAGGTATCTGTAAAGAACACAGCGCTACAGGCTGAACTATTGAGCAGGTTGAAAATCTCCTCTTTGTTCAATTCTTTATCGAGAGGCACAATAACACCGACCCCGTTGACAACCGTCAAATATGTCGAGAACCACTCATAGCAGTTTTCACCGATGATCGCAATCCTGCTTCCATCCAAACCCATCTCAATCAGCTTTGTCCCCAAGGCATCCACATCATTCTTCAGTTGTTTATACTTAATATCTTGATACTCTCCGGCTTTTTCCTTTTTAACAAGAAAAGCGGGCCTCTCGCCGTATAAATCAACGCTTGATTTTAACATGTCCTTGAGTGATGTGATCATCCTTGTTTCATAGAAACCACCCGGCTTGTTTGCTCCCATCGATTTTCCTCCTCCTGTGCCTCCACCGTTCAATCCGTCGGACTATGGCCCCTTGTTCATTTTAACATATCATGATATGTCTTATTAACTACGGCGGACTTATGAACGCCAAGTTCGTTTAATATGATGGCCAGCGCTTCTACAGCATATTCCTGTCTGGATTCTTCGTCTAATAGTATCTCCAATTCCAGGAATTTGCCCAGTTGCCAGATATCATCAAGATATGCACTTACTCCATCAAAATTAGAAAATGTTTTGCGGTCTCTCCTCAGTTCGATAGCTCTCTGATAGCCTAAACCGTCAAAAATCCCCGCAGTCGCATCAAAGTCGCCAATTTCGCATTCATATTCAACATCAGTAATGGAAAAGCTGTCTGTCCCGGGGCTTTTATATTGAATACAGGATTTTTTATCTCCGGATGAGGAGTCCTCTTTGCATTTCAGACAAAGCACTCGCTCACCATAATCCAAATCATCGCTGTTGACATGGTAGTAGATCTCGCACTCTTTTTTATTTTCCAGCAATGTGAAATTGATTTTTTCCAAAGCTTCATGCATGCTCTCCAGACAATCCACTTTTGCCCTGATGTCGATCTTGATCATAACTGCTCCTCCAGATGGTAATTGATTGCTTAATATTATAACATAAATTTAAATTTTTGCTTCATAAAAAACCGGCATTGGAACAAAGCCGATGCCGGAAAATAAAATCGTAACTTGATTTTAATTTTTGTCCTAAACCAGTATTATAGACCTAGTTCACCCTTGAGTTTACTGAGTTCCTCCTCAACTGAGACCGTGCCCTTAGCAGCATATTTTTCTTCCAAAGCTTTTGCCTCATCGATTGGAGCCATGTTCAGTTCGTTCATAGCATTTGCCTCATCCAGCATCTTGCTGGCTTTTTCCTCCATGCGCTCAAAGGCATCAATGGCCCCTTGTGTTCTTTCCGTTGCCGTGCTGACTTCGTTAAGAGTCTCCTGAGTTTTCGCAATGGTTACTTTTGCCTTGATCATCTCCCGGCGCGCTTCCAGTTCTTGGATGTCATTTGCCAGCTTATCATGCATCTGACGCATTTTTACAGCGTTTTCATGAGCCGCCGCGTATGCAGTCATTAAACTTGCGCCCAGGTTTTCCAACTCTTGTTTTTTTGAAATGAATGTACGTGCATCCCCTTCATTGCCGGCCACTAGAGCTTGCTTTGCGAAATCCGCATATTTTGCGACTTCAGCCTGATTCTCATCCAACAGCCGCTTCGTTCTTGTTTCTTCCGCCATGACGCCTGCTGTGCTTCGCTTGACTTCCGCCATGTCCTCCATCATGTCGTTCAGGTATTGATCGATCATTTTAGCCGGATCCTCCATTTTGTCCAGCAAGACGTTCACATTTGCCTTGATGATGTCGCTGAATCTTTCTAAAATAGCCATTTGTTACCCTCCTTTATTTTGATCCTTCGTTAATTGATACTGCTCATAAAAATGTATTAAATTAAAGCTTATTCTCTGGTCCCTTTTGTTCGTATTTTTTAGCAAGCTCCTCGGCTTCTGTAGTGCCGAATTTCTCAAGCGGTATGTTGAGTATGTCTTCCGTTTGCTGCGCCTCCAGATTTTTCTGTTTTTTCGCGCGCATCCACCATACAAACAGCAAAGCTGCTAAAGCCAGCAGGGCAATTACGATCAACACCGGTATCCATGGAGACCTGGTTACTTTCATGACCCGGTCTGCAGTATCGCTAAATGCTTTGCTAAAGAACTCTTCATATGAAAGAGAGTCATCATAGTAGTAGCGATCCATGTAGTCCAGCAAAATGTCGCCAGCCTCTGTATCAATGACGGATTTTGCCTGTGTGCCGCAGATGTAGTAAATCATATAGCTGTTTTCAAATTCCAAATAGACAAAAAGCAAATGGGCTTCATCAGAAAACAGCTCATCATATAGGTTGTTGGTGAAAGTTTGCAGTTCCTCGATGGATGGATCAAAAGTGTAGTCGCCAATGGAATCGGTAATATACAAATAAGGCTGTACACCGGTCTCGTTATAAAAATATTTCATTCCGTTCAAGAGTGTTGTCCTGTTATTTATCACCCCTAATCCATCGTTATAATAATCGGTCTCATTAACGGAACCCTTTGGAAGCGCTTCACGTGTGATCGTTGATTTCGTGATATCGTTTTCTCCGCCGGTATTCGTAGTAAAGGATCCTATCCCAACAGAAATAAGTATGATAAATAATACAACAATAATCAGAACAACAATTAAGACTCCACAACCGCAGCCTCCAAGTCCCGATCCTCTGCCGAAGCCTCCACCTATGTTCCCACCCGAGGGTTGGTCGTACCTTCTATCATTAAATCCTCCGCCGTCCCGGTTTCCTCCAAAAATTCCGCCGCCTGGAAAGCCGCCAAAACCTCCGCCACCGGTGTTACTGCTTCCGCCGCCAAAAATGCTGCCGCCCCCGCTGGTCCTTCTATTGCTGCCGCCAAAAATGCTGCCGCCGCTTCTTCCTCCGCTGAATGGGCTGCCGCCGATCCGCCCTCCGCCGCTTCTGCTTCCGCCGAAAGAGCCTCCGCCTATTCTTCCTCCGGAACTACCGCCTCTTGCCAACTTCGTTCCCTCCATTAAATCATCTGGTCTTTTTCGAAATCTTCTGTAATTATTTTATCACTAATGATTTTCCAATACTACTTCAAGTTTGTCATTGTTTCCAAAAATAAAATCACCGGTCTGATGCTTATTCCCGCATCAAACCGGTGTGATTTTTTAAACTATACGACTATAAAGCTTTCAGGATTTCCTCCATCGTGTTCTTTGCGTCGCCAAAACACATAAAGTTGTTTTCTTTGTAGAAGAGCGGATTTTCTACACCGGCATATCCGGTGTTCATCGATCTCTTGAAGCTGACTACATTATGCGCTTTCCAAACTTCCAGTACAGGCATTCCGGCAATCGGGCTGTTAGGATCTTCCTGTGCGGAAGGGTTAACAGTATCATTTGCTCCGATAACCAGTACTGTATCAGTGCTAGGAAAATCTTCGTTTATTTCATCCATTTCAAGAACGATATCATAAGGGATTTTTGCCTCAGCTAAAAGTACGTTCATATGACCAGGAAGACGTCCTGCAACCGGATGGATGCCGAATCGCACTTCAATTCCCTTTTCCCGAAGTTTTCTGGTCATATCCGCTACCGGATATTGAGCCTGGGCAACTGCCATGCCATATCCAGGGGTAATGATGATGGAATTTGAGGACTTCAGAAGTTCTGCAACTTCATCAGGCTTCATCTCCTTATATTCGCCCATTTCTTCAGCTTCACCCTTTGCGGCCGGTTTGTTTCCAAAACCTCCAAGGATAACAGAAATAAATGAACGGTTCATTGCTTTGCACATGATATAGGACAGAATCGCACCGGAAGATCCTACTAAGGATCCTGTTACGATCAATAAGTCATTGGTAAGCATGAAGCCGGCTGCAGCTGCTGCCCATCCCGAATAGGAGTTCAGCATCGATATTACAACAGGCATATCTGCACCGCCGATGGAAGCAACAAGGTGGATTCCGAACAAAAGAGCGATTGCTGTCATTACTGCCAGGATGATCAAGTTGCCTTCCTGCTGGATAAAGAAAACCATAAGAACAATTGTCGCTGCCAAGGCAATGATGTTCAGCAGATTTTTACCAGGCAATGTCAACGCTTTTGAACTGACTGTGCCCTGAAGCTTTCCAAAAGCCACTAGGGAACCTGTCAATGTAATGGCTCCAATAAATACGCCTAAGTAAATTTCCACAAGCTCAATAGTGAGCATTGCCTCATCTACATGGGCAGCGCCCATTAATTTAAGGAATGTGTTATAACCAACCAGCACAGCCGCCAAACCTACGAAGCTGTGGAGCAAAGCAACCATCTGCGGCATCTCTGTCATTGCCACTTTCAATGCAAGCCGTGCGCCGATGGCGCCACCAATGACCATTGCAATCAATATATATATGAAAGCGCTTGGATCCGCACTTGTCAAGGTTGCAATCAGAGCGATAGCCATACCGGCTATACCAAATTTATTTCCGCGTTTTGCGGTTTCCTGTTTTGAAAGTCCCGCAAGACTTAGTACGAAGAGTATGGCGGCAATAATATATGCTGCCGTAACTAATCCATGATTCATCGGTTTCCTCCTTAATCCCTACTAAACATTTTCAGCATACGCTGTGTGACGGTGAATCCACCGACAACGTTGATGGTGGCTACTAAAATTCCAATAAAGGCCAGGACTGTGATCGCAGACATTTCACCTGTGATCTGCAGCAATGCGCCTATCAGAATAATGCCCGAAATGGCATTTGTAACCGACATCAGCGGTGTATGCAAAGCATGTGTTACATTCCAGACGACATAGTATCCTACTATAATAGCAAGTGAAAAGACTGTGAAATGTCCCAGGAATTCAGGAGGTGAGGAATACCCCATCCAGCCAAGCAGTAAAACGCCAAGAATACCAAAGATATATTTTGCATTGGACGGCTTCTTTTCCTTCACTTCAGCCACTGGCGCCGCTTCCTTCTTAACAGGAGCTGCGGATACACTGATTTGTGGAGGCGGGAATGTAACGTCGCCATTATGGATAACGCTCATATTTCTCAATACCACATCTTCGAAGTCAATGTTGATATTTCCATCCTTTTCTTTGCAAAGAAGCTTGGCAAGGTTGAGCAGGTTTGTGGCATACATCTCAGAAGACTGAGTAGGAAGACGGCCCGGAAGATCGGTAAAGCCGATGATCTTGACACCGGATTCCGTAACATGAAGCTGACCGGGAACTGTGTATTCGCAGTTTCCGCCGGCTTGTGCGGCCATATCCACGATTACTGATCCAGGTTTCATACTATCGACCATTTCCTTGGAAATAAGTTTAGGGGCAGGCTTGCCCGGAATAAGAGCGGTAGTCACAATAATGTCAACTTCTTTTGCCTGAGCTGCAAAAAGGGCCATTTCTGCCTGAATGAATTCATCAGACATGACTTTGGCATATCCGCCGGAAGTAGATCCGTCTTCATCTGCCGCGAATTCAAGCTTCAGGAACTGGCCGCCCATGGATTCGATTTGCTCCGCAACTTCAAGACGGGTGTCGAATGCACGCACAATAGCGCCCAGGGAATTTGCTGTTCCTATTGCAGCCAATCCGGCAACGCCGGCACCGATGATCAGTACTTTTGCAGGAGGGACCTTGCCAGCGGCTGTGATCTGTCCTGTAAAAAATCTGCCGAAATGGTGGGCTGCTTCTATAACGGCCCTGTAGCCGCCAATGTTTGCCATGGACGAAAGAGCATCCATGGACTGGGCACGGGATATTCTAGGAACCATATCCATGGCCAGCACGTTAATATTCTTTGTGGAAAGAGATGCAACCAGATCAGGATTCTGGGCTGGGTAAATGAAGCTCACCAGCGTAGCACCATCTTTGAGATTTGGAATCTCCTCATTATTTGGAGCATTGACTTTGTAAATAATGTCGGATTCCCATACTTTTGCACTGTCTGCAATACTCGCTCCGGCTGCAACGTATTGATCGTCAGTTAAACTGGCTTCATTACCTGCCCCGGATTCAACGACAACATTAAACCCGAGCTTGACTAGCTGCGCAACACTGGTTGGTGTGGCGGCAACACGTCTTTCTCCCGCAAGGGTTTCTTTCGGAACACCAATAATCATTTTAAAACTCCTTCCGTAATCTTGTTTGGTCAGCACCATACAGCTGCTTAAACATATTGGACACATTATACCTATTTTTTGAAAAAAAAACATTATTTTAATAAAAATATTTTTTTTTATCAATAAAAAACGGATATCTGCATATGTAGATGTCCGTTTACCATATAATGGTACGCCCGAAGGGGCTCGAACCCCCAACCTTCTGATTCGTAGTCAGACACTCTATCCAATTGAGCTACGGGCGCGCATCAATTCGTACTTTGCTATTATACACAGAAATGCTCTGCTTGTAAAGGAAAAATGGCTATAGTATAATCTATACAAGGGTTTCCGGAATGGAGGTCAAAATAAAATTATGAAAAATGTTAAAAAAGCAGGTATATTAGCCGGTGCCGTTGCTGGTGGAATTATCGGCGGTACAGTGTCCATCATAGGGAAGCTGACCCACAAAAAAATCATTGACAATGTGGGCGAAAGCGTTGTCGATTCCTTGATCTATGCAGGCAGCATTGCCGGGAATCTCGTCTCCGGCGCTGCAGACGTTGTGGTTGGCAATATACAGGACGACAAGGAACAGGTGGAAGAGGGGCTGGATGATCTCAAAGGCGGCGGCAAAATGCTTGTCGGCAACTGGATCCACAATGCAAAACTTGTTGTCGGAGAAAGCGGGGATATCATCAAAGGCGTTCGCGCCGGCGATACCGAAAAAATTAAAGAGGGCGTCAAAACCATCGGTCAGATAGCAGTGGTGGGCGCCATGACAGTAGGTGCGATCCGCCTTAAGAAGGACGAAAAGGAAAAATCGGAGAACGAAGCAGAAAACGGGGCTGAAACTTAAATGTTTTCAGCCCCGTCTTTTATTTTCTTCTGGAACCCGGTTTTTTCCTGACCGGAGGCTTTTCTCTGTTGTGATTCTCCTGACCTTCAGCGACTGCTCTCTCTCTGACATATATCAAACTCACGTTGCCGTGTCTCTCAGATCTGATTTCAAAATCCTCCATCGAATTAATGAAAGGTGTCAACTTTTTGTAGCCGAAATTCCTGACGTCGAAATCCGGATGACGCTTCAAAAGCATTCCTCCGATGTCTCCGATAAAAACCCATCCGTCTTCATCAGAATTTTCCCTGATGATCGTCAGGACGGACTCTCTGATCGTGCCCAGCGAAGTCATTTCAGCTTCTTCCTTTTTATCAGTCTCTTCCTCAAACCCTTCCGGGAGCGGAATGACGATCTTTTGCTTTTTAGCCTTGTCAGCTCTGGACTCAATAAGCCTATCTTGAATTTCCTTCCTGACTCTTTCAGCATCCTTGATGCTCTGTTCCATTATGATATCAAGATACTTGAATTTGTTGCACGCTGCAATAAAAGCTTTCGGCGTCTTCTTCTCGCCCATGCCCACAACATCCATGCCTGATTCTCTCAGCCGGGCTGCCAGCTTCGTGAAATCGCTGTCGCTGGTGACCAGACAAAAACCCTGTACGTTTCCGGAATACAGAATATCCATAGCGTCAATGATCATTGCGGAATCCGTAGCATTTTTCCCCGCAGTATATCCATATTGCTGAATGGGTGTGATCGAATGCTCCAGAAGGACGTTTTTCCACGCGCCGAAAGAAGGCTTGGTCCAGTCTCCGTAAATTCGTTTATAAGTCGCCACGCCTTCGTTTGATATCTCGTCTAAAATAAGCTTGATATATTTCTCTGAAATGTTGTCTGCGTCAATGAGCACCGCAAATTTTTGTTCATTTGCCATAGGTCACCTGATCTCTTTCTTTTATTGTACCTGATTTATATGCATCCACCAGGGCCTGCAGCTCTTCGATCTGTTGCTGCAATTCTTTCCCGATATCCGTATCCGCAACGGTCATCCTTTTCTCCAGGACTTCCACCGTTCTGATCGATGGCGTATTGAAGGTTTGTGTTCCATCAGGCATCAGCGGCGAATAGGGTTTATGTTCAGCCAAAGCCATAAATCTCGAATTGAAAATAAAGGTATAGCCTGCTATTCCCGTATCCTTCTGATAAGCCTTGGACATCCCTCCGTCTATAATAAAAAGCAGCCCCTCGCCCCTCACAGGCGTCCCTCCATCTTTGACCTTGACCGGCACATGGCCGTTGAGAATATGGGAAGCCTCTGGAGAAAGGCCGAATTCCGCGAGTATTTTGCAACATATTTCTCTATCGTCGATGAGCGTATAGTAAGGAACCGAATGCTCCTTATGGGTCGATTTGTCCGCAATAAAGCATCTTTCAAAAGTGGTCATTCGATCCTTGCCGAACAGTGGTGATTTACTGCCGAGCCACAGATACCACATCAGATCTCCGGCATGCACGGCTTCTATCGGCTCCTGAGGTGTGAAATAAGCCTTGCGGACTTGTTCATCGATGTCGTCAAGCAATCCTCTGCCTTTTGATACTACACCATTGAATTCGCATTCCTCAAATTCTCCATCTGCTGTCATGGGGATACAACCGTGATAAAGAAGGTTCCCATTCACTATTTTATACATCGCTCCATTGTTGAACATGAACTTCATGTGCTTTTGAAGCTTTTCGCTGTTCAGAAATGAAGCCTCCAATGTACTAAGGAGTTCGGCTTCGGCTTGGGTCAGTCTGTAAGGATCGGAAGGGTCCACCGTTGGCAGGTTGGAATCCCGCATCGGATATTCAATGCCATTGATCAGGACTGTGCCTTTCTTATGATCGATCTTGTCCAGCAGCAGCCTATCATTCATTTCATATTCGGGATGAGCCTTGATTTTCCAACCCTCTACCTTGAACTGACATATAGCTATTGCTTTATGCATCTTCGCTGCGAGTTCTTCCGGCACAGGGTCATATTTGTTTGTATCCAGAATGTGAGGTTTGAAAAATTCACATGGATCGTCCCCGTAAACGCTTTGAGCGAATACGGCCAACGGTCTGAGATTGATGCCATAACCGATTTCCAGCATGTCGAAATTATTGTAACTGATGTTCATTCTTATGACATTGGCGATGCATGCCCAGTTCCCTGAAGCCGCTCCCATCCATACAACGTCATGGTTGCCCCATTGGAAATCAACATCGTGATATTCCATCAGATAGTCCATGATCGCAT
>CALBZG010000197.1 GCA_937889655.1 uncultured Clostridia bacterium
AAGCTGCATCGCTTTTCTGTTTCCGTTATCCGCCATTACCTTGATCTTATTATCATTCAAGGATACCAGAGCAATTTCCGCTGCTGAGAAAAAAGCGTTAAGCATAATAAGAATCAATAATATCATTATCTTGTCTATCATTTTAGCGTCACCCCGGATTTGTCCAATTTTTTGTATTTAGAAAAAACAATATTTTGGTTTTGGGATATAATACTGGGAGGTGCAGTATGAACCGACCTCCCACTATTTTAAATAAATGATACTGTTTACAATTTTAATTTTGCTATTTCTTCTTCAACTTCTTTTGCACCTTACGCATAAATTTTTCTTCCTCAAGATCCAGTTCTTTCAGATGTCTTAAAAATTCGCCAGCAGGTACTTTTTCTCCGTCAGTTAATCACTTCTGACAAATGATTTCGACACCATGATAACTTTTCAACTCTTCCTGTGTGATTGTTTTTAACAATAAAAGGTGTACTGAAACTGCAATGCCGACCACGGCCAGGAAAATTCGTAAATGTGATGAATCAATTATTACCATTGATAAACACAAAGTCGACCAAAGAAAAATAATGGCGCCGATTCGAGTCTTTTGAGGTATAGCTTTGTATGTCAGATAATAATATATATATGCTCCAAGTAATTTATGATTGATCAGCCAACAATACATCCGTTCCGAACTTCTAAAATAGAAGAAGGATGCAAGCAGAAGGAATGGTGTCGTTGGTATCACCGGTAAAAATATGCCAATTACTCCAAATACCAAAAACATAGAACCAATGCATATAAAAATGATTCTTTTTATGGAATGCAATTTCAAGCTTGCCTGCCTCCTTCACCCTATCATTATATTTTTTTACGCAATATCGAAGCGGTCTGCATTCATGACCTTGTTCCAGGCAGATACAAAGTCTTTGATGAATTTCTCTTTTGAATCATCTGATGCATAGACTTCAGCTATCGCCCGAAGCTGAGCATTAGAGCCAAATATTAAATCCACCCGGGTTCCGGCCCATTTAACTTCTCCTGTTGCTCGATCCCGCCCTTCAAATTCGATTTTCTCATCCGTAGTCGGCTTCCATTCGGTACTCATGTCAAGCAAGTTAACGAAAAAGTCATTGGTAAGAGTTTCAGGCCTTTTAGTGAATACACCATGCGGAGATTGAGCAAAGTTCGTATTTAGAACCCGAAGGCCTCCGAGAAGAACTGTCATTTCCGGTGCAGTCAGATTCAATAATTGAGCTTTATCCACAAGAAGCTCTTCGGCTGAAACCGAAAACTTATCCTTGACATAATTTCTGAATCCGTCTGATTTTGGTTCTAAAACCGCAAACGATTTAACATCCGTCATTTCTTGAACAGCATCAGTTCGACCAGGCTCAAAAGGCACTTTAATATCGAATCCGGCATTTTTTGCGGCTAATTCAATTCCGACACATCCACCTAGGATTATCAAGTCAGCGAGAGATACTTTCTTGTTTCCAATTTGTGTATGATTGAATTCCGTTTGTATTAGTTCAAGATTCGATAGTACGGATTGAAGCTGTGCTGGCTGATTGACCTCCCAATCCTTCTGCGGAGCAAGCCGGATGCGGGCTCCATTAGCACCGCCCCGCTTGTCAGAGCCTCTGAATGTGGAAGCGGAAGCCCAAGCGGTTGAGATCAGCTTGGAAATAGACAGTCCCGATTCTATGATTTTAACTTTGAGACCTTCTATATCATTTTCGTCTATCATTTCATGATCCACTTCGGGTACCGGATCTTGCCAGAGGAGTTCTTCCGATGGCACTTCAGGGCCGAGATACCTGGATCGAGGCCCCATATCGCGGTGCGTCAGTTTAAACCATGCACGTGCAAATGCATCAGCGAATTCTTCGGGATCGGCAAGGTACCGTTTGGCAATTGGCCCATAGATCGGGTCCATTCTAAGTGAAAGATCAGCGGTGGTCATCATAGGCGGATGCCGTTTCGCTGGGTCATGGGCATCAACGACTGTTTTGGATGCCTCAGGATCGGAAGGGACCCACTGCCATGCGCCGGCAGGACTTTTTATCAAATTCCAGTCATATTTAAACAATGTATGTAAATAGCCCATATCCCATTTAGTCGGGTTTGGCTTCCAAGCGCCTTCAAGGCCACTGCCGATCGCATCTCCGGCTTTTCCGCTTCCAAAAGTGCTCTTCCATCCGAGGCCCTGTTCTTCCAAATCTGCCGCTTCCGGCTCGGGACCTACATGAGTGGCCGGACCAGCTCCATGACATTTGCCGAAGGTGTGACCGCCAGCGATCAACGCTACCGTCTCCTCGTCATTCATGGCCATACGAGCAAACGTTTCCCGAACATCGCGGCCAGAGGCGACTGCGTCCGGTATTCCGTTAGGCCCTTCAGGATTAACATAAATCAATCCCATCTGCACTGCTGCAAGTGGATTTTCAAGATCCCTTTCGCCTGAATATCTCTTGTCGCCAAGCCATTCGCTTTCTGAACCCCAGTATACATCTTCCTGCGGTTCCCAAACGTCTTCACGTCCTCCTGCAAAACCGAAGGTCTTTACTCCCATCGACTCCAGTGCGCAATTTCCTGCAAGGATCATGAGATCCGCCCAGGAAATTTTCCTTCCATATTTCTTTTTTACCGGCCAAAGGAGTCGGCGGGCTTTGTCCAGATTTACATTGTCAGGCCAACTGCTGAGAGGCGGAAAACGTTGAGTTCCATCCCCTGCTCCTCCGCGGCCGTCGGATATTCTGTAGGTTCCGGCGCTATGCCATGCCATTCGGATGAATAGCGGACCGTAATGACCGTAATCCGCAGGCCACCAATCCTGTGAGTCCGTCATCAATTCATAGAGGTCTTTCTTGATCTCTTCCAAATCCAGTTTTTTGAATTCCTCAGCATATTTGAAATCGGAGCCCATGGGATTAGACAGGCATGAATTCTGATGAAGTATCTTAAGGTTTAATTGATTTGGCCACCAGTCCCTGTTCGTGGTGCCGCCGCCAGCTGTAGGGTTTTTGGTTTTTCCCGTAACCGGGCATTTCATTTCTTCCATAACATCCTCCTCCTTGTTTATTTTGAAATAATTTATTAAGATACTAAAATTATGTCCCTAATAAAAAATTGTAATGATTATAATATTATAATCATTACATTAAATATACCCCGAAGGGATTCGTTATAAAAGCCAACATTTGAAACTATGAATTTTATAAAAATCGCTTATTCTATAATTAAGGAAATCGGACAATGATCAGAACCCATGACTTCCGAATAAATTTCCGCGTTTCTAAGTCTATCGCGCAGAACCTCTGAGGC
>CALBZG010000198.1 GCA_937889655.1 uncultured Clostridia bacterium
ACATGCTTTTTTCTCAATGAAATATGTGAAGAAAGCCTTGCTCAGCATGATAAGCCCGGCGCCATGGGGCAAATGATGATGGTAAGCTGACATAGCATGTTCCAGGGAATGCTGGCTGGTTACTGAACCTGCCACCATCACCATTCCAGACAAGGTGCTGCCGAAAGCAATTTTTTCTCGAGCCTCGACATCCGTTCCGTCTTTCACCGCTCTCGCCAGATTCGCTGCAATATTCTCGATGGCTGTGATGGCATACATATCGCTCATTAGATTGGCGTATTTTGAAATATATCCTTCGACACTATGGAATAAAGCGTCAAAGCCTTGGTAGGCTGTTTGTTCAGGCGGTACTGAAATCATCAATTCCGGATCAACGATGGCCAGTTTCGGGAACAATTCGTCCATGCCCCCAACTCCTATTTTTTCGTTGTTTTCATCATGGGTGATAACGCCATACTGGTCTACTTCGGATCCCGTGCCGGCTGTCGTTGTTATGGCAATCAAGGGTGCCGGGGTGTTTTGCAAAGGTTTGCCTTCACCGCTGCCGCCATATACATAATCCCATAAGTCTCCTTCATTTTCGGCCATCATGGCTATGGCTTTCGATGCATCCATCACGCTGCCACCGCCCAGCGCTACTATAAAATCGCATCCATGAGATCTAAAAAAAGAAACGCCTTCCATAACAGTGGATTTCAGCGGGTTGGCCTGTATTTTATCGAATAATGCAAATTCTACATCTGCAGCTTCCAGTTCTTTTTCCAGCCGTCCCAAATACCCATTGTCTCTTGTTGACTTGCCTTTGGAAATAACGATCATCGCCTTTTTACCGGGCATTTTCTGTGTATGCAGTTTATTTAGCGACCCCGCGCCCAAGAGCACCCTGGTGGGCAAATACAAATTAAACCCCATTCATAATCCTCCTTTATTTCCCCTTATATATCAGTACAGTTCAGATTGTCGAAAAATACAAACTGTTTAAACATCTGATAACAAATTATATAATAAAATCATTAGCAACACAATTTACAATACAATATTTATCAATTTTAGCAACATCGCATTGTAAATATGCTATAAATTGATAACCGCCTCAAACAAAGGGTATCCTGTTTTGAGGCGGCATGCATATTCCCTATAAAATAGAGATGATGCGGATCTGCGGATCTGAATTTTTAAAATCTGAAATATCTTTTTCCGTTTTCTATGGCTGCAAGATTTTCTTCCACGATCGCCCGGACTTTCAAACTAGGTATCGTTGGAACCTGCTCTGATATGAGCTTCACTCCTATCGCTTTCGTTTCAGGAGATGCATAGTCTTCGGTGTATTCCTTCAATGTCATCAGCGCGTTGGAGTGACAACAGTTCTGGATTTGCCCGTTTTTCAGCAGAGTCATAAAACGGTCCCCCGTCCGGCCCTCCTTGTAGCATGATGTGCAAAAGCTTGGTATGTAGCCAAGCCCCATCAGCCAGTTCACGACTTCGTCCAAGGTTCTTGTATCACTGACATCAAACTGTTCGGATTTCTGGTCTTCCGGTTCCGGTTCGGCATATCCGCCGACGCTGGTCTTTGAGCCTCCGCTGATCTGTGATACTCCTAGCTTGAGGAGCCTTTCTCTGACTTTCTGGTTTTCTCTGGTTGAAATGATGATGCCTGTATATGGTACTGCCAGACGTATGCAGGCAGTGATTTTAGCAAAAATGTCATCGCTGATGCCATCCGAAAATGCGCTTGCATCGATGTCATCTGCATTTTTGATCCTTGGCACGCTGATAGTATGCGGCCCAACGTTATAGACAGCTTCCAGATGCTCGGCATGCATCAAGAGTCCGGTGAATTCATAGCGGTAGCCTTCAAGACCGAACAGGACGCCCAAGCCCACATCTTCGATCCCGCCCTGCATTGCTCTGTCATGAGCCTCTGTATGCCACGCATAATTATGCTTCGGGCCTGTTGGATGCAGTTTTTCATAGGTTTCTTTATTATAAGTCTCCTGGAACAGAATATATGTACCGATTTCAGCTTCGTGCAGCTTTCTATAATCCTCGACTGTCGTAGCGGCGATATTGACATTGACCCGGCGGATCTCCCCATTCTTATGCTTGATGCTGTAAATAGTCTTTATACAATCCAGCATGTATTCCAGCGGATTGTTCACCGGATCTTCACCAAGTTCCAAGGCTAGACGCTTGTGCCCCATATCCATCAGAGCGATGGTCTCCTTTTCCACTTCTTCCAGGGTCAGTTTTTTTCTTGTGATGGTTTTGTTCTGGGCGTGATAAGGGCAGTAAGTACAGCCATTTATGCAGTAGTTGGAAAGATAAAGCGGAGCAAACATCACGATACGATTCCCGTAAAAATTACGCTTGATCTCTGCTGCTAGTTCAAAAATCTCCTGGTTCTTTTCTTCGATCTGGCAATCCAGCAGCAAAATAGCCTCTCTATGAGACAAACCCTTGCCAAGCCTTGCTTTAGTCAGAACCTGATCGATCAGTTCTGCATTATTTTTGTTTTCATTGGCGTAAGCCAGTGTGTCTCTGATTTCCTTATCGCTTATAAATTCTTCCGCCTTCATTGAGTTAACGTCATACATTCCTTTACCCTCTCTTTTCTGTTTAACGATTAATTACGATCGGTTTGTTGCTTTTATAATATTCATAAATTGTTTTTGTATTTAAAGCCTCGTATTTATACTCCGTTGTCCGGGCTTTGTTCACGTCATACTGATTTTATCCAATATGCCTGATAAATGGGCGATCACCACGCCGTAGTTAGACATTGGGATTCCTTGAGAAGCCGCTTTTTCGATCCTCGAAAGCACCAATTTGCGATTAAACATGCAAGCCCCGCATTGGATGATTAGATCATAGGGCGTCAGATCTCCCGGAAAATCATTGCCGCTGACCAGATCGATCGTGAGCCCCGGGCCAATTTTTTTTCGAAGCAATGCCGGTATTTTTTCTCTGCCAATGTCCTCTGTAAGAGGCGCATGGGTGCATGCTTCTGCAATCAATACCCTGGAGGTTTCCGTCAGCTTATCAATAGCAGCGGCACTGTTGGTGTAGTACTCGAGGTCTCCTTTATATCCTGCGAAAAGCACAGAGAACGATGTGAGCTTGCTTGCTTCCGGTTTCTTTTCATAAACTGTCCTGAATACCTGGGAGTCTGTGATTATAAGGGCCGGCGGCTTTGACATAGCAGCAAGGGCCTCGTCCAGCTTGTCGGTAGTCGTGCTCATGATCAGACAACGCTTATCCAACAGATCTCTAATGGTTTGCACCTGAGGCAGTATCAGCCGTCCCTTTGGAGCCTGTATGTCCTGAGGCATCACCAGCAGGACCAGATCTCCTTCTTTTACCAGGTCGCCGGTTATGGTTTGATTGTCGTAATCTTCCGGCATATTACGCAGGATAGATGTTCTGATCTGTTCGATACCGATCTTCTCTTTGGCGCTGACAAGAATAGGTCTCATTCCCGTCTCAGTTTCAATATTTTCAATCACTCTGCTGGATTCGGTCAGAATATCTGCTTTATTCAATATCGGTATCATTGGAATGTTTTTCGTTTTCAGTTGAGCCATCCAGTCTTTTTCCTGTTCAAGCCGTGGATCTTCGTCAAATACGATCAGGGCAATATCCGTTTTGTCCATTGCTTTTCTGGTCAAGTCCACCCGTAGTGTTCCGATCGCTCCTTCATCGTCGAATCCTGCCGTGTCTATCAATACACAAGGGCCGAGCCCATGGATCTCCATGGATTTGAACACAGGATCAGTGGTCGTGCCTGCGAACTCGGAAACCAGCGCCGTCTCATGTCCGGTGATCGCATTGATCAGGGATGATTTCCCACTGTTTCTTTTCCCATATATTCCGATGTGCAGCCGGTTCGCTCGTGGCGTTTCATTTAGGCTCATTCTATTTTCTCCTTCCTGCTCAGATGATCTCCCCGTTCTATAAGCAGCTCATAACCGATCCGATTCATTCGTTTCTGAAGCAACTCTCTGGATTCCGCTGCTTCCTCCCCTGTCGAGATTTTATTGTTGTACAGAAGATATTTGCTTCTTACCTGCTTTGGCGACAGGTTTGGCATAACAACATTTGCTCCGGCCAGGATCCCATGTTCCCGACCATTCTCATCGATGGTGCCTAACGCAGTCGTAGAAGGCAACAACGAGTTTGGAAGCATCAGTCTCAGAACACCGATCAGAAAGGTTGTTAATCTCATGGTACCAGGTTCAAACTCCGCAAAAGGCGTGTCCTTGTGCGGGATGAACGGTCCGATCCCGATCATCTCCGGTTCCAGCTTCTTGATGAATAGAAGGTCATCCGCCAGATTTTCAAATGTCTGATAAGGTGAACCCACCATGAATCCCGTTCCAACCTGGTAGCCGATTTTCTTTAGATCCTTAAGACACCGTTTTCGATTGATCAAGGTCAAATCTTCAGGATGCAGCAGAGAATAATGGTCTGTATCAGCTGTTTCATGACGAAGCAGGTATCGGTCTGCCCCTGCATCGAAGAATTTCTGGTACTGGCTATAATCTTTTTCTCCAATGGAAAGAGTTATAGCGCAATCAGGATAATTTGTTTTAATAGACGTTATGATTTCAACCAGTCTATCGTCAGTGAACCAAGGATCCTCACCCCCCTGCAGGACGAAAGTCCTGAATCCCAATTCATATCCCTGTTCACAGCATGATAGGATATCCTCCTTGCTGAGACGGTATCGCTCTGCTTGTAGGTTGCTTTTTCTGATCCCGCAATAGTAGCAATCATTTTTACAGTAATTCGATATTTCAATCAGACCTCGAGTATAAATACCGTTCCCAAATGCTTTCTTAGTTTCTGACCGAGCTTTTTCAAGCAAATATTCACTGTCTTCATTGCTGAACCCACTCAGCAACTTGACCAGTTCCTGCTTGCTCAGGGTTCCTTCCGTCTGTAGTTTATCAATCAAATCCCGCATTTTTTCTCCTTGCATATAAAAAGCCCTGTACCAAAGGCACAGAGCTACATAAGATCGGAAGAGCACACGTCTGAACTCCAGTCACGAGTGGATAT
>CALBZG010000199.1 GCA_937889655.1 uncultured Clostridia bacterium
AAACGACATTGCTAAGAACCATATTAGGCGAGATCCCTCTTGTTTCCGGAAGGCTGGAGCTTGGTGATTTCCTGGTCCCAGGCTATTATGCCCAGGAAGCTGACAGGGATAGCGCCGATACCGCTCTAGAAAGCCTATGGAAGGAGTTTCCTTCTTATACGAATGGAGAAGTCCGGGCGGCGCTGGCCAAATGCGGTTTGACAAACGAGCACATCACCAGCCAGATGAAGGTGCTGAGCGGAGGAGAAAATGCCAAGGTCAGACTTTGTAAATTGATGCAGCGCGAAACCAACTGGCTCATACTTGATGAGCCGACAAATCATCTGGATGTGGATGCGAAAGAAGAATTGAAGAACGCCCTGATCAAATTCAAGGGCACGATCCTGCTGGTTTGCCATGAACCGGAATTCTATCAGGACTGGGTCACAGATATCGTCAACATCGAGGATTGGACCTTGAAAATAGTATAAAATCCAGGGATCCCTGGATTTTTTTCTTTGCTGTATATTTCGTTATATTGCGCCTTCATTTTTTCAAAAATTTTCTGTAACACGCGTCCCTGCTATAGCCCGAGTCCCTAAAGCTTTATCAAAACGTCATGACAATCTTCATTCTTCAGCATGACTTTTTTCGCGTAAGGGCATACGGGCAATATTTTTTTATTTTCTTCCCGGGCATACTCCACCACTTTGGAGACCAGCGCTTCGCCTACTCCCTGACCCCTCATCGGATTGCAGACAAAGGTATGGTCAATGGTTATTTTATCAAGCCCTGTAGGATAAAAGGTGATCTCAGCCAACACCTCTCCGTTGTCATCTACTATGCTAAAATCGTTTCTTCCCCTTTGTATCTCGTTCATCTTACACCCCTCCTATATTTTGAAACGTTTCATTATTATACTTTTACCCCTTGATTTATTTTATAAATATCGTTTACTATTAAATTATCTAAAATATAATACGAACAAACTCGAAAAGCACAAAATGCTGGTTCCTAACTAAATCTTTAATAATACAGGAGGTCATGCAATGGAAAATTCACAAACCCCTGAAATCACCATCGATAAAGAAGGAAAATGGTTTTCTGATGGAGTGCTTATGACGAGGAAGGAAATCGTCAATTTGTTTTCAACCCATTTAATAAAAACCGGACCGGACAGTTACCAAATCGACTGGCAGAATAAAACCCATCCCGTCAAGGTGGAAGACGTTCCTTTCTTCGTCCAGTCTGTGGCTGAAGCAGATGGCCGGTTTATACTGCAGCTATACGACGGTCGGGAAGTGCCAATGCCGCCGGGTCCTATTACCATAAAAAATCGAATGCCCTATATTTCACTGTTCTGGCCTGACGACACCAAGCTGTCCCGTTCTTCTTATAACGACCTGTGCCAGCACCTGGTTGAGCGGGATGGCCGTTATATCATACAATACGGAAACAACGAGTGGCCGGTGGAAGAAACAGACTGATTCTTCAACTTTCAATCTATGCCATTAATAAATCAACAGGTTGTCGCAGCCGAAGTCCTTATAAGGGATGCTGATCATGAGCAGATAACTGCTATCTCCGATTTCGATGGCGGGAACGCTCAGATCCATGCCCGACGTATAGAGCGAGAAGCCTTGGATGCTATTGTAAAGCATGTCGATATTTTCATCTCCCAAAAGACCGTCCTTCTGCTCGCTGCTGAGCTTTTGCCCTGCGCCGTAGCTTAGCACATCATTTTGGATACTGGTTTTAATGGCTTTCTTAATCACTGCAGAAGGGTCGTAGTCTTTTTTGAAAATATCATTGAAAAAAAGCTCCTCCCCGTTATTTTTGTCATAGCAATGATATTCTCTCCATTGCCGCATCCCGCTGAAATCCTGCGAAGGCAAAGCCGGCAAAGCTGCATATACTTCTTTTGCAACACTGATGAAACGCCCTGCCGAGTAGCCGCTGACCCTTAACTCATAGTATGCTTCTCCGTTTTGGTCTATATATACAGAGGAAGCATCAGCCAATGCGGCATTCAGACGTTCGATTTCTTTTTCATCTCTGGTATAGAGCTCCAGGATTTTTGACTGTACAGTATCCGGAAAGGCAGATGAATAGCTTGCCGTAGAATAGGCATTCACTTTGCCGATCTTTTCGAAATTCTGCTCCTGCCGGTCTATTTTCTCAATTCCCGGAAGCAATGTTTTAACCAGCGGCTCTTCGCTGATGTACAGATCTTCCGAATCGTTATAGAACCGCTCTGTGACAGCAGCCTTTCCGGAGAATTCCGTCCAGGGGATGAAGACGGCTATCGCCTGCATATTGGTTTCAAACTCCGGTGTCCGATAATCAAAAACCATGGAAAACCCGAAATTATTCAAAAAGAAAGTCTGGTCCTCTACAACACCCGTGAAAGGCATCACCTGTTTCAGGTTGTAGAGTTCCATATCAAAATAACCCTCTTCCGAAGCTTGAGATTTTAATAGTTTTTCGCCGATTATTTTGTTGATCATCTCAGGATGGTTTGTATCATCCGTGAAAACATCCTCCAGGCGGAGCTCCTCGCCGGTATTCAAGTCGAAATTAAGGCAATCCATGGTGCTGTAGCTTTGTACATCCCGGTATTCGCCGGGATTCAATTCGATGATCGTTCCATTGGCGTCGGGTACGGCATAGGCTGCGTATTTATTCACCATCACAGACAGAACGTTATTGAAGGACCCGTAGATGTTCATACTGACATTGTCCCACACCAGTTTAGACCCCTCAGGGATCAGTCTCTTAATGCCCCGATAAGGCGGCATTTCGCTTGACTTGGCCTTTTCAAAGCTCTCTGCAAGCCGATCGTTGATCTGCTGCTCCACTGCTTTATCTTTCAAACCGGTAATGGAGACTGAGCGGTAATAGGTTCGATCGGTCTGTTCTTCGACCGGCACTTCGCTGATGGGATTTTCCACCAGATACTTGATTTCCACAGGGCTTTGAATACCCTGCCCGTTTCCATTCACATCAGAGGAGGGCTCCTCATTCGAACAGCCTCCCATGGAAGGCATCATCACCAACGCTGCCATCAGCAACAGGATCAACCTCAGTTTTTTGGTTTTAATCCATTTGCAATCCAACATAGCCGGCCTCCTCCACAGTCTTCTGCCCCTGTTCGCTCAGGATCCATTCCACCAGTTTGCGGGCGTTGCTGTCAGCGGGTTCATCCGATCGAAGGACGGCGTAGTAAGCCGTCATGATGGGATAAGTCCGGTTTCCGATGGTTTCCTGGTTGGGCTCTATGCCGTCTATGGCCAGAAGTCTCACTTTTTCATTTTTCCACATATCTGTAGCAAAATAATAGTAGGAATATCCGATGGCATCCTGTTCATTGCTGTAGACCGCTACGGCGTCGATGATCTGGCCCATTTCCGCTATTACCTGCTCCAATGGAGGATCCATGATTTCGTCTTTACTGATGACAAGGTCCAGCATACCGGTCTGGCTACCGGAGTTTTCCGGCCTCTGATAAGCAACGATCTGCTTGTCTTGTCCGCCTATTTCCTTCCAGTTGGTGATCTTTCCGGCATAAATGTCTCTGACTTGCTGCAGCGTCAAGCTTTTGACCGGATTTTTTTCATTGATGAAAAAGACGAAGCCTTCATTGACGATAGGGATCACTTCCATCTTGATGTTTTTTTCTTCCGCCAGGGCCAGTTCCTCTTCGGAAGGCGAAGTCACAAAAATGACATCGGCTTTTTCGTCCAGCAGGTTGACATAGGCGTTGTGGGTCGTATTATGGACGATGTACTGCCTGGCTTCCTCGACATCCATGGACAGTACTTTGCCAGCCACCGCTTCGGATAGCGGTATCGTTGCTGTGGATCCATCTATTTTCGGGTATTCATCCAACACCAATGTCAGCGTCTGTTTTTCCGGGACCGGTTCCACGTCCGGTTTGGACTCTTGGCCGGCACAGCCCTGCAGGCTGGCGGTAGCTATAAGCAGGCACAGCGCCAGAAGGATCGAGATGGCGATTTTGCTGTTGATAAACTTTTCGATCAGCTCTTTAACTCTTTTCATTCCTTGATTCCACCCTTTCTTTTATATCAATACACTCGTTAATACACTCAAACCTCTTATATTTGCTTCGGTCCTGTGGCAATTCGATCTCGGTTTTCACTATATATATAGACGGATGCAGATCAAATTCGGCCAGCGCCGCCGCGATTTTCGTTCTCAGCCCTTCGATCACGATTTGGTCCTCGTTTTGCTCTTTGGCGGGATCTCCGCCTTTTAACAGATCTACATGGATGGTGACTTCATCATCCCTTTGCTGCACCACCTTGAACTCCCGGATACGATCCGATGCCGTTATGATCCATCTGGCAAACAAATCGGGAAAAACTTGCTTGTGACGACCCTCATTTGTCCTGAAAACGGGGATGTCATCGTTTCTGCCGATGATCCTTTTCACCACACGGAACCGGGAGCCGCATGGACACCCTTCTCCCAGAACGATCATATCATTCATTTCATATCTGATTAGAGGCTGTGCGTAGTTCACGAGATTCGTAACGAGCATGCGGCTTCCTGCCACATTCGGCCGAGACACGGGCCGACCGTCTTCATCATAGATCTCGACGTATACCAGATCTTCGTTGATATGAAGATTGCCGCATTTGCATGCGCTGGCGATCTGGCCTTCGCTGGCCTGATAGATCTCGATCACCGATGCGCCAAATATATCGGAAAGCCTTTCTTTTTCCTCTGTTTCCAGGACTTCGGCGTAGCATACGATCTGTTTAAGCTTTGTGGTGATCTTCGGTTCAAATGGGATCAGCAGCCGCAGCAGGCTTGGAGGCGCCATGATGATGTTGATGTGTTTTTCATTCAAGGCTGCCACGATCATCTCCGGGTCGGTCATGGTGCTCATATACTCCAGTTTTATGAAGGGTGAATTGATATCCTTGAATCCTTGCGAAAACACTCTCAGCAGGAACAGTATCCTAAACGGAAGGTGTTTGAGCCCGAGTCCGCTTCTAGCCAGAAACACGAATGGAAGCCGTTCCGTCAGGGTCCTGGGGGTGATATAAACCCCTTTGTTGCCGCTGGTTCCGCTGGAAAGTCCAACCACATACTTGTCAAGATAGTAGCCTTCGTATTCCTTATTCTTTTCCCTTTCCAGCGCAAAGTCAAGAACCATGTCCTTGTCGAGCTTGCAGGTGTTGAGTCCATTGAAATTGTCCATCATGATTTGTTTGTTGATGGTGGGCAGGGCGAAAAAATCCTCTATGGTGTCAACCGGAAGTCCCTTATAGAGGTTGTTATAAAAAGGGCTGTATTCCATAGAATAAGCAATAAGTCTTTTTATTTCCCTTAGCTGGTATTGGGTTATGCCCCTTTGATCAAGCCTTGATCGGTTTCGGTAGAGCTTGAGAAAATCCAAAGGGCCCTGGATCAGATCCATCTTCCGCCCCCTTTCAGCTTAAGTTCTTTTTCACTTCCGCCAAATCTCTTCATCAATACCCCGTAGCAATATTCGATTGAAAACCGGTATGCTCCTTTTTCCCATAGTATGAGTCCAATGCCCCAAAGAAACGCTAGTACTGTGCCGTAGATCAATGCCGCCCCTATGCTGAAGGATAATTGCATGAAATGGCTGAGTCCTAAAAATATTAGCTCGCTGATGACGGATTCCAGGAAGAACGGCGTCAGGCCTGCCACGCCGAACCGTATGACAAATTTAATGACAGCATTTTCCCTGGTCACGGCACTTTTCGGCCCGAAATCCAGGACACGGAGAGCGAGTACCATAAGCAGCAGGAATAGGCCCAGCTGAGCGGTCATGATGCTGTACCATTTCGGGTCGATGGAACGTTCCAGCATGGTATCAGGCAGATCAATGTAAGCAGCGATCCCGATTGCCAATAACAGCAGCCCTGCAGGAACAGCCTTCTTCGCCATGTAGCTGAAATCGTTTTTTGCCAGCAGGCAGCCTATCCAGCCTCCCATAAGCGCAAATGAAAAGAACGGCATCACCGGGTTGTTCTTATTTACAAGCCAGTTGAGGGCGATGACCAGACTCCACTGGCGTTGATCCATTGCTTGGATATAGACGTCGTAGAGAGGGATCCTGCCATACGATATTATAAAGAAAATGATGCCGGACCAGAAAAATGCATTCTCGAGCCTGCCGGCAGCATTTCCATCCAATGGGCCGCTTCGAAGCGTCAAACGCAGCAGGCAGGTTGTGAAAAGGCCCAGAAGTATAATATTGATGCCGATCATTACCAGACTGTCTATATATAAGATCCTTTGAATAGAAAGCCCGGTTATGCCCGTACCCTGTATGATCTGTATGAAAAGACTTCGGTCCATGGAGCGTTCTGAAAAATTGACTATCCCTGGCCCTGTGAAAAGAAAGTATAAATAAGCTATCAGCAGTATAAAAACGCCTGAAGCAAAGCGGTATTTCAGCAGACTAGCAGGACTGAATCCCAGTTTTTCCACCTTGATAAGTGACTGTACGGTATGAGATGCGCCGCTGATCATGCCGAACAGCCCCGCGAACATAAGCAACAGCCCGATGACCGTCACTGCTGCAGGAGGATCGTTGAAATCGATGTTGTATAAATCGTGATAATGATAAAAGGCGGAGTGGAATATGATCACCACCAAGACTCCTGTTCCTCTTAAGAAATCCAGACCATAGTAACGTTTTCTCATATCGCCTCCGATTTTGGATCAAAAATTCCAGCTTTAAATTGGATACACCTCAGCCATTGACTGCAATGTAAGCGGATGAGAAGGCGAACTGAAGGTTATATCCCCCCGTATCCCCGTCGACATCCAGCACCTCTCCTGCAAAATAGAGGCCGGGCACCCGCTTGGATTCCATGGTTTTCAGGTCCACTCCATCCAGATCGACTCCACCAGCGGTGATCATGGCCGTTTTCATAGGCCCAAGCCTTTCAACGGTGAATTCATCCCTCAGAATACTTTTCACCAAATTTTCAAGATCATGCCTCTTCGTTTGAGCTGCTTTCATAGCAGGATCGACCCTGCAGCAAAAGCATATGGTTTCCAGAAATCGCCTCGGAAGTTCAGCGGCAGATCCGGATCCGCTCTCGCGGAAAAAGTCCGCCAACAAGGTGATGAGCTGTTTTTTACTTTTTGCCGCCGCTTTCTTGAATTCATCCGCCAAGTGGTCTTCAGCCATCTCAGGAAAATAATTGATCCGGATCCGATCGCCTGCTGACAAATATCTGGAATTGTCCAGGAGCAAGGGACCGGAGAATCCGTTATGTGTAAGCAGCAAAGAACCTCGAGTTTCATAGATCTTTGCTTTCGTATCTAAGAATGCTGCTTTTTTCAGGATCGACAGCTTTGCGGTTCTAAAGGAGATGCCGGCACAGGATGCATAGGGGTACTCGTTGACGAAGACCGGCACCAATGCCGGGCGACGCTCTATTAATGCTACTCCGAGATTCTCCAGCAAAGGGAAAACCCCTCCGTCGGATCCAGTGGAAGGATACGAGCACCCTCCGGTGGCCACCAGGACTTTTCTGCATTGATAACGACGATCCGGGCAAACGACGGTAAAATAGTCTCCCGATTTTTCCAGAGCGACCACCGGAGAAGAATAGTGGATCCTGATCCCGTTCTGGGAGCATTTTTTAACCAGGGCGTTAACGACTTCTCTGGAATCCAGAGAGGCCGGAAAAACATTACCGTCTTCTCTTTCCACGGTTTCTATGCCGATGCTTTTAAAGAAATCGATAACTGACCGATTGCTGTGATGATAAAGCGCTGTGCGGATCCTGCCCCCGTTCTGCCCGTAATGGATTATAAAATCTTTGATGCTTCCGCCGTGTGTAAGATTGCACTGCCCGTTTCCGGTGAGGAGCAGCTTTCTCCCTGCGCGGCTTCCCTTTTCAAGGATGAGCACATCCTTCGAAGATGGCAGGCTTGCGCCGGCGTACAGTCCCGCAGCACCGGCTCCCAATATGATCAAACTGTAAATCATGTCATTGCACCTATCCCTATATTTTTAAGATGCGGTCTTCAAACTCTCGATATATACGAGTGTAGCATTTTCGTGCAAATAAAAAAAGCCCCCTGAGGACCGCTTTCTTTTACCATGTTTCTTCCTTTTGATTGTATGTTTTGAGCATTTCTTACCTTTGGCTGGCCCAAACAGCAATTTCAATGTTTTCTTCCATCGATGCATCCAATTCGGACATGCAGTAGGCATAGAATGTTTCACTGCCTTCAAAATAATAGTTGTTTTGCATATATTTATTCCTCCTTTCTACGATTATATTTTCAATCTACGTGTTAATTATACGGCTCTTTTGTTAATTAAATATTAGGGCAATGTTATATTCTTGTTAAATCTCATTGTTTGCTCTCATCAAAGAAAAAACCCCGGGAGCGTAACTTCCGAGGTTTTTCAATACACCATTCTACACTAACTATACACTATAGTTTTCTGGCTAAGTTTATCGCTTTTGTCGGGCATTTTACGTAGCAAGTCGGATCGGAACATTTCTCGACACAGATCTTTGAATCCACGATGGCAAGATTGTTTTCGATCTTGATTGCATCGTAAGGGCAGTTCTTCGCGCAAATACCGCATCCGATGCAGGCTGTTGTGCAAAGTTTCCGTGCCACTGCGCCTTTATCCTTTGAATTGCAATCCACCTTAACATGTGCGTCCAAAGGCAGCATCCTGATAACATGTTTCGGGCAGGCCTTTTCGCAGGCGCCGCATCCGGTACACTTTTTAGCATTGACAATAGGCAGACCATCCTCGCCCATAGATAAAGCATCAAAAGCACAAACTCCTACACAGGTCCCAAAGCCGAGGCATCCATATTTGCAGCCTTTTGGACCCTGGTTCACAAGGCTTGCCGCCGTGCAATCCTGGATCCCTGAATAAACGAAGCTCATGACTGCTTTCCCGGTACCGCCGGCACAGCCTATATGGGCGATCCTTGGTTCAACGGCTTCCGCTGCTTTTCCCGTCAGTTCAGCCACTCTGTCAGCTACAGCCGCTTTGCCAGGGATGCACAGGTTCGGAGCCACATCCGGATTCAGCACTACTGCTTCAGCGTAGGCCATACAACCCGGATAGCCGCAGGCGCCGCATTGGCCCTTCGGAAGCACATCTTCTACGATATGGATCAGAGGATTTACTTCTATACCCAGTTTTTTATTGGCTATTGCAAGGGTGAATCCAAACAGCAGACCCACTCCTACCATTACAGCTATGATCAATATTGATATTTCCATATTCACAATCCTCCCTACATGCTTATCATTCCGGAAAAACCTAGGAAGGACAAAGCCAGCATGCCGGCCAGTATAAATGCCACTCCCAGTCCCCGAAGCGATTTCGGCACATCAGCATAATCCAGTTTTTCGCGGAGGCTTGCCATGATAACCAGCGCGAGAGCGAATCCGGTACCGGAGCCCAAAGCATTAACTACACTGTACATAAATGTGAATTCGGATTCAGCATTGATGAGAGGCACGCCCAATACGACGCAGTTCGTTGCAATAAGCAGCAAGTATATGCCCCACATTCCATACAACGCAGGAGCCATTTTTTTGATTACAATTTCGAGCAGCTGTACAAAGCTCGCTATAAGAATAACAAACACGATGGTTTTCAGGAATACCAGTTCAAACGGAACCAGTATGAAATTATACACGGCCCATGCCAGCATGGAGCTTAATGTTATGACCGCAGTAACCGCCACACCCATTCCTGCTGAAGCATCCAGCTTTTTGGATACTCCGAAGAAGATGCATAATCCTAAAAATCTTGTTAAAACGAAGTTGTTAACTATAGCCGCGCTTACAAATAATGTCAAATATGCTTCCATTATGCATCACGCTCCTTCATTTTTCTTTCTTTTCGTTGGAGATGCAGATTTACTGCTCCTACCATATACCCGATCAGAACGAAAGCTCCTGCAGGTAAAATCATGATCAGTGGAGCGTTATAGCCTTCCCCGAAAATCTGAAAGCCCAAAATTGTGCCGTTTCCTAAAATTTCACGGATCACGCTGATGGCCACCATAGCTAAAGTAAAGCCGACGCCCATGCCCAGTCCATCCAGGAAAGACGGAAATAATTTATTTTTGGATGCAAACACTTCTGCTCTGGCAAGAATGATCGCAAATACAACGACCAGAGCAAGGTATATTCCCAGCGCCTTATACAGCATTGGAGCGAATGCCTCCAGAGTCAATTCCGCCAGTGTAACGATGGTGGCGATGGATGTAACGTATACCGCCACACGTACTTTTGGATTGACCAGATGCCGGATCAATGAAACCACCACATTGTTTGCAGTAATAACGAACATAACCGTGAGTCCCATCGTCAATCCTGTGTCTACCCCCGATGTAACTGCCAGGGCGGGGCAAAGGCTCAGTGCCAAAACTAAAATCGGATTTTCTTCAATTATTCCCTTGGAGAATACCTTCCAAAGACTATTCTTCATCTTATTCACCCCCCGTAAATTCCAGAACTGCGTCTACGGCTTCCTTGACTGCTTCCGTTACGGCTCTACTGGTGATGGTCGCACCGGTGATGGCTTGAATATTTTCGGTATTTTTTGGATCCTTGGTTACAATCAGGGTGTCGGAGGACTTGCCCCAATACTGGCTTCTGAAATCATCTTCAAATGCCTTTGTTCCAAGGCCTGGTGTTTCATTGGCTTTTGTTACGCTGAAATCAATGATGTCGCCATCGTTTGAAACAGCAACCATTACTTTCACTGCTCCGCCATATCCTTTCGCCTCGCCCGGCACCAGATATGCAACGGTTTCTCCGCCTTTTTCAGCTGCATACCAGTTTTCGTGTCCTTCAACAGGTTTGAAGTCATCGGCATCGGCAACCAGTTCTCGCATGGATTGTTTGAGCAGCATTTCGGCATTCTTGACTGCCAATGGGTGGGTGAAATAATATACGCCGGAGATGATCACTCCGGATATCAAACAAGCTATGGTCAGATTCATCGCTATTTGAAAGATGGAATATTTCTTTTCTTCATGATGCATATCAGACATTATTTCCCACCTCCTGTACCATATATTCTAGGTTTGACATATCTGTCAATCAAAGGTGTTACGCAGTTCATCAGCAGGATGGAATAACAGACGCCTTCAGGATATCCGCCCTTCAGTCTGATCAGAGATACCAGCAAACCGGCTCCCACGGCAAAAATGATCTGTCCTTTTTTTGTTATAGGCGCAGTGACCATGTCCGTCGCCATGAAAAATGCTCCGATAATGAGTCCGCCTGCCATCATATGGAAAATCGGATCTCCTGTAAAGAGTCCTTCCGGTCCGAATATCCAGGTGACGATTGCAACGGTTCCTATCATGCAGACAGGTATATGCCAGCTGATGATATGTTTATACATTAGGTAAACGCCACCAAGCACAAGGAGTACTGTGCAGGTTTCGCCGATGCTTCCGCTTCTGGTTCCCAGCAGCATGGCTTTGTAAAGTTCTGTTTTACCTCCGAAAAGTTCCACCAGGCTATCATAGCCCTCCAGCTTCAATACGGATAAAGGAGTGGCCGTTGATACTGCATCAACGCTGATCTCCGTGGTTCTCCAGGTAGTCATAGCTACCGGCCAGGAAACCATCAGAGCCGCTCTTCCGATATGAGCCGGGTTGAAAATGTTGAACCCAAGTCCGCCCATGGAATGCTTCGCGACCACTATCGCAAAAGCGGACCCTAAGGCTGTCATATAATAAGGAAGGTCCGGTGGAAGGCACATTGCGAGAAGAAGGCCTGTTATCACTGCGCTTCCATCAGTGATTGTCACTTTAACTTTTCGAACTTTCTGAACCAGATATTCTGATACCACAGCTGCAGCAATGCTCACAGCTATATTAATGAATGCCGATAGTCCAAAGTAGAATACTCCGAATGCCGCTGCCGGTATCAAAGCCATGATGACGCGCCACATGATTTTCTGTACCGTGTCGTCCGCTTTGATGTGAGGTGATGTGGATACGGAATATATATTTTCCTGTACACTTGTTTGTGAACTCATTTTTTGTATCCCCCCTCCTAGTGATGTGCAGCCGGAACCTGCGATTTAGCATGCCGGATGTATTGTACAATATTACGTTTAGATGGACATATAAATGCACAGCTTCCGCATTCGATACAGCTCAATAAGCCGAACTCATCTTTAGCTTCCTTGAATTTATGACGCTCGCCAAGAATGCTCAGCATGCTAGGCACCAGGCCGATCGGACATGCCTCCACGCATCTGCCGCAGCGGATGCAAGGCAATTCTTCGCCATAGCTTAAAGCTTCCTTGCTGAGGACTGTTATCCCTGCAACTCCTTTAACAACAGGAATATCCAGAGCAGCCTGAGCATAACCCATCATCGGCCCGCCGTTGATGATTTTTTCAGGTGTTTTGCTGAATCCTCCGCAGAAATCGATGAGATCCTTGAAGCTGGTCCCGATCCTGGTCATCACATTTTTAGGCTCTGTGATAGCGTCTCCTGTTACGGTGACCACTTTTTCAATGACCGGGAGTCCGTGCACGACTGCTTCATATAGGGAATTCACTGTGCCCACGTTCAAACCCACGATACCGATGTTGAAATGCCTGCCTCCGGCCGGGATTTCACGGCCTGTTAAAGCTTTGATGAACATTCTTTCAGCGCCCTGAGGATATTTTGTTTCCAAAGGAACGACCTCAACGCCGGTGCCTTCAAATGCTTTGGTCATGATTTCAATAGCCTGCGGCTTATTATCTTCGATGCCCACGATCCCGCGTTTGACGTTCAATGATTTCAATGCGATCTGGAATCCGATGGCGATCTCTTTCGATCTCTCCACCATGAGCCTGTAATCACAAGTCAGATACGGCTCACATTCGGAACCGTTCAACAGCACGGTATCGATCTTCTTGTCCGGACCATAGGTCAATTTTGTAGCAGACGGGAAATTTGCTCCGCCCATTCCAACAAGGCCGGCCTGTTTGATTATGGAATGGAGCTCCTCTATATCAAGTTTCTCCCAATCCCTTTCCATAGGAAGGCCGGGAGCCCACTCATCCAATCCATCACTTTCAATAACGATTGCAATGCTTTTATCACGATATGAGCTTGGGTATTCCCCAATGTCGACCACCTTACCCGATATCGTAGCATGTACAAAACTTGTCATGGCTGCATCAGATCTGGCAATAAGCTGTCCCTTCTTGACCATATCCCCTACCTGCACCGTTGGTATGCCCGGCGCTCCGATATGCTGGCTGACTGGTATGACAACCTTCTCCGGAAGAGGACCTTTCACAATAGGGGCATTTTCGGAATAGCTTTTATTTCCCGGTGGATGCACTCCGCCACGAAAACTTTTAAGCACTAGAATCACCTCCTTAAGTTGATAAAACTATAATTGCGTTTGCAGTACTATAATAAATATATACTATAATAAACCTTTATTATGTGAGAGGGTATATCTTTTCCCATTATATTACGATGCTTTTTATTTCCGGTAAAGAGTTCCTCTTTTTCCCAATATAACTGTCATATATTTTTATGACGATCCCTGTGATGAGAAAAGCGGATGCTCCTCCCGCGATCCTGCCTGTTTGAATATTCCAGGCCATGGCCTCTGCGATCTCACCACCTGCAAGAGCTCCCAGGAAAGCGAAAATAAGCGGTGCGGCGAATATGATCAGAGAGCTCTTTACTTTGTTAGTATCCATGACTTCATACTGTACTCTTTGCCCCACCTTAGCCCCTATTTTATTATCAGCCTCAAATATTGGCGAATCTGTTCCGGGACAAACGCCACAGCAAACGCATTCATTATGTTTCCCGGGTTTTATCATTGCAATATTCCCTTTTGTTTCGATTACGATCCCTTCTTCGATCTTCATGAAAGACAGCTCCTTCTTAGTGCATCCATGCATTACTTTTTTAGAACCTTAAAGCATTGTACTTTAAAAAATACATTTATATATTGCATTGAATTGTATTATATATCTCAATAATTTTCAAGTATTATATTATTGAATTCAATTTAAAATAATAATGAAAATCCGATTTTTCCCGCGTGATCTCCCCGCAATCCTTTTATATTGCTATAAAGGCTCTGCAATCATCAGATTGCAGAGCCTTAATAAAATTGTTTTTATGGACTGGTTCATCAAAAAAAGATGCCGAGCATATATTAGCCTTCGTTCCTCAGCACGCTTTCAATTTTATAATTGTGCTCGATAAGCTTTTTTTCGATGGGTTCAGTATTGAGTGTATTGGTCCTGATCACAACATCGCTTCTGCCGTCGCTCCCCCGATATACCGCAACGTGTGTAATGTTTGAATCGAAGGATTCAAACACTTCCGCGATGTCCGCAAGAGCGCCGGGCACATCGTTTGCCTGTACCGTGATCCTGCTGCCGACGTCTCTGAACCCCAGGATTTCAATAAACGCCTCAAATATATCACTTTCCGTGATGATTCCTACTAGTTTGCCTTCCTTTATTACCACCAGTGCGCCGACTTTGTTGTCCCTCATCAGCACAGCAGCCTCTTCAAGCAAGGCGTCCGGAGAAATGCCTATGACATTTTTCGTCATGGCATCTTTGACTTTGGCTTTCGACAATAGATAGTTCAATTCAAAAATGCTGAGAGTGGTGGCTTTCGTCGGGGTTACCTTCTGAAGGTCGTTCTGGGTGACCAGGCCAACGACCTTTTCGCCGTCAACCACCGGAACTCTTTTCAGATTTTTCTCGCGCATCAGCTCGACCACCTCGCTTATTGACGCATCAGAAGCTATAGTGAATGGGTTTGCTGTCATTCTGTTTTTAACATACATACTACTCACCTCCTAAATAAGCATTTTTAATTTGGTCGCTCTTGGCCAGCTCTTCACCGGTCCCGCTGATAACGATGGTGCCGGTTTCAATGACGTATGCCCTATCCGCTATGGAAAGTGCCATGTTGGCATTTTGCTCCACAAGCAATACGGTGGTGCCGCTTTTATTGATATCTTTCACTATTTCAAAGATCTCCCGCACAAGCAACGGTGCGAGACCCATGGAAGGCTCGTCCAATAAAAGGATTTTCGGTTTTGACATCAAGGCTCTTCCCATAGCCAGCATCTGCTGCTCTCCACCGGACAGGGTGCCTGCTAATTGTTTCTTTCTTTGTCCGAGAATGGGAAAACGGTCGAAGACATTGTCCATGTCTCTTTTGATCTGGGCCTTGTCATTCCTCAAAAAAGCTCCGAGCTCCAAATTTTCAAGCACGCTCATAGGCGGGAATATTCTCCTGCCCTCCGGAACTTGTGAAATTCCAAGTTCAACTCTTCGCTGGGCGTTTACGTTAGCAAGGTCCTCTCCATGGAGCAATATCTGTCCGCTGGTGGCCTTGATCAAACCGGAGATCGTCCTGAGGGTGGTGGTCTTCCCCGCGCCGTTGGCTCCGATCAGGGTTACGATCTCACCCTCGTTTACCTTCAATGAAATATCTTTCAGAGCATGGATCACGCCATAATGTACATGAAGATTTTTTATCTCAAGCATTGCTGACATCCTCCCCCAAGTATGCTTCTATGACCCGCTTATTCGACCTGATTTCTTCAGGCTTTCCTGCTGCAAGCAGCGTCCCGTAATCCAGAACATAGATCCTCTCACAGATCTTCATGACCAGAGACATGTCGTGCTCGATAAGCAGGATCGTAAGATTGAATTTTTCCCTGATCCAGGAAATTGTTTCCGTCAATCTTGCCGTTTCGTTTGGATTCATCCCCGCCGCAGGCTCATCCAGAAGGAGCAGTGTCGGTTCAGTGGCCAGTGCTCTTGCTATCTCAAGATGCCGCTGCTCTCCGTATGGGAGGTTCTTGGCCAGTTCGTTTTGAATCTTGTTCAAGTCAAAGATCGCCAGGAAA
>CALBZG010000200.1 GCA_937889655.1 uncultured Clostridia bacterium
TGGACGGCGTAACAGGCGGAACCATCGGCGGAACTTACTGCGGAAATGCAGTAGCCACAGCAGCAGGAAGCAAGCTCATCGACATCATGTTGAAAGAAGACTACCCTGCAAAAGCAATGGCTATCGGCGAAAAGTGCATGGCGAAGTTCAATGAATGGAAAGAAAAGTATGAAATCATCGGAGACGTTCGCGGCATCGGCGCCATGATCGGCGTTGAATTCGTCAAGGACAAGGCATCCAAGACACCGAATGCGGACCTCGTAACGGCTATCGTGCTGGAGGCTTGCAACAATGGACTGCTGTTGGAAGCTGCCGGGACCTACAACAACGTCATCCGTTTCCTTTGCCCGCTGTGCGTGACGGATGCTCAGCTGGATGCCGGCCTTGCCATATACGAGGCTGCCATCATCAAATGCATGAAATAGGGGTTTTTTATACCAATTAAAAATTTGTACTGCAAGTTGAAATCCGGAAATAAATTTCCATAATCGGAAATTTATTTCCGGATTATTCAATCAATTCAGGGGTGTAAGGATTATAGGCTGGACTTATTCATATCCATAAATAAAATATTCAAAATTTATTTTACATATTTTCAAGCGGTTCATTATTGACAAACAATGGATTTTAGGTTATATTTTCAGAAAATTGCTCAAACTGTTAACACGGGATGATAGGCATATCTGATTTTGGCATTAATTTTGCTAAATAAATCATTGGGATTAAATTATGCTGACATGTGAACGAATCATCGTTCATTGTCATATAAACCAGTTATTCATTTTGAAAATGGATTTGGAAGGAGGTGAAATGGAAGAAGCAATCAAGATGTTTAACGTAGGCAATTATCATTATTATTATTGGAAAGGAAGTATTGCATATGACAACTCAGAATCAAGGATTTGAAAAAGTTCTGAATAAGGGCGACGTCCTGGCTCTAGCCTTTGGTGCAATGATAGGTTGGATGTGGGTTTGGACCACCGGTACCTGGATCTTAGCAGCAGGCGTAGGCGGAGCAATTGCTGCTATTTTAGCAGGAGCTGTAATCGTTACATTCGTAGCGTTCTGTTATGCAGAATTATCTCCAGCCATGCCGGTTGCCGGCGCAGAATTGGCTTACTCAATTAGAACCTTAGGTAACAGACAGGCATTTATAGCTGAGTGGTTTATCATTTTCGGTTGTGTTTCCGTTTCAGCTTTTGAAACAGTAGCATTCCCGACTGTACTTGCTTATGTGTTCCCGGGCTATGACAAACACGGATATATTTGGACCGTTGCAGGTTGGGATGTATACGCGAGCTGGGTAGCCGTAGGCGTAATAGGCACTATAATCTTCACATTCTTGAACTACAGAGGTGTTTCGATAGCAGCTTTGGTTAACAAGGTTTTGACAGCAGTTCTGGCAATTGTTGGTATCGTATTTGTTGGCGGAACTGTCACAATGGGCGATGCCGGTAACATCGCACCTATGTTTACTGATGCAAAAGGATTTTTCCTTGTATTAGGAATGACTCCACTAGCATTTGTTGGATTCAACGTTATTCCGCAGACTGCTGCGGAAATCAATCTTCCTTATAGACTTATAGGAAAAATCCTCATGTTATCCGTTGTACTTGCTACAGCATGGTATGGATTGATCACCTTCGGTGTTGGAATGGCTCTGAACAATGAAGAGATCGCATACGCTGACGCAAACGGTCTTGCTACTCTGGAAGCAGCAGTTGCAATTTATGGCAGGGGTGTTACACTTGCAATCATAACTGGCGGTCTTTGCGGCATCATGACTTCCTGGATCGGATTCTTTATGGGTGGTGCTCGTGCTATCAGCTCTATGGCTAGAGCGAAGATGCTTCCGGAATTCCTTGGAAAGATCCATCCTAAGTACAAGACTCCTTACAATGCAGTAATATTGATCGGCGTTATCACTTGCTTTACTCCGCTTCTTGGAAGAAAAGTCGGCGTATGGCTCATCGATGCAGGTAGTGCCGGTATCGTATTCTCATGGTTCTTCGTATGCTATGCATTTATTAAATTACGTAAATTTGAGCCTGATCTCGAAAGACCGTACAGAGCTCCTTTGGGTACTCTAATGGGTTGGGGCGGCATGTTGGCTTGTGCCTTTATGTGCGTAATCTTCCTGCCTGGTATGCCATCCGCTCTCGTTTGGCCTTATGAATGGGCTCTGATGCTTGGCTGGATCATCCTTGGTGTAATTTTCTCCACTTGGGCTAAATCACAATATGGTGCAGTTACTCGTGAATGGAGATATGAACAAATATTTGGTGAAAAACCAAAGAAACTTTATTAATTTAGACCTGCGCCAATAGTTGGAACGGGAAAAGCAGAATAAAACGTTATGTTTTACCGGCAGAGAGTTCATACTCACTGCCGGTATTTTAAATTGTATAGTCAGCATATATAAATACATTATATGTAATGTAAATTAAAAGAGACAGATTTCACTCTGTCTCTTTTAAGTATACTCCGATAAATTTAAAAAATTAATTTTTACTATCTTGTTTATTGTCTTGCTCTTGCACTTGTTCAACTTCTTCAAAAGGAATGGATAAATTGTAAATAGAAATTGCTGCAAAAAGGAACATTAGATATAAAATGACTTTTACAACGGTGCTGAAAGGAAAATAGCTGGCAGCAAGAGTAATTACAAACCATACTATAAAAACACCTATTGCTCCGCGGAGTTTGTATCTTTGGTTTATTCTAAGCTGAGTTCCACATGACTTGCAATTAAAAGTCATATATCTCCTAAGAAAAAATCTTTTAAAGACCGAAATGGCAGGTTTATTGCAATGAGGACAGTTGTAGCTCAATTTTTATCAACTCCTATCAGTATTATAATAGGTTTAATTATATAATACTCGGCTTGTTTTTACCAGAAAAATTATGTGTAAAATATTAATTAAAAATCAATCCATAATAATGTATAATGGTGGGGTGGCGCTTATAATGTTTGCCTTATTATATTATTAACAGAGGATTTACTTTTGAAAAATAGAATTCGCAACAGCAGCACAGCCGAAAAGAAAAATGGTTTTTCCAGAGCATTGGGCCGGACTGATATATTAGCTTTGGGTTTCGGCACCATGGTGGGGTGGAGCTGGGTCATGGTAATGACCACTTGGGTCACCAAAGCAGGCTTTCTTGGCTCTATTCTGGCTTTCTTGTCGGGCTCGGTTGTCATATTCATTATCGGGATCACCTATGGTGAACTGACTGCCGCTTTGCCTTTAGCCGGCGGTGAAATAGTCTATGTTTTCAGGACATTAGGTTATCATATGGCTTGGGCAGTAGGATGGACCATGTCTTTTGCCTATATCTCAGTAGCTGCATGGGAGAGCATAGCCATCGCAACCGCTTTGGATTATCTTCTGCCTATTCCAGACCTTTTCCATTTATGGGATATAGCTGGGAATTTAGTCTATTTATCTTGGGCGGCAATCGGTATATTCTGCGCTGTTATCATGGTGTTACTCAATCTGTTCGCTTCGAGGCCGGCTATGATTTTTCAAGTCATGGCTACTGCCGGATTTCTGATCGTCGGTTTCATTATACTTTTTGGAGGCATCACTTTTGGCTCGGCAGAAAATATTGGCCCTTTGTTCACTTCAGTCGATGGATTTGCCTATGTTATTCTGATGGTCCCTTCTATGCTGATCGGTTTTGATGTCATACCACAGTCGGCGGAAGAAATGAATATTCCGCTTAAAGCTGCCGGACGTATGATCCTGGCTTGTATCATCATGGCTGTGATCTGGTATATCGCGATCATAATCGGCGTATCTGCAGCAGCGCCGCCGGAGATAAGAGTATCTGGATTGACTCCCGCTGCTGATGTAATAACCTATGCTTTTGGGGATAATACATTTGGGAAAATAGTTGTGCTGGGAGGCATTCTCGGCATACTTACCTGTTGGAATGGTTTTTTTATGGCTTCTACAAGGCTAATATTCGCCATGGGAAGGGCCAAAATGCTCCCATCTATTTTCGGAAAACTTCATAAAAAATACGGGACACCATGGGCGGCAACATTTCTTGTAGGGGGTGTTTGTGTCGTATCTCCATTGCTTGGAGAAAATGCTTTTTTATGGTTTTTCAATGCCAGTGCATTTTGTACTTTATTCACATATTTTCTGGTTGCCTTGGCGTTTATGCTATTAAGGGTCAAAGAACCGGATCTGAACCGGCCTTTTAGAGTGAAAGGTGGTAAATATGTGGGTGTTGCGGCTGTTATTTTGTCTGCCTTGTATTTCCTTCTCATCGCCTATAATACAATGATAAAATCTCTGATCGCCGAAGAGCTTGTAATAATCGGGGTTTGGATCATTATAGGCACATTATTTATCTTTATCGCCAGATTTCAACATGGCGCACAAAGTAAAAGAGACCGGGAATTATTGATTTTTGGGGAAGAATTTGCACGGAGGGAATTCTTGAAATGAAAAAAGATACCATCATCATTCTTTCGATCATACTATTTATCGTTGTCATGGCTGCATTTTCTGTTTTAGATGATTCTTATAATATTAAAGACTCGGGCGAAAACAAAATTGTTCTAAGCCAGAAGCAGACCGAATTGATGAGGAACTTGGATATCATTAATATCGGATTCAGTGATGACATGAAATATTTAACGGTTTATGACGAAGATACGAATACCTATGGTGGTTTCTTATATGACTACATGGCCAAAGTCTGGGGTTCGATAGGCAAGGATATCAAACTGGTTTATGTGCCTCAGCAGGAAAACCAGCCAGCCTGGACATTACTTGAACAAAACGAACAGATCCATTGCATGGCGTTACTGGTAACAGAAAGTCTGAGAGATAATATCGAACAGATCAGTGTCACAAAACCCGTATTTCAAGTCAACGGTTCCATGTTTATTACTACAGCAAAAACAAATGATGAGTTGTTCCACCAGAAGAGTCTCTCCGGAATAAGCATATCCGGAGAATTAACTGAAAACGCAAAAGACAGTCTGAAATACAATGGAGTCAAGATCAACCTCGTTGAAGCAAATAGCGTTGAGAAGGCCGTTGAAATGGCCTTGGAGACGAACGCAGACTTGATTATTGGAAATGAAACGGCTATAGCAAACACCCTTATCAAAAATTCCGCTTATGATCGGTATCATGATCTTTGCGTTTCGATCTACGAAAAAAATGTATGCATAGCGGTGGACAGATCTTCAAAGATTTTCTTTTACACCATAAACAATATCGTTAACAGTACGGATCTGGATCGCATGCTGAGACAACTTCAAGGGAAGTGGTTTGGTTTGCCATCCTCTTTTGCAAAAGAAGATATGTTTAAGGAAACATCGCTGATTCTATTGATCATGATCGCATCTGTATTATGCGCACTTTTTATTTACTATCAATCCAACAAGAATCTTTATGATGAGTTGAGCATACGAATGGAGCAGCTCGTAGCAAGCCAAAAGGAGATGGATACAACGTTCAACGGAGTGTCTTACTATATGGCGGAGCTGGATGAAAACGGCTATATTCTGGCCATAAACAAGGCTTTTCTCCGCTTCCTTGAAGTATCGAAAAACGAAATGTTAGGAAAGAATATTGCTTCTATCGATGCTTTTCCGGAAGATACTATAGAAATGCTGAATAATGTCATCGATGAAACTGTTAAGAACAGGGCTGGTCAAAGTCTTGAAATATCAATCAAAAGACGTATAATTGAGATCAACACTTTCCCGATTGAAAACCAAAAGTGGAAAACGGTAAAAATTCTGTTTATGGCCAGCGACGTTACAGGTTTGAGAGCGGCTGAAAGGCAGATGCTGCAGGGCAATAAAATGATCGCTATCGGGCAGCTGGCAGCAGGAGTCGCTCATGAGATCAGAAACCCTCTGGGGATCATAAGAAATTATTGCTATGTCATCAAGCATATGGAGCCTATCGATAAGGAAAAGTTGATGAAAGTGATTCAGATCATAGAAAAATGCCTGGACGCTTCGGGCAGGATCATTGACAATCTCTTGAACTTTTCCCGAATATCCAGCAGCGAAAAAGAAGAGATCTATATCAGAGAACATATCGATTCCATGATATTGCTCAATGAAATGAAACTCAAAGAAAACTTGAAAGCCGTCAATATCTTTTGCGAAGATGATTTCAAAGTCAATATATGTGTTGAATCATTGGATATTGTTTTGATCAATCTAATATCAAATGCTATCGATGCCAGCAAAATAAATGGTATAATAGATATCAAATTGTTAAAAAGTACGACAGATTTTTCAATATCTATCAGCGACAACGGAATCGGAATCGAACCGGAGCTTATCAGTGAGGTCTATAACCCGTTTTTTACAACAAAAGAAAAACGTGAAGGAAACGGGCTTGGTCTTTATATCGTTTATAACGAAGTTCAGAAAATGAACGGAACCATCGACCTGGAGAGCGAACCGGGCGTTGGCACCACATTTACTATCACCTTGCCTTTAGAGTAAACGAATATCAAATATTATCATAATAGAAAGGAATTTCAAATTGATCAACACTATTTTTAATATATTAGTGGTGGATGACGAGCAGGATTATTGCGATGTTTTAAGAATGATCTTGATGTCCAAGGGCTATCAGGTCACAACATGCAATAGCGGTAGCGAAGCGCTGGAATTGATGGGCAAATCGGATTATGATCTTGTCGTGACGGATCTTATGATGCCTGGAATGAACGGCGACGTTTTGATGCAGTATATCAAAAGAAAAGGTATCCCTGTGGAGGTAATTATCATGACGGCCTATGGAACCATTGAAAAAGCAGTACAAGCTATGAAAGACGGCGCTTACACCTATATCACCAAAGGAACTGACCCGGAAGAGTTGATTCTGGAAATCGCCA
>CALBZG010000201.1 GCA_937889655.1 uncultured Clostridia bacterium
ACACATGGGGAATGATTATTTTGTAAAGTTTAATTGCCCGGAGTTTACCAGCCTTTGCCCGATCACCGGACAGCCTGATTTTGCAACGATCACCATCGCTTATGTACCGGAAGAGAAAATGGTGGAGAGCAAATCGCTGAAGCTGTATTTGTTCAGTTTCCGCAATCATGGAGATTTTCATGAAGACTGCATCAATACCATCATGAAGGACTTGATTGCGCTTTTGGATCCGAAATATATTGAAGTTTGGGGTAAATTCACTCCAAGGGGCGGGATTTCCATTGACCCTTACTGTAATTATGGTAAGCTGAATACAAGGTGGGAAGAGGTTGCCTGGAACCGTTTGGCAAATCATGATCTCTATCCTGAAAAAGTGGATAATAGATAAGCGTGGCGATAAACCCCGATTTAAATGCAAGGAGAGGCCTATGATTTTACAGCCATTTGCAAGCGAAGATGTTGAAAGGATCGGCAAACTCCAGCCGGAGACCTGGCCGGATATAAAACCCATTTTTGCGTATTATATCAAAAGCACCTTCTGCCATCCTATCAAGCTGGAAATCGATCATGATATAGTCGGAGTCGGCGCTGCCATTTCCTATGAAAAAACCGGGTGGCTGGCCCATATCATTGTGTCAGACGGATATAGGAATCAGGGTATTGGCGGTTTCATCGTGGATGAGTTATGCAGATATTTGAAGGTGTTGGGTCATGAAACCATTCTTCTGATCGCCACAGAATTGGGATATCCGGTATATAAAAAAGCGGGATTTGAAGAAGAGACTAAATACCTGTATTTAAAGAGCGATAAAGCCCTGCACTTCGAGACCTCAAACAATATCCTGCCAATCACGCCTGAATACTTCCCTGAGATTTCAAAGCTGGACCGAAAAGCAACGGGAGAAGGCCGTCAGGCTTTGCTGGCGGACTATTGGCACGAGGGGTTCATTTATCAGGGGAAACAAGGTATGCGCGGTTTTTACCTTCCCAACTTTATCGAAGGCCAAGTGCTGGCCCAGGATCCGGAAGCGGGCATCGAATTGCTGAAGCTTCGTTGTGCGTATACCCAGCGAGCTGCACTCCCTGCCGATAATGAAGCAGCACTTCGTTTTTACCGGGAGAATGGCTACGAAGTGGTGTTGAAAGCGACAAGGATGGTCCTAGGAAGAAAAATAGCGTGGCGACCTGACAAAATATTTAATCGGATAGGTGGTAACTTTGGATAATCGGACAGACAGGAATAATCATAGCTTGCTTCGAAGCTTCAAGTGCGCTTTTGCAGGGCTTTTCAACGCCATTAAAAGGGAACGCAATATGAAGATCCATGTATCAGCCATGGCCCTTGTTATTTTTGCGGGGCTAGCTCTGGAGATCAGCAAAGCGGAATGGATCGTATGTATTATACTGTTCGGAATAGTCATAGCTGGCGAAATGATCAATACTGCCATCGAAATAATCATCGACGAGTTGATCCCGTACCAAAACGAGAACGCAAAGCTGGCAAAGGACATCACCGCCGGCGCAGTGCTGGCCCTGGCCATCGCATCAGCCATAATCGGGATCATGATCTTTGCACCGAAGATATTCTAGCCCCTGCTTGTACAAGCGAACGATCACCTAATAACTGCAAGGAAGTCTTGATCATGAAAAGAGAGCAACAGCAAATAATCGGTTATATATTCGGCGGCTCCATCGTGCTGCTGCTCATTCCCTATGGGATTTACCGCGCAGCGAAACATTTCGATCCCATCATCGGCATCGAATTAATAAAGTCAGCGCCGGCACAAATCGTACTGATATGCATCTTGTTCTTGAGCGGTGCTATTTTTGGGATTTGGTCGATCATTGTGCAGAACACCATTGGGGAAGGCGGGCCCTTGCAAATCGGCAATCTTGAAATCAGCCCCAAAACAAAAAATCTTGTGGTAACCGGACCATACAAATACACCAGGAATCCGATGCTGTTCGGCGCATGCCTGATATATTTTGCATTTGCAGTCTATCTGAACTCGATTGCGGCCATCATCGTTGTTTTATTGTTCATGACGTTCATGCTGATCTTCGTTAAATTGTCGGAAGAAAAGAGACTGCTGAAAGACTTCGGGAAATCTTATGAAGAGTATAGAGAGAAAGTATCCATGTTCATCCCTTGGTTCCCGAAGAAGTAGATCATTTGACTCTCACTATCATTTATGCTTCTCCAGATCAGCCATCATCGTTTGATAGATTTCCGGATATTTTGATTTCATCCTCAGAGGATTACCGTCCTTGTCCAGAAAGCAGTGCCGTGTTTCTCCGGTGCAGCGGAGCTCGCCGGAGTCCTTATCATAGATTTCATAGCTGAAGTTGAATTTCATACCTGTAAAGCTTGTAAGACGGGTAGCGATTTCAACGGTTTCACCGAAATAGGTTTTTTTCTTATATTCGCAGGACAATCCGAGAACAGGGCTGATGATGCCTTGCTGCTCCATTTCCGCATATCCGATCCCCAGTTTTTCCAGAAGATCGATCCTGGCTTCTTCAAACCAACGGATGTAGTTTGAATGATGGATGATGCCCATCTGGTCCGTTTCGTAATATTGTGTCTTATGTTCATATCTTTTCATGGAATTTCTCCTCGGGACTCAAAATTGATCTGTTTCAACCAATATATTATATCAATAGCAATTGGAATTACAAATGAATTCCGGTTATGATACAATAGTTTCCAATAGAGTATTGGGAGGCCGAAAGAATGAAAACCATCACCGTAGGAGTTTCTAACAAACATGCGCACTTGACCAGAGAGCAGATCGATGTGCTTTTCGGGCAGGGGTACCAATTGACTTTTCTCCGGAATATCCAGCAGCCGGACTAATTCGTCAGTAATGAGACCATCAGCGTGGAAGGACCGAAGGGTACGCTTCATGGGGTCAGAGTCATGGGGCCGGAAAGGGCAAAGGCGCAGGTCGAACTGACTTTGACTAGCTCCATATCCATCGGCGTCGACCCTGCTGTCAGAATATCAGCGAACGTTGAAAACACTCCTGCGATAAAACTGATAGGGCCTAAGGGGGCGTATGACCTGAAGGAAGGCGTGATTGCGGCCATGAGGCATTTGCATATGAATCCCGAAGAAGCTAAAGAGCTCCACCTGTCGGAGGGGCAGCAGGTCATGATAGAATCGGAGGGGCCAAGAGGTCTGATTTTCAAAAATGTCGTGGTCAGGATCGATCCGATGTATTCCCTGGAGTTTCATATAGACACGGATGAAGCCAATGGGGCGGGTCTAAAGACCGGGGATCAGGTTCGTTTGATCAATGGCATTTTATGAGCCAGTCAAATTTATTTTAGCAACAATAACTTTTATTTGTTTGCATGAAATGTAAAATGAATAAAAAAGATGGTTGATTTTCACCGGATTATCGAGTAAAATACGATTATGAGGTGAAAATATGATAATAACAACGGCAATGATTCTGAATGAACTGCGTCAATATGCTAGTCCGGCGGACAAATTGACACGCATGGTTCGAGAAGGAGAATATATACAAATCACCAAGGGACTTTATGAGACAGACAGATCGACCCCCGGTTATCTACTGGCAGGAAGTATTTATGGCCCCTCTTATTTGTCATTTGAATTTGCGCTTGGATATTATGGGATGATTCCAGAAGCTGTTTATACATTTACATCAGCAACCTTTGAAAAGAAAAAAAAGAAGACATTTATTAACCACTTTGGGACATATACGTACATGGATGTTCCATCATCAGTCTATTCCATGGGGCTTGAAATAGTAGAGGAAGGCAGCTATTCATTTATAATAGCATCAAGAGAAAAAGCGCTCTGCGACCAGTTGTATAAGATGGGGCCTGTTGCCAATTACGAAGAGCTCAAGAATCTTTTATTTGTTGATCTGCGGATTGATGAACATGAGTTTAAGAAGATAAATCTTGAAAATCTGGGGATACTGGCAGAACGGTACCCGTGTAGAAATGTGAAGAAGTTATACGGCCTAATGCGGAGGATGCTTAAATGAACACATTAGTGGAACAAATGATCCAAACATATAAGGCGCATACTGTGTATGATCAGAAAAATGCGATGAAAGAAGTAATGCAGGAAATAGTTCTATGCGAACTAAGCAGGGCAGGCTTTTTTAGTAAGGCTGCATTTTATGGAGGTACGGCATTAAGAATATTCTATGGCCTGGACCGTTTCTCGGAGGATTTAGACTTTTCGCTGATGCGTGCGGAGGATGATTTTGAGATCCAATCATATTTCCCTGCTTTGGAGAAGGCGGTCAGAGCGTATGGGCTCAACGTTATGATTGACGATAAACAAAAATCTTCCGACTCAAATATTCAATCAGCTTTTTTGAAAGCAAACACCAAAGAACATTTACTGATGTTTTATTCTGCGGACAAGGAGTTTTCAGGTGTTTCAAACACCGAACTTACTAAAATCAAGTTTGAGATCGATGTGAATCCGCCAGAATATGCGACTTTTGAACGTAAATATCGGTTACAACCTGTCCCCTATGAAGTGAACCTATATGATGCGTCGTCCTTATTCGCTGGTAAGCTCCATGCTGTAATCGGACGTGCCTGGAAAACCCGAGTCAAGGGACGGGATTTATATGACTATGTGTTTTACCTCTCAAAAGGGATTTCGTTCAATCGAAAACATTTGAGAGCCAGGCTGCTTCAATCGGGGCACATAAAAGAGGATACGAAATTTGAGCTATCTGACATTCAGAACATGCTTCGCGATCGATTTGATTCAATTGATTATAAGCAGGCAAAAGGAGATGTAATCCCTTTTATACGGGATACGGGCGTTCTGGATATTTGGAGTGCGGATTTTTTTAAGCAGATTACTGATGGATTGACTGAACGGAAATAGCCTTATAAAGTGTAACCCAACAGGCATAATCAACGTATGTTTTCATTTTCTACGTGTATCGGATTTGAGCGGCTTTATGGAACTCAACTTTCGCTAAATTCGCGTATGTTGGTTTAATTGCCTCCTTTTAATATAGTGTATTGCGACTGTATTAGTGAGGTAAAAAGAAGTACATGACCAGAGGCACGAAAAATGTCTGTTATCCCCACGGCAATATTATGATATACTAAAATCCAGCCAGCCGGACGCGACAATCTTATGCCACGTCCGGTTTGAGCATGAGGATAAATTGGGGGAGGGCTGAACAATGAAAAAAATATTGCTGGTATTTTTAATGATATTTGTGATGCTGGCATCAGGCTGCGCTGCTAATCAAGAACCCGGGACAGATAACGATGCGACAGGCGTTATCATGATCAAGGCGGAAGATGCAAAGGGCAGACTGGATAGCGAGGAAGGCATCATTCTGGTGGATGTTAGGACGCCTGAAGAATTCATGGACGGCCACATACCAGGAGCTATTCTGCTTCCCGTGGGTGAGATCTCAACCGATGCAGAGACTGTGATAGA
>CALBZG010000202.1 GCA_937889655.1 uncultured Clostridia bacterium
ACGATAATAACCCGGCAGTTTTCGCCACCTGGCGGACGACGATTCTCCCTCTCCCTTGGGGAGAGGGCCGGGGTGAGGGGGAAGCGCGCGAACGCCCTCTTGAACTGTCCAAAACTTGATTTGCGCCTCCTATGCTACGGTCCTCGCGATGTAAATTGTTCCATTCGTCTCAATATCCCATCAGGCTCGGCCACGCCCAGGCGGGCGATGGTATCGGCGCGTTCCGGGCTGTCCGCCACGGCGTAAATCCGCAACTCGTCCGCGTTGCCGGAGGGACGCACGTGGGCGACATCGCCGTTGCTGAAGTAAACGCGCACGCCGTCCGTGTAATTGAGGCGCGCCACTTCGCCAAAGCCTTGCGCGCGCGTGAAAAATTCCCCCAGCCGCGCGCGAATCTCCTGAAACCTCTCCACCAGCGGTTCGTCGGCGGGAACGGGGTTTCGCTCCGGGTCAAGCAAGGAAAGGCCATCGCGCTCAAAGACCGCGTCGGCAATCCGCGCATCGTCCACCGAAAAGGCTTGCAATATTTTCAGGCTGGCGGCGCGCGGGAACCGGCGGAGCAGCGCCGCGCGGCTGAAGCGGCGCGGCAGGCGCGCGAATAACTCGGTCAGGGGCAGTTGCTGTTCGGCGGCGGCGAACAGCACCGCCAGGATGGGCAGCAGGGCGTCGCGCGTGGGCAGCGCCGGGAGCGTCCGTCCGTCGCGTTCGAGCGTGGAGCCAAGGAGGAAACCGCCATTCGCCTCCCAGCCGCAGACCACCCGGCGGCCTTTCGCGCGGGCGCGATCCATGCCCGCAATCACGAAGGGCGAGCCGATGCGCGTCTTGGGTTCGAGCGCCGCTTTCAACGCGCCGCGGTCAATGGCGTCATTGCAACTGATCGGCACCACCACCGCGTCGGCCCCCAGAAACTCGGCAACGACCATGCCCACCAGGTCGCCGCCATCATCAATGATAATGTTCGGCTTATGCGCCAGCGTCATCTCGATATGCCTGTCATATTCGTCCACCGTCGCACCATGGTATGCAAATACCTTCATGCCGTCCACAGCCAGCGCAGCCGCGATATCATCCTGCGTCGAAAGGATATTGCTCCCCGTAACTGCCATTTCAGCTCCGCCGGCTTCCAGCACCTTGCACAAATATGCAGTTTTCGCTTCCAGATGAACAGACAGGGAAATTCTGACCCCCTCGAAAGGCCGTGTTCTGCTGAATTCTTCGTGAAATGCCGACAACAGCGGCATATTATTTTTGACCCATTCTATTTTCATGCGCCCGCTTTCTGCCAGGCCTATATTTCTAATCTCGTAATCCTTCATCCTTAATCTCCTTTTGAGTCCAAGCATACATGGATATAATAACACAATTTAATGTGCATTTTGCTATAATTTTCAATAATTCTTTGTCATTCCAACGATAATCCTCAATATTCATCGCTCTGTTTTTATGAAAAACAGGCTCCCTGGAGATTATCCATCAGAAAAGGGAGCCCATTGGTTCATCGGCCCCCTTATCGCTGAATCTGTTTATCTTTGTGCATGTTCATTTTAAGCGTGTTTATAATTAAGCATGTTGATTCTCAACCATGCTTTTTTATAAACTCATTCTCTTCAAGCTCCTGAAAAGCAATGTCCAGTTCCTCGGCGGTGTTCATGACCACCGGTCCGCCCCAGGCGATCGGTTCCCTGAGGGGTCGTGCAGAGAATAGCAAAAATCGAATGCCCGCCCGGGTGGCCTTGACTCGCATCGTCTCGCCTTGCGTAAACAGTACGGCATGCTTTTCATCGACGATTTCGGTATATTCCGGGTCGAAACGGCCTTCGCCGCTAATGATGTAAATAAACAATGTGGATTCCGGATCCCCGTTGTATGCCCATTCCCCTTGCGCAGGGATCTCCACATCCAGATAGGTGGCTTTGACGTATTTCCCTTCGAAAGCTCCGGGGATTCCCCGATAGGCTCCCGCTATGATCCTGACTCTGCTCCCATCAGCTTCGATGACGGGGATCTTTTCGCTTTTTATGTCTCCGTAGGCCGGTTCTGTCATCTTCTTTTTTGCCGGAAGATTGAGCCAAAGCTGGGCTCCCAGCATACGCTGCCGAGGTTTCGGCATCTCCTGATGGATGATACCGGATCCAGCGGTCATCCACTGGCAATCTCCATCCATGATGCGCCCCTTGTTCCCCAAGCTGTCTCCATGCTCGATTTCACCTTGGATTAAATAAGTCACCGTCTCTATTCCACGATGAGGATGCCAAGGAAACCCCTTGGTATAATCCTCCGGATTCTTTGAATCAAAGGCGTCCAGCATAAGAAAGGGATCAAAATCCCTGGTGTCTCTATAGCCGATCACACGAACCAGTTTCACTCCGGCTCCATCGAACGCATTTTTCCCTGTGACTGTTTTATGAACAATTCTCAATTTATCCATATATCATCGTTCCTCCATCAACAAGAGCCCCGGTTCGGGGCTCCGTTAAACGATTTTTTACCATTTGCCTTTAGCTACATGACCTGCGATTTCCGCTTTGCTTCTTTGTTTGATAACCCAGGCTTCATCGTGGGCTTTCTTGAACAGATCCACACAAGGAGGGTCCAGATTGATTTCAATGCCTTCCTTAGCCAATTCCTTGATTTTCATTGCCAGTGCGATGATTTCCATGTGGATATCGTTGGTACGATCCGAATCGAAAACTTTTTTGGCATCCTCCTCGGACATCAGAACAAATTTTTCTTTCGGCGCTCCGCACTTAGGGCAGGCATCCGGTGCTTCCGGACCTTCATGAAGGAACCCGCATACTGTACATTTCCATAACATCATTTTTATCTCCTTTCCTGGTCTTGAAAATATAACTAATCTTTAATTTTAGCGATTGTTTTGGCCAGCCCTTTCTTGTGCTCCAGATTGGCCATTCTGGCTATCATGATCCTCTGTGCTTGAGGGGATCCCGCTCCATGCATGGATTCGGTACGATATCCCACAGCCCCGGTGCCCAGCGTCAGGTTCTCTATGAGCCTCATGATCCTCATGCGATTCTCTGTCGGCACCGAGTCTACGCCACGCAAATATTTCTCAATATAATGGCCTATCTCTTCGCTTCTGAAATCTTTTTCGGAAGGCTGGGTCACCATCATCCCTCCTGCGATATCCTCCGCCAAACGGGTCATTTCATAAGGGAATCTGGTCACGTTCTGTTTGCAGACATTAGCCAGCAGCAGCTCGATCAAATAGGCCCCCGACGGTGTGGCACTTCCTTCATAGGAACAGGCCAGGGCGGATGAATAGATGGTCTCATTGAGATGAGTCATCTCTATAAGCTTGTCTTTAATATGGGAAGCTTTGGCCGCGCCATTATATTCAGCAGCCAGGGCCGCTGCACCGATGAGCACATCACCGACGCCGCATTTGCATGCGTAGCTTGGCCTATGGTGGCCTGCAAATCTTTCAACCAGCATCCCCACAAATTCCGTTTCGCCATTCAGGAAAATCCTTTCATTCGGCACAAAAACGTGATCAAAGATAACCAAGGCTTCATGTCCCCCGAACTGGCTGTTGCCCACATCCATTTCTGTTCCTTCCAGTTTTCTGGTATCGCAGGACTGTCGTCCGTATATGAGAGTGATACCCGGTGAATCCGTTGGGACCGAGAACGAAACTGCATAATCTTTGTCTTCTGGTTCCATGGCGATAGTAGGCATTACTAGAACCTCATGGGAATTGACGATGCCGGTCTGATGGGCTTTGCAGCCGTTGACCACGATACCGTCAGGTCTTCTTTCTACTACCCTCAGGTAAAGATCCGGATCTGCCTGGGCGCTTGGAGACAAGCCTCTATTACCTTTGACATCCGTCATGGCGCCATCGGTCACCAAATCATTTTTCTGAATATACTCCAGGAATTTCAGAAAGCGCTTCGTATAGTCAGTTCCATATTTCTGATCCACCTCAAAGGCAGTGCTATATACCGCATTGAAAGCATCCTGTCCTACGCAGCGCTGGAAGCAGCAGGCGGTTTTTTGGCCAAGCATCCTTTGACGCTTTACCTTCTGCACCAGATCCGCAGTACTCTGGAACACATGAGTGAACAGATTGATTTTTTCTCCGGTAATATGGGATTTGACTGTCATAAGATCCTCGTACAAAGGATCCAGCGCCAAATCATAGGTCAACGCTACAGCATTCATTGATGGTATGATGATTGGATGATCCACAGGTGACTCGATTTTTTCTCCAAACATATATACGTTAAGTTTCAATTCTCTCAGGCTTTCTATATACTCTGCTCCTGTTTTCATAGGCATACTCGACGCTCCTTTCCGGTGCATTGCTGCACTCAATCAAACCAAGTTCATGTTTTCAGTTTAGCATGAACATTCTGAAAATGAAACACTTATTTGTGACTCTGAACGAGTTATAAATTGTATATATCCATTTTTTATCGATATATACATATCCTCGCAGAAAAATTTACGTTGCTCTGCATCTTACGTCCAGCTTATTGTTAGTGCTTATTATTAGTGCTTTTTTTGAGCCTCTGATTGACTTTACAATAAAAAGAAATTATTATTCATCTATACAAATAGCAAAGTTATCTTGATCATATTATTGTTCCGGGAGGTATTCGTATGGTTATAAGAAACGCTGAAGAGTCTGACTATATCAAGGTCATTTCCGTGATCAATGACTGGTGGGGCGGCCGTCAAATGGCTGATATGCTTCCACGATTATTTTTCAAGCATTTTGGACAAACAAGCTTTATCATGGAGGAAAACGGAGAAATGCTTGCTTTCCTTGTGGGTTTTATCTCGCCTGCGCACTCAAACGAAGCATACATCCACTTTTTTGGTGTGAATCCAGAATATAGGAAGCAGGGAATAGGTCGTAAAATGTATCAGCACTTTGACAGCCAGGTAAAAAAAATGGGCGTAGACACCGTCCATCTTGTAACCTCTATTGTAAACAAGACCTCTATTGGTTTTCACACTTCCGTTGGATTCAGTATTGATCAAGGCGACTGTGAAGTGGATGGCATACAGGTCCATACCGACTATGACGGGATCGGAAGTAAAATGGTGCTATTTACGAAAAAAATATAGAATGGCCAATAAAAAGGTGCGGTTACATCAATGCAACTGCACCTTTATTTTTATTAATACACTGTAGCGGAGAAAGACTTTGAAGGCATCTCTTACTAAAGAGCAATTTCTTATTATAGCAGCCTTTGCTGCTATTTATTTTATATGGGGCTCTACCTATGTTGTCATAAAAATAGGTATAGCTCAGTTTCCTCCGCTGCTTTTTTCAGGCACCAGATTTACTCTGACAGGCATCATTTTATTGATTTATGCTTTGATCAAAGGCCATTCTCTTCCAAGCAACAAAAAAGATTTGATCCATCATGCCTCCGTTGGTGTTTTATTGCTGTTTGGCGGCAATGGTTTGCTGGCTTATGGGGTCCAGTGGCTGGATTCAGGCATTGCCTCCCTATTGATCGCATGTGTTCCGCTTTTTATGGCCCTCATAGAATTCTTTGTTCTAAAAAACGACAAGCTGCATTTTATGGGGTGGCTTGGTCTATTTATTGGATTTTTCGGTGTTGCTCTGCTTGTTATTCCCGGTAGCGATAGTACTTCTATTAACGCTTTAGGTTTTATGGTTGTCATACTTGCCGCCTTTTTATGGGCATGTGGCTCAGTATATTCAAAGACTTTTGTGTATAGCGGTTCAATGGTGGGCGGCGTAACTGTCCAGATGCTTGCCGGCGGGATCGCTCTTTTAATTTTCGGTGTTTCACAAGGTGATCTTTCAAAGCTTTCTGTCGATTCAGGCAGTTTGTTAGCGATCCTTTATTTAATTGTATTCGGATCGCTGATTGGATATTTTTCCTATTTATTCCTGCTGCAAAAATGTTCTGCGGCAAGGGTCGGGACCTATGCTTACGTAAATCCCCCGATTGCAATAATTCTTGGGAATCTGATTCTCAAGGAGCCCCTAACCGCTGATATCATTTTTTCCGGTCTTGTTATATTGCTGGGTGTACTCCTAGTCCAAGCCTCAAAATATAAAAAGCATTTTTAATGATATCTTGCTAATGTTGATCCGGCAGCAGGCATTATCATGATCTGTGATCCGTCCCCCAGTTCCGTCAATGCTGCATCGATAGCCTCTTGTACCGTTTTAAATGGCATTAAATGAATTCTTCTTATTAAATCATCTTCTAAATCCGACACCATATAAATCTTCGCTTTCTGCAAAACCATAGCTATCGCTGCTGCTTTGTGCCCGCCCAACTTGAAATTTTCTTGTATTTCTTTTATCATTTCATGGGGTTCCTTACTAAGCATCCACTCTTCAAAAGTGCTTTCACCAAATTTTTCTTTGGCCGAGGCTACCAGTAAAATGATCCCGCCATCTTTAACCGCTTGTTTCGCATTGTCCAGTCCCTTTTGCGCTTGATAAAGATTTATATCCTTTGGAAATCCACCCGGAGACACGATCACGATATCCGCTTGTTTCTCTAATTGTATTCCGTATAATTCATCCAATACTTTGCAGCCTTCTCTATGGGCTTTAAGATAGTGTCCGGCTACGGTTTTTACGATCTCCTTTTTGCTGTTTAAGATGACATTGACAATAAAGTCTATATGGATGTACTCTCCGGCTTCGTCGATATCCTGCCTTACAGGATTTGTTTCAAGGTTCCCAGCATAAGCTTCCTTTTTCACCATATTTGAATGGTTCGCCTGGATCGCAGCATGGCTCGACACCCCCGGCATCAATGCTTTTGCACCACCTGAATAGCCCGCAAAATAATGATATTCTATGTTGCCCATGCAAATGATTCTATCTGCCTTTGCTACCGGTTCAAATATGTCTACCGGAGTTCCATTTTTGCATTTCCCCAAGTTTATACATCTGTTCATATCACTGTCCATGATATTTACATCACTATTGTATACCACTTCTCCAACCAAGGCCTTTTTTTCTTCTTCCGTATGACCTCTATGACTTCCAAGAGCCATTACGATGGTGATGTCCTTTTCTTGTACTTCCGCCAGCTTCAATTCATTGATCACCGCCGGAAGAACTTCTTTGCTGGGCATCGGCCTTGTTATGTCGCTTGTTACAATTACTATTTTTTCTCCGGGTTTTACGATATCTTTCAGTCGTTTTGTTCCTATTGGGTTTTCCAGTGCTCTTTTTACTTCTTCTTCACCTTTTAGTTCAAATTCAATTTCATTTGGAAGTAATGAACACATGTAGTTTTTTTCTTCTATTTCAAATTCCACATGGTCTTTCCCATATTTTAATTCAAACTTCAATTTAACACCCCCGCTGCTATCACTGCTGCGCCAGCTCCATTCAGGCCAGCCAACCAATGCTCAATTCATGGAGCTTTGCTTCCGACGGCACACCGTCTTCACCATAGCCTCTGATTTTATACATTTTCACCAGTAAATCGTCATACTCTTGTCTATCAACCTTAAAAGATGGTGCTTTGATGTTTACCAGCGGCAAAAAATGCTTTGGCGACGGGAAATCATCTTCTTTGGTCATTCCGCAGGCAATATTGAACATCCTGCCCATGGCAATAGCCCTTTCTCCTGCTTTGAGTATTTCATCAAGACTGGTATTCCAGCCGGTAGCTGCACGCAATAAATCAACCACTGTTTGCGCTGAAACTGCACCCCTTGGCATCACAGCCAGAATACAGACTCCGGCACTATTCATAAAGCTGGTCCACTCTGACAGGGCCTTGAATACTCGTGCTTTTTCCCAGCCAAAATCCAATGTATCCACAGGCTGTGAAACTCCGATCGCCGATAATTCATCAACAATGGCACCTGCTTTTGCAAGCATCTGGTCATGGATCACATACATATGATCAGGTCCATTTTCGGCTGAACCATAAGCAAGTATAAGACCGGCTTTTGTTCTGCCGTCCAAGGATGCAGTTTCCTGCTTTTTGCTGGTCATAACAAGCAGTTCGCTTCCCCTGCCTATTTTTTCTGCGACCCGGAAGCTTCCTTCTGCAAGCAGATCACCAAAGCCTTCTCTTTTAGCTATCATTTCTATCAGTTTATAAATTACTGCGCTGTCTCCAAAATTCACTTCTATGCCGCCGGTATCCTCTGATGTCAAAATCCCCTTCTGGAAGCATTCCATCACAAAAGAGATGGTCAATGCAGCCGTTATTGTATCGATGCCATAACGGTTGCATAGTTCATTGGCTTTTGATACGATCTTTAAATCATTGCAGCCGCAAATGCAGCTGAATCCGGCGATCGTCTCATATTCCGGCCCGCCAAACTTAGGATCTACTCGACAATTTTCCTCATCTATTTCAACAACTCTTTTGCATTTCAGTGCACAAGCATAACAGCCTTCTCTTTTCTTGAGGAGTGTCTCCACCAATTTCTGTCCTGTTATTTGCTCCGCATCTTCAAACTCGCCTATCTGAAAATTATATGAAGGTAAATACCCTTGAAGGCTCAAAGCTGCAACCGCTCCCGAGGTTCCGTAGTCATAAAGACCCCGGCTCTGGGGGTGCTCCATCATGATACTTAAAAAATCTTTGCTGATTCTATGTATAGCCTCAGGGTCATGAAACTCTATTTTACCGGTGCCGGAAACTGCGATGGCTCTTAGGTTTTTAGAACCCATTACCGCCCCCATGCCGTTTCTTCCGTTGTAATGCTTCAAATTGTTGGTAATGCACGCATATCGTACAAGCTTTTCTCCGCCCGGACCGATCTGTGCAACTATCGCATGAGGATTCTTGAGTTCAGTTCTGATCATCTCTTGCACTTCACCGGTTTCTTTTCCCCATAGATGCTGCGCATCTTTTATTTCTACTTGCTGATCTCGAATGCTGATATATACCGGTTTTTCCGACTTGCCTTCAACGATAATCGCATCGAAACCCGCTTTTTTCAGTTCCGGTCCCCAAAAGCCCCCTGCTTCTGATTGTCCGAATCCGTCTATCAACGGTGATTTTGCGCCAACTGTATATCTGGGCATGCCTGCCATAGGAAGTCCGGTCATGACCCCTGTCGCAAATATCAATTTATTATTTTCATCAAGTCCATCAATTTTGGGGTCAATTTCTTTGAGAAGATAGTACGCGATAATTGCTTTGCCGCCCATGTAAGTCCTGTAAAATTGGTCATCTTGTTGTTCCACCGATATTTTTTTATCGGTAAGGTTTATTCTCAGTATATTCCCCGTGTAACCAAATGCCATAAAACAACCTCCCTCTCATTTTCAACCGCCGCCAAAAACCGGATATATTTCTATAAAATCTCCATCCTTGCAGATGGCATTGTAATCATTTTCAACGACACCATTGATGGTTACAACAGACAGATACGAATCGTCTTTTAATAGACGCTGAATGATATCAATGATTTTCAAGCTTTCTACTGGCTGGAACTCTACAATACCGGTATCATTCCCGGATTTAAATATCAGATATCCATGAAGCCTCACCTTAATCATCAGACCCATCTCCTTACGACCAAATTCTTCGTGCAACCGCTTTCAATCACTATATATTATTATACCATAGGGTGTGCCGGTAAACTAAATTTTAGCGTCAGCGCCCCGTTGTTTGCATAAGCCATTACGAATCGGCCGGTATATAGCAATTCATCACGATCGGTAGACTGAAATTGGTGATCACAATTTGATAAAATAGACAGTCAGCGTAAATCAAATCTTTGCCAACTGTCTATTATAATGTTCCTTAACGTTTTCGGAACAATTATCTATATTCCGCTCTCTCTTTATTCCACTGTCACGCTTTTTGCAAGATTCTTCGGCTTGTCGATATCGCAGCCTCGTTCCTTGGCGATATAGTAAGCAAGCAGCTGTAAAGGCACCACCGATAGCAAAGGGGTGATCTCGTCCATGCAATCAGGGATGAAAATCACTTCATCAGCCTGTTTCATGATCTCCCTGTTGTTTTCCTTGGCAACCCCCAGAACCCAGGCACCCCTAGCCTTGACTTCCTGTATGTTGGACAGCATTTTTTCATACAGCTTATCCTGAGTAGCCAACGCCACTACCAATGTTCCCTGCTCGATCAAAGCGATGGTTCCATGCTTCAGTTCCCCAGCGGCTATGGCAAAAGAATTGATATAGGAGATTTCTTTCAGCTTGAGAGAACCTTCGAAAGAAACGCCCACATCCGGTCCTCGCCCGATAAAAAACACTTGCTCCCTCTTATAAATACTCTTGGCGATATTTCTGATTTTATGTTCATCTTTCAAAACCAGGGAAAGTTTGTCCGGTATCGCTTTCAGTTCTTGTATGAAATGCCTGTAATAGTCCAAATCGATGGTTCCCTTGGTATGTCCCATGTAAAGCCCTATCAGGAACATGCACATCACCTGAGTGGTATAGGCTTTAGTGGACGCTACTGCTATTTCCGGTCCGGCCCATGTATAAAACACATCGTCTGACTCCCTGGCTACCGAGCTTCCCACTACATTCACCACCGAGAGCACTCTTGCCCCCTTGCTTTTAGCCTCTCTCAGGGCAGCCAGAGTATCCAGGGTCTCTCCTGATTGGCTGACGGCAATGAATAAGGTGTTTTCATCAACGAAAGGATCCCGGTATCTGAACTCGCTGGCCACTTCCACCTCCACGGGGATCCTGGCCATCTTTTCTATTGCGAATTTCCCCATGAGCCCCGCGTGATATGCTGTACCGCAGGCTACGATATATACTTTGTTGAAGTTCATGATGTCTTCTTTTGTCATCTTGATGCCGTCAAGTTTTATATTGCCATAGGCATCCAATCTGCGCTCCAGCGTTTCATGCAGTCCCTTCGGCTGCTCATAGATCTCCTTGAGCATGAAATGATCATATCCGCCTTTTTCGGCTGCATCGGCATCCCAGGTCACATGAAAAACATCGCGATGCACTTCCTCCCTGGCGGCATTATATATTTTTATGTCGTCTTTCGTTAAGACTACCATTTCGTTGTTTTCAATCAGATAGATCTCTCTTACATACTTCAGCAGCGCCGGTATGTCCGATGCGATAAAGTTGCAATTCTGGCCGATCCCCGCGATCAGAGGGGCATCTCTTCTGAATGCAACGATCTTATCCGGTTCATCGGCGCAGACGATTCCCACTGTAAACGCGCCTCTCATTTTGTCAATAGCCTTGAAAACTGCATCTTCAAGATTTCCGTCGTAGTAAATGCTTACAAGGTGTGCAATGACCTCAGTGTCCGTCTCTGAATTGAAATGGATACCGTAATCCTTTATGAGCCACTCCTTCAAGTCGACGTAATTTTCAATAATCCCGTTATGGACGACTGCAACTGTGCTTTCCATGTTGCAATGCGGATGAGCATTCATATCCGAAGGTGCGCCATGAGTTGCCCATCTGGTATGGCCAATGCCTGTGGTCGCTTTGATACTCTCTTTATCAAGGAGCTCTTCAAGATTTGCGATCCTTCCTACAGACTTTCTTATTTCCAGTTTTCCATCCATGCAAAGTGCGATGCCCGCCGAATCATAGCCTCTATACTCGAGCTTCTTGAGTCCGTCGATAATGACCTCTTTTGCATCCCCTGTTCCTACATAACCAACAATACCGCACATAAAATTCTCCTTCTACATCGACCTCAGCCGAATTTCTTTGTAATTAGAATGGCCAGACTTTCGGCCAGTTCCGTGATTTCGCTGATGTCGCTTCCTTCGATCATCACTCTTACCAATGGTTCGGTCCCGGAAGGTCTGATCAGCACTCTGCCTTCGCCGGCCATTTTCTGTTCAAGTCTTCTTATTTCTTTTTGTATCTCTATATCGCGTTCGTATTTTCTTTTGTTTTCTTCTTTGATCGCCGCATTCTTCAATACTTGCGGATAGATGTTTATATCATCAGCGATCTCGCTGGGAGGCCTTCCATCGTGCATCACAGCTTTCAAAAGCTGCAAGGCCGACAGGATCCCGTCTCCGGTAGTTGTATAGTTCAGAAAGATGATATGCCCCGACTGTTCGCCTCCTATGACACATCCTGTTTTGAGCATGCTTTCAAGCACATAGCGATCGCCAACAGCGGTTACGTCACGTTTTACATCCAACTGCTCGAGGTATTTATGAAATCCGAGGTTGCTCATCACTGTGGCGGTGACTTTGTCATCCACAAGTGCTCCCGTCTCTTTCATCATCCTGGCGCATATGCAGATCATTTTGTCTCCATCGATGATCCTTCCTTTTTCATCCACCGCGATCAGCCTGTCGGCGTCCCCATCGAATGCAAAACCCATATCCGCTTTGATTTTCAATACCATTCTCTGCAATTTTTCAGGATGGGTGGATCCGCACCCTGCATTGATATTCAGACCATTCGGATCGTCAGCTATGGCAATGACTTTAGCTCCGAGATCTGAAAACACTTTTTTGGCGGCCTGATAAGCGGCTCCGTTGGCGCAATCCAGCACCAGTTTCATCCCCTCCAGGTTTACGTCGATGGTTGATTTCAAAAATTCGACATAGTAATCCAATGCTTTTGTATCCGCCTCAACACAGCGCCCCAGACGTTCTCCCGTAACATTGTCGGTGATGTCAATGTCTCTGGCTATGATGTCCTCGATCTGGTCTTCTATGTCATCATCCAGCTTGAATCCGAATTCATTGAAGAACTTTATCCCATTATACTCAAAGGTATTGTGGGAAGCAGAGATCATGACCCCCGCGTCAGCTTGCAAATACTTTACCAAGTAAGCAATGGCCGGGGTTGGCAGGACGCCTACCTTTATTACATTTCCGCCCATGGCCAGAATGCCTGCTGATAGTGCATCCTCCAGCATATCACCTGATATCCGGGTGTCTTTGCCGATAATGATTATCGGACGCTCTTTGTCCTTGTTTAAAACATAAGTACCGGCTTTTCCCAGATTAAACGCGAGAATAGGTGTCAGGTCCTTATTGGCTATCCCCCTGACACCGTCCGTTCCAAAAAGTCTGCTCATTTATTTCTCCTTGCTAGAAAGCTTCATTTATCGCATTGATCGTCACTTGTACCTCCGTTGGCGCGATGGAAACCTGCTTCAACGCTATATTATATTTCGCGATGATCGGAACTGTATAGGTCCCTGCTGACATGCCTGACAGATCCACTGAAAGTTTGAAATCCCCAGGGATCTTTACCTGGTTAAGGACCTCTTTATCCCCCATCATGATGATCTCAACCGTTGATGTATTGATATAGGCGGAAAGCTCTGGGTCCAAGCCTTCAAAAATGATCTCTTTTGTCGATACATTCACCGTGGATGTAGCATATCCTTTGATGGTGACCACCAGCTGAGGCGCCGGGTAATTATCGGAAAGCCTTATCCCCTCAGGCAGTGAAAACTGGAGAGGGATCGATGTTGTGGCCGTCACGTCGCTGATGTCTATGGCTTCCGCTGTCAGAATATCGATTTTCTCCAGATCCCCGACATCTCCGGTGATATAAGCTGTATCCGGAATATCGATGGATTCGACCTCGTATTCTTCATTGATCTCTCCTTCAACAGCCAGAGAAACTTTGACTTTCTTCCCGTTTACCAGTGAAGCGCTTACCGTTGCCGTGGTAGAGGAAAGATCGATGCTGCCGACATAGCTGCCGTTTTCATCCAACGGCTGGATCGGTACGCTGACGGTTCCTGAGTTTGCAATGGAAGCCACCGGAACTTCTGCCACCAGCTGCTTCACCGACTCGACTCTGGACTTCGCTCCGCGGACCTCAACTTGCTGCGGGTTGATCACCACGTCACCGGGCTCCATTCCCTCTTCCATGTCTCCGGTAAACATTATGGTGATTTCCCGGTTGCTTGCGACATACTCTTCAATGACCACTTCCAGTTTGCTGCTGCCGTGACTGGCTATGGAAAGATCATCCGGGAGGTCGATTTTGACCGGAATATAGTTTGTCCCCAGGGCATACCCGTACACATCCATAGTGGCGATGATATCCCCGACGCTGATTTTTGCTATATCAGATCGTTTGCCGCTGACCACTACTGTGGTGGTATATTCGCTGTTGGACAGCGCCAGCCCCCTCTGGAGAAGAGTTTCCTGGTTTTGTATTTTAACGGGAACATTCTCAAAGCGCTGTTCCACAGTAGGATTGATATCCACGATAACATATCCCCAAAGAATGATGGCGATGATCAGGGACAATATTCTGTTTGCATTCTTATTTTGAAACATTTCTTCTCATCCTCAGCTTCCCCAGGAATGCAGGCATGTTTTCACTCACATCGCCCAGATAGAAATTCAAAAGCTCCTTATCAACGGTTTTAACGTCAAGAAATCTCGACAGCTTGCCATCCACCGCGATGGAGATGATTCCGGTTTCTTCGGATACGATAATTGACATGGCGTCAGAATGCTCGGTTATGCCCAGCCCGGCTCTATGCCTGGTGCCTAAGTCTTTTGAAAGCTCTTTGTTTTGTGTCAAAGGCAAAACACAGCCGGCGGCATGAAGCTTGGCGCCTCTTACGATAACAGCACCGTCATGCAAAGGCGATCCCTCATAAAATATATTGCCCAGAAGTTCGCTGGAAATTTCAGAATCGATGATGGTCCCGGTTTCGACGATTTCCTCCAGGGTCACCTCCCGCTCAAAAACTAAAAGAGCGCCGACCTTCTTATTGGAGAAATTGTCGATGGCTTTGACGAACATCACTGCAAGGCCAGGAAGGAACAGCTGTACG
>CALBZG010000203.1 GCA_937889655.1 uncultured Clostridia bacterium
AAAGTCAGCATTCGAAGACATTTATTGACATCAGCGTCGGCAACATTTCTCCAGTACTGATAAAATTCATACGGAGTGGTCCTGTTAGCATCCAGCCAAAGAGCCCCCTTCTGGGTCTTACCCATTTTAGTGCCTTCGGAGGTCGTAAGAAGAGCAAAAGTCATGCCGTATACCTGCTTTTGCAGCTCACGGCGTGTCAAATCGACGCCGCCCAGGATATTTGACCATTGGTCATTGCCGCCAAACTGCATTTTGCAGTCCAGATCGCGTGCCAGTACCATGAAGTCATAGGATTGCATCAGCATATAATTGAATTCCAGGAAGGACAGCCCTTTTTCGAGACGCTGCTTGTAGCAATCCGCCCTGAGCATGTCATTGACAGAAAAATGTCTACCGATGTCCCTAATGAAATCGATATATCTCAATGGAAGCAGCCATGTGATATTGTTGACGGAAATAGCTTTTCCCGGCTCAGGCTCTTTATTGGCAGCTGCTTTACCTGTTGTGGAATCCGTGCCTGTATAGACATAGTCCGGATCAAAATCGATAAATTTTTCAAAAAGTTTTTGGAAGGCCTTGCAGTTTTCCATGATCGTCTCGGTATCCAGCATTTGTCTCATATCGGTACGTCCGGAAGGATCTCCCACCAGTCCGGTGCCTCCTCCTATCAGCACGATAGGCGTATGCCCGAATTTCTGCATATACATCATGATGATGACCTGCATAAAATGCCCAACATGCAGACAATCGGCAGTCGGGTCGAATCCGATATAAAATTTTATCCTCTCTTTACCGAGCAGCTGACGGATCTCCTCGTCATGAGTTGTCTGCTCAATAAAGCCTCTTTCCTTCAATACATCATATACATTTGTATGACTGCTGACATTATCAGGTATAAAATTCATAGTTCATCTCCTTAGAAGTTTTTTTCATTTGATGCTTATTTAGTTCCGAATAGGCGGTCTCCTGCATCGCCGAGGCCTGGCACTATATAAGCATGTTCATTGAGTTTCTCATCTTTTGCCGCTACGAAAATGTCAACATCCGGATGGGCTTTCTGCAGCACATCGATCCCCTCCGGAGCTGCAATCAAACACATGAAAATGATGTTTCGTCCGCCCCTTGCCTTGATAAAGTCGATGGCAGCAGCTGCGGAACCACCGGTGGCCAGCATTGGATCGACAACGAAAACCTGGCGTTTTTCTATATCGCTTGGAAGTTTGCAATAGTATTCTACTGGTTCATGGGTATCCGGGTCCCTGTATAGGCCTATATGCCCCACTTTCGCATTCGGGACCATGGCCAGCATTCCTTCGACCATGCCGAGCCCGGCTCTCAAAATCGGAACAATAGCAATATCCTCGCCCTCCAGGTGTTTAACTGTTGTCCTGCAGATCGGTGTCTGTATCTCCATATCCACCAGCGGAAGATCCCTTGTTGCTTCATAACACATCAACATGGCGATCTCCTTCACCAGTTCCCTGAAATCCTTCACTGTCGTATCGACATTTCTGATCATGCCGGTTTTATGTTGGATCAAAGGATGCTCGAAAACATAAACTTTGCCCATTGCTATACCTCCCAAGTATCAATATTTAAAAACCTTCTTATTGCTTTTACTTCATATATTGCTTACATATCGTTCAACATGTCGACTCTGCGCTGATGTCTGCCTCCCTCAAAAGGCGTATTGAGCCACATATCGGTAATGGCTTCGGCAGTTTCAAAATCTGTAGTGCGGCCGCCCATGGCCAGTATATTGGCATCATTATGGCGCTTTGCCATGGATGCCATATGAATATCCGTACAGAGAGCGCAGCGTATGCCTTTGCCTTTGTTCGCGGCAATGGAAATTCCAATGCCGGTACCGCAGATCACGATCCCCTTTTCGGCAACACCGCTTATGACCGCATCTGCACAGGCTTTTCCGTAAACCGGATAATCAACAGAATCTTCCGAATGAGTTCCCAGGTCCACGACCTTATACCCTCTTTCTTCCAGGAAGTTCTTTAAATGCTCTTTGAGCCCGAACCCTCCATGATCCGATGCAATTGCTATCTTCATATCATCTGTCTCCTATTTACACTTTAATGACTTTATATCCTGCAGATTTCAACATTCTGTTCATAACTGCGTAGCCTACGCCATCCTTGGTGCTTAAAGCCCCGGCTAATATAAGGTCTACTCCTTCATCATCAAAATCTCTCAGTCGAGCGAAGAAATCATGAGCCGCTGTTAAAAAGTCCTGTTCTTCGAAAAGCAGAACACCAACTTTTTTCTTTTCTCCGTTTTCTTTCTTATCATTTTCGGCTTTTGCCTTCAAGATTTCGATCTGCTCCGCCACCTTTTCACGGGGGCCCTCAATGATCAACATTTCAGCTTTAGGGGCATAGTGTCTGTATTTCATACCCGGTGATCTGGGTTTGCCGGCTTCCGAAGCAGGTTCGTAATACTCGACTTCTACATCCGTCAGCCCGCAGCCTATGAGCCCTTCCCTCAGGCTGTCGGAGGTAATGACTCCGGGTCTCAAAATCACAACCCTGTTCGGCATAGTAAGATCCACAACCGTTGATTCGATGCCAACCTTGCAATCTTTGCCCTCGATGATAGCGTCCACCTTGCCGTCAAGGTCCTCAATGACGTCTTTTGCCCTCGTAGGTGAAGGTTTTCCCGAGAGATTGGCGCTTGGCGCGGCTATTGGACAGCCGGCACTGAGAATCAGTTCGAGAGCGGTCTCATTGTCCGGCATCCGAATGGCAACTGTGTCCAACCCTCCTGTTGTGATATCCGGCACGATGGGCTTTTTTTTCACCACCACCGTTAAAGGCCCCGGCCAAAAAACTGTAATGAGCGCCTCCAATACCTCCGTTATATGCGGAGTGAGTCTCTCCAAATCGAGAGGCGAGGCGATGTGGACGATCATTGGGTTATCTCCGGGTCTGCCCTTAGCGGCATAAACCTTTGCCACCGCTTCACGGTCCAGCGCATTTGCGCCCAACCCGTACACGGTTTCCGTCGGAAAAGCAACGATCCCGCCCCCGGCTATTATGTTTCCCGCGATTTCAATGTCTTTTTTTGTTGGCTTTAATATTTTGGTTTCCATTGGTTTGGTTTTTATCTGTCGATTAAAAATTCCTCATTTTTTCTGCCTGGTCATCTGTGATCAAGCCGTCTATCACTTCATCGATATCGCCGTCCAAGAAATAATCCAGTTTATAGAGCGTCAAGCCGATTCTGTGGTCCGACACTCTGCCCTGCGGGAAATTGTAGGTACGGATGCGCTCCGATCTGTCTCCGGATCCCACCTGGCTCTTCCTGTTTGCCGAGATTTCGTCGTTCTGCTCCTGCATTTTCAAATCGTAAAGTCTCGATCTGAGGACTTTAAACGCTTTATCCTTGTTCTTGATCTGTGATTTTTCATCCTGGCAGGTTACAACAAGGCCACTGGGTATATGGGTCAGACGAACTGCGGAGTCAGTGGTGTTGACACATTGGCCTCCATTTCCCGAGGATCTGTAAACATCCACTCTGACATCGTTAGGGTCAACATGCACTTCAACGTCATCCACTTCCGGCAGCACCGCTACTGTGGCCGCCGACGTATGGATCCTTCCTGATGACTCAGTTTCCGGCACTCTCTGCACTCTGTGGACACCGCTTTCGTACTTGAGTCTCGAATAGGCGCCCCGGCCTTTGATAAGGATCACTGCTTCCTTGATGCCTCCAAGACCTGTATCGTTGATATCCATCATTTCTGTTTTCCATCCACGGCGTTCAGCATATCTCATGTACATCCTTAAAAGGTTGGCTCCGAAAAGTGCAGCTTCTTCGCCCCCCGTACCTGCGCGTATTTCAAGGATAACGTTTTTGTCATCGTTTGGATCTTTTGGCAGCAAAATCAGCTTGAGCTCCACAGCAAGGCGTTCAAGTTTAGACTCAAGTTCAGGGATTTCCGCCTTAGCCATTTCCCTGATTTCTTCGTCATTTTCTTCCAGCATCGCTTTGGCATCCCCAAGCTCTTCTTTTGTTTTTTTATACTCCCGATATTTTTCAACTATGGGCTCCATCTCGCTCATATCCTTCATATATTTCTGCCAAACCGGCTGATCGGAAATGATGTCGGGATCGGAAACCTTACCGGCTAGTTCTTTGTACTTTTCTAACGTGTATTCCAGCTTATCAAACATTTTTATTACCTTTTTATTTTATTGAATCATATTTATACTATTTGATCATACATTTTTGCGTCGACGCAGCTTTATGCTCTGGCTAAAATGATATTATATCAAATCCAGCGCCTTAAAAAAACCTGCTTCATAAAAAAACTGGAAAAATGCTTTTCCAGTTTCATGCGATGGGTTTATTCGATGCCATACTTGTTTTTGAACTTCTCAACACGGCCGCCCCGGTTGATGAACTTCTGCTGACCCGTAAAGAATGGATGGCAGGCTGAGCAAACATCAAGCCTTAATTCTTCTTTGGTTGACTTCGTAACAAAAGAATTACCACATGCGCAAGTAACTTTACATTCCTTATAGTCAGGATGGATTCCTTCCTTCATGTATATTGCCTCCTTCCCTGCCCGGGTCCTGACCGAGCACAATCTCACTGCACTTATATCTTTCACAGCCTATTAAGTTTACCACAACCTTTTGGGCTAATGCAAGTATTTTTTATTGTCCCGAAGATGGATAGGCCCTCCGCATGGTTTTGTTGATATCGACAAATTAAATGTTAATGTTTTGTGTCCTCCAATAATTTTTTAAATATTTCATATTGACAAGCCTGATCATCCATGTTATTTTTTCAATAAGTTCATATTAAACCTATGACGAGGGAGTAAAGCTGACGAACTGTTTCACAGCGAGTCCGGGGCGGTGTAAGCCGGATAAAAGCAAGTTGCAGCAAATGGGCCTCCGAGGGCAAAGTGAAAGGGCGGGTTTTCCCTGTTTTAGTAGCAGCGACGTGAAGCAGGCGTTACGTGCTGAGGGTGTGATGGCACTCTGCAGAGAGGATGTGGATAAAACTGCATCAAACAAGGTGGTACCGCAGATCAACAGTCTGTCCTTGAGATTTCAAGGGCGGATTTTTTGTTTTAGCAGTATCGGCAGAGACCCCTTTAATTCTATATTTTAAACGATGAAGAGAGAGGTGTTAATTATGTCAATTAAAATCCCACACAGATTATATCTAACAGAAGATCAGATGCCGAAGCAATGGTACAATCTCAGAGCGGATATGAAGGAAAAGCAGGCACCATTGTTAAACCCGGGAACTTTGAAGCCCGTTGCTACGGAGGATCTGTATCCTATCTTTTGTGAAAAGCTGGCGCAGCAGGAAATGGATAACGAAACCCGTTACTTTGATATTCCGGAAGAAATTCTTGACTTCTACAAAATGTACCGACCTTCTCCATTGATCCGTGCATATAATCTGGAAAAGACCCTGGATACGCCGGCAAAAATCTATTATAAGTTCGAAGGAAACAACACGTCCGGCAGCCATAAGCTTAATTCCGCCATAGCTCAGGCGTATTATGCCAAAGAGCAGGGGCTGAAAGGCCTGACCACGGAAACCGGGGCCGGGCAATGGGGCACGGCTCTCTCTGAAGCCTGTGCATATTATAACCTGGCGCTCACCGTCTTCATGGTAAAGGTGTCCTACGAGCAGAAGCCTTTCCGGAAAGTTATCATGCATACCTTTGGCGCTGATGTCATTCCAAGCCCGAGTGACCAGACCAACGTGGGCCGAAGCATCCTGGAAAAAGATCCAAACACGGGAGGCAGCCTTGGATGCGCCATCTCGGAAGCAATAGAAAAAGCAGTAAGCACTCCGGGTTATCGCTATGTTTTGGGTTCCGTATTGAATCAGGTGCTGCTTCACCAGTCTATTATCGGTCTGGAGTCAAAGATGGCTATGGAAATGCTGGATGAATACCCGGATATGGTCATTGGATGCGCCGGTGGAGGCTCGAACCTGGGTGGACTGATCGCACCGTTTATGCAGGATAAACTGCTGGGGAAAGCAGCGCCAAGAATCATTGCCGTTGAGCCGGCTTCCTGCCCTTCATTCACCAGGGGGCGTTACGCTTATGATTTCTGCGATACGGGAAAAGTCACTCCACTTGCCAAGATGTATACTTTGGGTAGCGGATTCATTCCTAGATCGGAAGAGCACA
>CALBZG010000204.1 GCA_937889655.1 uncultured Clostridia bacterium
GTAGTTCGTGCCCACATGCTTAGGCCCTTAGAAGTCCGCAGCGATGGAAGGGAATGTGCCCATGGCTCCGCCGAAGCAGAATGCTATGACGGCAACGCCCAGACCGTAGAGCCAGAAAGTGTTCAGCGCGTTCATTCCGAACATGGCCGCCGCACTCAATACGTACATGATGAAAACGACCCTTGTACGTCCGATCTTGTCTGAAATCGTGCCCCAGAAAAGACGGCCGAAAGTATTGAATACCGCCAATAAGCTAACGATCGAACCTGCTTCCATCGCCGTAAGGCCTGCAACCTGCTGGCCGATCGGGGATGCATGAGCAATGATCATCAAGCCTGCAACGTTGGCAAAGGCATACATGACAAGAAGGTAGTAGTAATTGAATGTTTTCAACATTTCTCTTGAAGTGAAATCATACTTGCTTGGCCCGATTTGACCGGCCTTTACAGCAGGTGGATTCCATCCTTCAGGCTTATATCCTTCCGGAGCAGCCTTCATCAGGCTGCCGCCTATGACGATTCCGATGAATGAATAGATGGCCTGAATAAGGAATGTGGTCAAAGGTCCGTACTTGGCTACAAGAATAACCGCTACCGGAGCCCAGAATACAGAGCCCAGGCCAAAGCCTGCAACAGCAAGGCCTGTGATCATTCCGCGCTTGTCAGGGAACCACTTGACGCAAGTTGCAATAGGAACTCCGTAAGCTATACCGATTCCTGAACCGCCCAGTAATCCATAACCAATATACAGCATCATCAATGAAGTTGTTTGGCTGGCAATAATAAGTCCAGCCGATAATACCAGCCCGCCGAAAATAGCCATTTTGGTTGGCCCGAACTTTGGCACAAATCTTCCTGCTACGATCATCATGACCGGGATCATGGCAAGGTTGATCGTATAAGCGAGGGACACTTCTGTCGTATCCCATCCGAACATTTCCTGTATCGGGTTGCGGAATACGCTCCAGGTGTATAGCGCGCCCATGCAGAACTGAACGATAACTCCTCCGGCAACGACTCGCCACCGATTAATTTGCTTCTCTTTCATGTGAATCCTCCTTTTACCTTTTTTTAACTTATTATTAAGGCATGACTCCAACAAACAGTTTTGGAGGAGGATGCCTGTGATACGCTTCCTCATAAGCAATAACCAAATTATGGTTAAATATTTAACGGATTTTTGTAAAAAAATAGTCAAGCTGCTCTTAACAACTTGGCCTGCACAAAGTCTGTTATTCTTCTGTGTTCTTGAGTGAGTTAAGAATAAGTGACTGCGCATTATGTGTCAACATGTTTTTTTGTAAAAACATAGCTTTACAAAATGTTCTAATTATTAAATTTTATACACAATTTATTGTCAATATTTTCAGACAATAATGACGTCAAAATGACGCGTTTTTAACCTGAATTTAATTTCAATTTTACAAAAATGGTGTATGAAAGCAGCAGCGATACGCTATAATGAAAATAATTCAAGAAAAAGAAAGGGGTATATATGGAATCGCTAAAAGAGAAAAAGGGATTCATCTGTGATATGGACGGCGTGATCTACCATGGCGATCGACTGCTGCCGGGTGTAAAGGAATTCGTGGAATGGCTTTACCGGGAGGATAAAAAGTATCTGTTCCTGACAAATGCCAGCGGCAGAACTCCTAAAGAACTCCAGCAGAAGCTCTGGCGGCTGGGCCTTGATATCGATGAGAGCCATTTTTATACCAGTGCTTTGGCCACCGCCAAATTTATCAGCAAGCAAAAGCCCGGTGGCAGCGCTTATGTGATCGGTGAGCCCGGGTTGTTCAATGCTCTTCACGATGCCGGCATCACAGTCAACGAAACGGATCCTGATTATGTCATCATAGGGGAGACAAAGAATTATAATTATGAATGTATATGCAGAGCCATGAGACTTGTTATGAACGGAGCAAAGCTGATCGGCACCAACAGCGATCTGATCGGCCCTTCCGAAACGGGCATGATCCCGGCCTGCCGGGCCTTAGTAGCTCCTGTGGAGCTGACCACGGGTAAAAGCGCTTATTATGTAGGAAAACCCAACCCGCTGATGATGCGGACTGGGCTACAGATGCTTGGCATACATTCCAGCGAGACCGCGATGATCGGCGACAGGATGGATACCGATATTATTGCCGGTATTGAAAGCGGTTTGGATACGGTCCTTGTATTGTCCGGCGTGACCTCCATGGAAAGCATGCTGAACTATCCTTACAAGCCAAGAATCATCCTTCCAAGCGTGGGCGATATAGCCAAGGAATAGCGTTCCTTAAAGGACGGATCAATCAATATGGTCGTTTTGGATGCCCGTGATGGAATACTGGACCCACTCGGCGATATTTTCCGCATGATCTCCGATGCGCTCAAAATATTTGGCCGCCATGAGTATATCCAGGCATTGTGCACCCTCTTCAGGGTTTTCCTTGACCAGAGCCACCAGTTTGTCTTTGACCTTGATGAACAGATCATCCACCACATCGTCATATTCCACCACCGCTTTTGCCAATTCCAGATCTTTGTTGACAAAGGAATCCACCGCATCGCTGACCATTTTGATAGTGGCCTTGGCCATACTATCAATATCGGTCAGTCTTTTTGTCTGATTGTTACCGATAAATTTGGCAAGCCGGCTGATATCTGCAGCCTGATCGCCGATCCTCTCCATATCTGAAATCATTTTCAGCGCTGAGGATATTTGTCTCAAATCTCTGGCCACGGGCTGCTGCTGCATCAGAAGCTTCATGCAGAATTCTTCAATATCCCTTTCCTTTTGATCCACTTCGCAGTCTGCTTCGATGGCTTTTCTCACTAAAACATCATCGCCGCCGTCCAGAAGAGAATCCACGGCCGCTGTGATTGCCACTTCGCAAAGGGATCCCATATGTATTATTTCCTGATTCAACTGTTCCAACTGCTCATCGAATTTATTTCTCATCATCCAAACCTTCCTGTGATGTAATCCTCCGTCCTCTTATCTGCAGGCAAAGAGAAGAGCGTCTCGGTAGGGGCGTATTCTATGATTTCTCCCAGTAGGAAGAACGCTGTATTGTCGGATATTCTGGCTGCCTGCTGCATATTGTGGGTGACCATGATAATGGTATAATCGTTCTTCAGCTTTGCGGCAAGATCCTCGATTTTCAAGGTGGATATCGGATCCAAGGCGCTTGTGGGCTCGTCCATCAATAGGACTTCGGGTTCTACGGCTAGAGCCCGTGCAATGCAGACTCTTTGCTGCTGCCCTCCTGACAAGCCCAGGGCGCTCTTTTTCAGCCGATCCTTGACTTCATCCCATATCGCTGCGTCACGAAGAGATTTTTCAACGATCTCATCGAGCTCATTCTTTTTCTTGATGCCGTGGGTCCGCGGGCCAAAAGCGATGTTATCATAAACACTCATCGGAAACGGATTCGGCTTCTGGAAGACCATGCCCACTCTTTTTCTAAGATGATTGATGTCCACATCTCCATAGATGTCTTGCTCATCAAGCAATACTTTCCCCGTTATTCGGCAGCCTTCCACAAGATCGTTCATTCTGTTCAGGGATTTAAGAAGCGTTGACTTGCCGCAACCGGAAGGGCCGATAAAAGCTGTGATCTCTTTATCGGGAATGGCGAGATCTACATTTTTCAAGGCCTGGAAATCTCCATAATATAGGTTCAGATTGTCGATCGTAAATTTATTCATGTTTGATACTTCCTTACTGTTCACATTTGCTGTTCATATATGCTTTACACATTGTCTATTCCCTCTCCTTATCATCCATGGAGGCTCTATCCTTTGGCCAGTCTTTTCGCACAGGCAGAGGAAAGGGCATTGATCCCCACGACGATGACGAGCAGTATTACGGCGGTCGTATGGGCCTGCTCCGTATATAGGCCTTCGCTTAATAATGCGTACATATGTACGGAAAGGGTCCTTCCGGAACCAAGGACATCCTGCGGGACTCCCGTTACAGTACCTGCTGTATAGATCAAAGCCGCAGTCTCTCCCATGATCCGGCCTATGCCGAGAATTACGCCAGCCAGTATGCCGGGCACCGCTGAAGGGAGCACGATTCGAAATACAGTGCGGAGCTTTCCCGCTCCCAAGCCGAAGCTGCCTTCTCTGTAAGTGTCCGGTACAGACATCAGGGCTTCTTCCGTTGTCCGCATGACTAGCGGAAGGATCATGATCGCCAGGGTGAATGAGCCTGCCAGCAACGAGAATCCCCAACCCATATAGATCACAAACAGGAGGAATCCAAATAGGCCGTATACAATAGAGGGAATCCCCGAAAGCGTTTCTGCTGTTATTCTGACTATGCTGACCAGCTTGTTTCCTCTCTTGGCATATTCGACCAGATAGATCGCGGAGCCGATACCCAGAGGTATCGCCAAAAGAAGAGCCATAACCGTGATGGTCAATGTATTGATGATGGCCGGCATCATGGAGACATTCTCGCTATTGTACTCCCATGCAAATAATCCAGTGTTGAGATTCGGTATCCCTTTGACCAGAATGTACCCTACCAGAGAAAGCAGGATCAGCATCGTAGTCACGGCCGCCAGACCAACAATCAAGAACAGAACAAAGGAGAAGGGTTTGTTGCGGTATCCTCTTATTTTTTGTGATAATGTATGTTTATTGATGTATTCCATCAGTATACCCTCCTTTTTATGATCGAAAAGGCGAGATTGATGATAAGTATAAACACGAAAAGCACTACACCGGTTGAAATCAGTGCTTCCCGATGCAAATCGGCCGCATATCCCATTTCAAGGACGATATTCGCCGTCATCGTCCGAACTCCGCTTAGTAGACCATCCGGAATTTTCGCCTGGTTTCCTGCCACCATGATCACAGCCATGGTTTCGCCGATGGCCCGGCCTATGCCAAGGATTATAGCAGCCAGAATGCCTGATTTTGCTGCTGGAACGCAGGCGGCAAATACGCTTCTTTCATGAGTGGCTCCTAACGCCAGTGCTCCTTCATAGTAGCTTTCCGGAACCGCTTTCAGGGCTGCTTCAGAAACAGATATGATGGTTGGCAGTATCATAATGCCAAGGATGATGGATGCTGTAAGGACAGTTTTACCGCTGCCTCCGAATGTATTCAGCATAAACGGCACCAGCACCACCAGGCCGAAAAATCCATAAACGATGGACGGTATTCCGGCTAGAAGATCTACCGCCGGCTTCATGATTCGGTGCAGTTTGTCCGGGCAGAATCTGGCCATGAAAATAGCCGTGAGCACACCTATCGGTACACCGATAGCTATGGCGCCCGCGGTAACATAGATACTCCCTATGATCATAGGGAGTATTCCGTATATATTATTCCCCGGCTTCCAGGTTTGCCCCAGCAGGAAGTCCGCCACGCCGATTTTCATCATGCCGGGTATTCCGTTGGCGAAAAGAAACAGACAAATCAATGCAACAGCCAGGATCGAGGTACATGCCGTAATCAGAAAGACTATATGCATTGATTTTTCTTTCATCGTTTTCATTCGTGCTCCTTATTGAACCTTATATTTCCGTCCAGTCTGTGATTTCACCCGTGAAGATAGCTTTGACCGTTTCTGCCGGAAGTTCTTCATTCGTGTTTTCATTATTGATGATCACGGCTATGCCGTCCAGCGCAATGACTGTTGGGGATATGCCTTTTTCAAGTTCACTGTCTTTCAGTTCGCGGGATGCCATGCCGATATCGCAGATCCCTTCAATCGTCGATGTCATGCCTGTGGTTGAATCGCTCTGCTGGACCTCGATGGTAACATTAGGGTTGATCGCTATATAAGCCTCTTTAAGTGCCTCCATAACCGGGGTAACTGAGGATGATCCCGCTACTGTTACTTTTCCGGCAAGATTTGCCGAAGCGTATGGCTGCCCGTCAACTGCAGAGATGTATCCTTTATCTTCCACTACAGCCTGCCCATCAGTACTGAGGATAAAGTTAATGAAATCCTGGGTTATCGGGCTTATTTCAGCTTTTGTCGCGATATTGAAAGGTCTGTAAATTTTATATGTGCCACTTTTGATATTATCCACTGTTGCTTCAGCCCCGTCTATCTTAAGAGCTTTAACGGTATCGTTCATCGATCCAAGGGATATGTATCCGATAGCATTCGGATTGCCGGCGACTGTTGACAGAACGATGGATGTGCTGTTGGCGATTTCAGCATCTATGGTGGTATTGTCTACCTTGGTGCCGTCTGCTTGCTTTTCTTCAACACCGAAGAGTTCGATGAAAGCTCCCCTTGTTCCGGAACCATCTTCTCTTGAAACTACAGATATCCCCCCTAAATCAGGGGCTTCAGATTCTTCACCGTTGCCGCCGCATGCAACGAAAGATGACATGACCATTACTCCTGCCAGCATTAAGCCTAAAATTTTCTTTGTTTTCATTCTAATATCTCTCCTTCTGATATTCTCATTCTTTGATCCATTCATTTTCAAAATGATTTTATCCCGGGAATGTTAAATGCAAAGGCAGGGAAAAGTTAAATATATGTTAAATTTGTAAATTTTATGTTAATTGCAATTGAAGTACTTTAAAAGCCCGTCATCCACCCTGAGCTCTATACTTCCGGTTTCCTGCAGATATTCGATATTGGAACGAAGCATTTTTTCGATGGCCATATATTTGTTGACGGATTTTACGGAAATTCCGAGTTCGCGCATGACAGCCTTCGTAATTTCTTCCATGGTCATAGGCCGGTTTATGATCTCCCTGACCCTTTGGGCGCAGGATTGATAAAATTCAATATTGTCATCTATCAATTGATGGATATCATCATATATGCCCTTGTGGGCGATGATATAGCGGGAGCAATCCAGTCCCCTGAGTTTTGCCTTGCTTGCCAGATCCTCCGAAAGCACATTGGCGTAAGGCATCTTCGAGCCTTCCATGACGTCGTGGCTGACCAGCCCATCGCCTAAATACGCTACATTGTCCGGGGTTATGATGCAGATGTGGGCGGGGCTATGGCCCGGGTTATGAAACAGCCCGAATTCGACATTGCCAACGGTAACGGAGCACTGCTCTCCACGGATGAGAATGTCTGTCTGGCACTCCATGTTGCCATAGTGTCTTTTGACTTCGTCCAGCGGATGGCCGCTGAAGAAAAATTTTAGATTGTAGATGGAACTGCACAGGGCGGCTTCTACCTCGTGCATGGCGATGACGCAATTGTACTTCTCTTTCAGATAGTTATTGTTGCCGATGTGATCCACATGCGCATGGCTGCTTATGATCCCTGCGACTATAAGCGCCTCTCGATCCAGTGCTTCCTGTATGCCTTTTCTCTCTCCCGCAGCCCAGCCGGTGTCAAGCATGATGATTTCTTTTTCACTGATCTTATAGAAAGGGATGTATGTCATGCCTGTGTCGATCAAGTACGTATTATCTTTAACCTGTATGATATCCATGGGTCTTCTCCTGTCTTTATAAAAAAATCCGAGCAATTAATATTTACATTAATCCCTCGGATTCTCCCCGTCAAATCAATTTATCCTTTTACGGCTAATTTTATTAAATTTCGATACTATCCTTCGATCTGGATGTATTTTCTCTGTTCAACTTCAGGTGCTTCCTTCTTTTTCGGAATTTCTATCCTAAGGATCCCGTTTTCAAATTTGGCATTGATGTCATCTTCGACGATCTGGTCGCCCACATAGAAGCTTCTCTGGCAGCGGCCCATGTATCTTTCCCTGCGAATATACTTTCCGGCGGCATCCTTCTCTCCGGTCTCCTCATTGCGGGAAGCGTCTACAGTCAGATATCCGTTTCTCAGTTCCGCGTTGATGTCTTCTTTCTTATACCCGGGGAGTTCGATATCCAGTTGGAATTTGTCATCAAACTCGCGGACATCTGTGTTCAGAAGCTTTGGTGTGTACACTTCTTTCCCATAATTGACCGGTGTCGAAAACACATCATTGATGAAATCGTCTACAAAATTGTTTCTGAAAAGGCTTGGCAACAACATATCTTTTCCCTCCAATCATTTTTTATATTCCGGCTCCCTCTGGAGCCTTGTTTGTTCCCATAGCTTATTTATAATATCTTCTGTTAGCACTGTCAAGAGGTGAGTGCCAATTTTCATAAATTCTTCACATTCCCATGCTATTCTGTTATCATGATACTATTCAAGGAGGTTCAACATTCTGATATGAAATATTTCTTTTTTGATTTTGACGGGACCCTCGCCGTGGGAAAAACCCGTGTAATACCTGAATCCAATATGGACGCTTTAAGAAGGCTGAAGGAGAAGGGCCATTCCTTGGCCATTGCCACAGGCCGTCTTCAAGCGGATGCCATGCAAATATGCAGACAGCTGGAGATCGGCAACCTTGTAAGCGATGGCGGCAATGGTGTAACCATAGACTGGCAGCTTTTAGATCTCCTTCCGTTGCATAGGCAACATTCCATCGAGCTTCTCAAAGAATTGGATGAGAAGGGCTTCAGCTGGGCAGTGACGATAGAAAACTCCTGCATAAGATATACCCGTTCGATGGATTTTATCCGGGATGTTGCGGATGATTATATGGAGACCACCGTCAGGCCGGATCTTGACTACGAGGATATCCCGCAATTTATTAAAATCTATATCGGATGCAGGATGGAGCAGGAAAAGGAAATCCGCTCTCTGGCATGTCTGCCGGTAGTAAGATACAGTTCCAGGTGCCTGTTCATTGAACCCGATGACAAATCCGTGGGCATAAAAAGGATGATGGATCATCTGAATGCGCCATATAAAGATGTGGTCGTATTCGGGGATGGTACCAACGATTTGAAAATGTTCAATGGCGAGTGGACATCCATCGCAATGGGTAACGCCTGGGCAGAACTGAAATCCAAGGCGGACTTCGTTACCAGAGATGCCGACGACAACGGCATCGAATATGCCTGCAAGCATTTTGAATGGCTATAATGCAAGTCCTTTCCTTGCTATTTTTGCAATAATCCCTTATAATAGCATGGTGGATTCTTAAAAGTGCACAAATCGTGCGCTTTTTTAGTTATATAGAGATTTGCAGGAGGAAATATTTCATGTTATCAGTTAATAATTTAAGTCTGGGATTTTCAGATAAATATCTTTTTAAGGATGTTAATGTAAAATTCACACCGGGCAACTGCTACGGCGTCATAGGCGCTAACGGCGCCGGCAAGTCGACGCTCCTCAAGATCCTTTCAGGAGCGTTGGAGCCAACCACCGGAGAAATTTCCATACAGCCGGGGCAGCGTATGGCGACGCTGAGCCAGGATCATTTTGCCTTTGATTCCTATCCCGTTCTGGACACTGTGATCATGGGCCACAAAAGGCTTTATGACATCATGCACCAAAAGGAAGCCCTATACAGCAAAGAGGATTTTTCGGACGAAGACGGGATTCTTGCATCGGAGCTGGAGCAGGAATTTGCAGAGTTGAACGGCTGGGAAGCCGAAAGCAATGCGGAGAAACTGCTAATGGGCCTCGGGATAGCGAAAGATCTTCACGGCCAGGAGATGAAGGAGCTGACAGGGGACGAGAAAGTCAAGGTTCTGCTGGCTCAGGCGCTCTTTAATGATCCGGATATCCTATTGCTGGACGAACCAACGAACCATCTGGATTTTAAGGCCATAGGTTGGCTGGAGGATTTTCTTATGGATTATCAGAATACTATCATCGTTGTCTCCCACGACAGGCATTTTTTGAATAAAGTCTGCACCCATATGCTGGATATCGATTTCGGCAAGATAACCATCTATCTGGGCAACTATGATTTCTGGTATGAATCAAGCCAGCTGACTCAACGCCTTTTAAAAGACCAAAATCGTAAGAAGGAAGAAAAAATCAAAGAACTCCAGGATTTTATCGCCCGTTTCAGCTCAAATGCTTCAAAAGCAAAACAGGCGACTTCCCGAAAGAAACTGCTGGATAAAATTACCATCGACGATCTGCCTTCCTCATCTCGCCGCTATCCGTATGTGGGCTTCAGCCCTGAACGGGAAGCCGGCAAGGACATCCTTTTTGTGGAGGGAATATCCAAGACGATCAACGGCGAAAAGCTGTTGAACAATGTTTCCTTCACCGTCAACAAGGGCGACAAGATCGTTATCATGAGCAAGAACGAAGCTTCGAGGACGGCTCTCTTTCAAATCCTGGCAGGGGAGCTGGAGCCCGATGAAGGGTCTTTCAGATGGGGCGTCACCACTTCCTTTGCTTACATGCCAAAGGATTATACCCGTTATTTCGAGGGAGTAGACGCGAATCTCATTGAATGGCTCCGTGAATATTCCAAAGACAAAACGGAGACATTTTTAAGGGGTTTTCTGGGCAGGATGCTGTTTTCGGGGGAGGATGCGCTGAAAAGCTGCAAAGTCCTTTCCGGAGGGGAAAGGGTGAGATGCATGTTCTCCAAAATGATGCTTTCAAGCGCCAATGTGCTGATGCTGGATGAGCCCACCAACCATCTGGATCTGGAATCCATCACGGCGGTCAACAATGGGCTGATCGCTTTCCCGGGAACCATACTCTTTTCTTCCCATGACCACAACTTTATCAGTACCATATCCAACAGGGTCATCGAGCTTCTACCCGAAGGCCTGCTGGATAAAGAGATGCCTTTTGATGAATATCTGGAATTGCAATAGCCGGCTAAAAGCCGGCTATTTTTATTGTTTTTGCAAGACTTCCAATATGAGCTTGGCAAGGAAGTCATAGCCTCCAATGGTCGGATGCAGGCCGTCATGGAAAGCTGCATCCATGCCTATCCGGTCTGCGAACTCCATATATGCTTTCCGAGTATCCAGCAAGGTGATGTTTGCTGATTCACCGTACTCCTGCATCAGGCTGTCATATTCCAAAATTTTTCTGTTTACTTCTTCATAATCGATATCTTCCGTATCGATCCATTCTCTGCGGGCTCTGGGTGCATCGGTGAGCAGCGAGGTCATAAGGATCACACGGATCCCGGAGTCGATCGCCCATTGACACATAATCTTTATTTTCTCAATCGCGCCCTTTGGAGTATCGGTATTGTATATAAAATCATTGGTGCCCGACATGATGGTCACAACATCCGGATGATGGTCCAGGACATCATGCCTGAACCTTGCCAGAACATCCGCGGTTGATTCGCCGTTATTGCCTTTATTGATGACATCAAAGCCGGAGGCCTCTCTTATTATGCTTGGAAAGCTTCGACTTCTTGGATAAGGAAATCCATTGGTAATGCTGTTTCCTATGCATACGATCTTCAATTTCCTGTTCATCTTGTTCCTCTATCAGCCGGTCTAACTGTAATACAGGTTGGTGGTCACATATTCCGGATCACAGGTCACATCGATGCCGAGGGATCTAACAGTCTGCTCGTCCCGGTCGCTCAAGATCGCGGTGCAATGCGCTTTGCATCCTCTGATGCATTCCAGTTTTTCCGCAGCCATTTCCGCTGCCGGATTTGTGGTGGAGGATATGATCAGTGCGCTGAGGATCTCCTCGCAATTCAGGCTGCTTCTGTCCTGCCTCAAAATATCAGTCTTCAAGTCCTGGATGGACTTCAGCACGCTGGAAGATATCAATGGGATATCGTCTCCGATATTCGCCAATTTCTTGATTGCATTCAGCACACATGCCGCGGCTGCCACCATTCGTCTTGAGCTTCTTCCTGTGACGATGGATCCATCGGGCATTTCCAAAGCCATGACGACAACGTTTTCATATCGCGGATCGCAGTTCCGTTTATGCTCTGCATAAGCCCGAGCCGGGGAGACAACGATTCTGTCCTCGACGTGCAGACCCATTTCATCCATCAGCAGTTTGGACCGGTTCAGCGCTTCTTCGGATATCTTGCCCTTCTTGTAGTCGCATTCCGCGATGATATAGCGGCGGATGATTTCCTGCCTTGCCGCAGCCTTGCAAATTTCATCATCTATGATGCCAAATCCAGCGCGGTTTACACCCATATCCGTAGGAGATTTATATTCGGATTCCTCGTTCGTTATTTTTTCGATGATTCTCTTGACCACCGGAAAAACTTCCAGATCGCGGTTGTAATTGACTACCGTTTCACCATAGGCCTCCAGGTGGAAATTGTCGATCATATTCACATCCTTCAAATCAGCAGTAGCCGCTTCATAAGCCACGTTGACAGGGTGCTTGAGCGGCAGGTTCCAGATTGGGAAGGTTTCAAACTTGGCATATCGAGCCTTTGTGCCTCTTTTATTGTCATGATATAGCTGGGACAAACATGTGGCCAGCTTGCCGGACCCGCCACCCGGTCCCGTTACAACAACAAGAGGTTGTGTGACCTCGATATAAGGGTTAGCTCCATAGCCTTCTTCGGAAACGATGGTGTCCACCTCTGTCGGGTATCCTTTTGTAAACTGGTGCTTGTAAGTCCTGATGCCCCGTCTTTCCAGTTTGTTGATGAACATATTTACAGCCGGAGCGTCTTCGTATCTGGTCACAACAACACTGTTGATGTGAAGTTGATATTTACGGAACATATCGATCAGGCGAAGTACTTCCAGATCATAGGTTATTCCAAAATCCTGTCTTGTCTTGTTTGTAGTTATGTCTCCGGCATAGATGCATATGATGATCTCCGCCTGATCCTTCAGCCGTTGCAGTAGCTTGATCTTAGCGTTCTCATCGAAGCCAGGCAAGACCCTCATGGCATGCTTGTCATGAACCAGCTTGCCGCCAAATTCAAGATATAATCTTTTGCCGGCTCCGCTCTTTAGTCTTTCCTGAATATATTTTGCTTGTTCCTCCATGTAAATATTAGCGTCAAATCCTATTTTACCCATGATCTCACCTCTTTCTTGACCAGTCTTAATATTAATTTATATATTGTTTGATATGATGTATGATATGCTGTTTGATATATTCTTTTTGTATACTTACTATATATAATATTGCGTACTATTCATTTTTCTACATTGGTTAGCCGTTATAATTGTTTGAGGATCCTGATCGCCTCTTTCAGCTGCGCATCATCCGCCGCTATGCCATATGCGTAATTATATGCGGCCGTATCCAGACTTTTCATGGTCGTATAGTCCAAAACGCCATAGGCCCAGAGTCCTGCAACGGACTGAAAGCTTCTTACAGCCGCTACGGTGCCGACATCCATCACACCGGTGATTTTTACGTTATATCCCATCAACTGAAGCCGCTGCTGAGCCCCATATACATTCAATCCTGTCATTCCTTGGGAAGCCTTGACTTTTTCGTTCATCGGGGCAAAACCTGCATAGAAAGACTGGGCGGCCATCATATCCTCAGCCACATGATTTTGGACTTCTACATCAGGCGTTATTCCCACACCATCGATATCCCTTTGATCCGGAGTAAGAAAATAGCAGATGGAAAGCTTGTATCCTCCCTGATCTTCCAGTGTACCCAGCGCTTGAGCGATACCCTTGCCATAGGTTTTAGTTCCTACGATCGTTGCCTTTTCAGAATCCTGAAGAGCTCCGGCCAGCAACTCTGATGCGCTGGCGCTTTTTGAGTTGACCAGCACCGTCATCGGTATGGAGTTCTCGTTTGTCCGGGTGGCCTCAATGGTGTTCACTAGTTCGCCCTGCCTGTACAAGTGCGTGATGGGGCCTTCCTCAATAAACTGGTCCGCTATCCTAACGGCGACATTGATCAGCCCTCCGCCATTGTCACGGATGTCGAGGATCAGACTTTTAGCTCCGGAATCGATTAGAGCAATGCGTGCCTTTTTCAATTCAAAATCAGAATCGTTGTCAAAGCTTGAGATTTTGATGTATCCGATGTCATTTTCCAGCAGTTCATACTTCACGGATGTGGCGGCTATCAATGCCCGCGTCACATCGATCTCATACACAGCCCCATTTCTGAGGATCTTAATATTGACCTTGGTGCCGGCCTCGCCCCTAAGCATCGAAGATATTTCTGCGAGGGTCTTTTCGGATATGTCGATTCCGTCTAATTCAAGTATGACATCTCCCGTCTGGATCCCTGCTCCTGCTGCCGGCCCGCCAAATGCGAGGTCTGTAATGACGCATTGCCCGCCGCTTCTTTGTATCGTGACCCCGACTCCTTCATAGTTGCCGCTTACGTCCTGCTGATAATTGCTGGCTGTCTGTGCATCTTCATAATAGATGCTGTAAGGATCTCCAAGAATATCCGTCGTTCCGTCGAAAGCTCCGTTAATCAATTTGTCGAGGCTCACATCGTCTTTAAAAAATTTCTTGATGAAGAGCATGTATTCTTCCAGGCTGTCAAGTCTTTGTTCCAGCTCCTGCAGCTCCTCATCGCTGACGGTGGATGGCTGCGGGGCCTCGGCGGCATAAGCGCCGGTGGAGAAAAATACAAAAGCCACTGAGGTGATCACCATGGCCAGCACGATGATCAATGCTATCACTCTAACCGTTTTCTGTTTCATTAAAGTATCCCTCTGTTATTTCCCTATTGCAGTCCAGTCTACATGACTTCTATTTTGAGTCTGTTTCGGCTCTCTGCCAATCCACGCAAGCTGATATTGTAATCGATATCCAGGGTTCCGGCACCGTTTTCTGTCAGATTGTTTTCAATGGCGTTGGTAAGCACCTCTATTTCAAAAGTCCCATAAGGAGTTTCGTACTTCCCTGTATACCGTTTCCCTTTTTCGAATTCGATCACCGTGTTGTCCATAGGATCTCCGATCCTTTTCATGCTCACCTTGTCACCCGTCAACTGAAGGTTTGTTTTGCAGCCCGGCATTCCGGAAAACTCGCTTTCTTCGTATTCGATAAAAACGGAATCCCCGCTTTTGTAGAACTTCCCCTCGGTGACTAGTTCGATCTTGTCCTCTTCCTTTTCTGAAAAGATTTGTCTACCGACGATTTTTAGCATAATATCTCTCATACCCAAACCCCACTATTCTATCGATCAGTTCCGGGTAAGGCACACCTGCTTCGGCCCATAGAAGGGGCATCATGCTGAACTTTGTAAAGCCCGGAATCGTGTTGATCTCATTGATATATATCTTATTCGTGTTTCTGTCCATAAAAAAGTCGATTCTGGCAAATCCTTTACAGTCAACGGCCTTGTATGCAGTCTTCGCCATTTCTTTAATGCTCTCTCTCTGTTCCTCGGTAATATCAGCCGGTATCATCAGCTTCGAGGCGCCTCCTGCCTGATATTTTGCATGATAATCATAGAACTCGTCAGACGGCAGGATCTCTCCTACTGCCGCAGCTTCAATATTGCCGTTATGGTTTCCGATGACGGAGGTCTCCAGCTCCCTTACTTCAAGGCCTTCTTCGATGAGGATCCTCCTGTCGTATTCCATCGCAGTCGTGATGGCTTTTTCCAGTGAAGCGGGATCCTTTGCTTTCGTTACGCCAACGCTGGATCCCATATTGGCCGGCTTGACAAATACCGGCCAGCCAAGGATTTTCTCAATATCACAAAGAGTTTTTTCACGGGAATCCATGAAATCCTCGCTATAAATCAGTATATGGCGGCAGATCGGCAGACCTGCGGTCTTGTATACATCCTTGGCAACGCCTTTATCCATGGCCACAGAGGATGCAAGTACTCCACAGCCTCCATAAGGGATGTCCAGCATTTCGAAAAGTCCCTGGATCGTGCCATCTTCACCGTAAGGGCCGTGCAATATCGGAAGGGCGAAATCAGCCACGTTTTTCAAATCGCCCGGATTGAGAGGCTCTGATGCGTCGAACCAGGTGTCCTCCTCGATGCGATCCGGATCCCCTTTATATAGTCGCCATTCCCCTGTACGGCTGATGCCGATGGTGATGATTTCGTATTTATTTAAACTCTGAGCAGCTTTGATCACCGATGTGGCTGACATAAGAGAAACTTCATGTTCTCCTGAACGGCTTCCAAATATGATGCCCAATCTGATCTTTTCCATATCTTCTCCTTTTCCCAAGGGTCATTAACTATGATTTGATTCTGCCGGTTAGTTCTCTGCCGACTTTTTCCAGATATTCTTCGACATCTTTCTCAGTCTTCCCGTTGCCGAAAAGATAGATTTTGAGCTTTGGCTCAGTTCCGGAAGGTCTTACTGTAAAACCGCAGCCGTCTTCCAGGTTGAATTCCACAACGTCGGCTGGCGGAAGTTCTCCGCCCTTCATGTAGTCTATTATCTTCAAGACTTTTTTCTCGGCGTATTCCGGGGTTTGATCTATTCTGAAGGAAGCCATTATGGCCGCCATTTCTTCCATGCCTCTTTCACCGGGAAACTGAAAGTCCAGAAGTTCGTTCCTGCTGTAGCCGTATTCTTTGTAAAGCTCCTCCATCCTGTCGGCAAGAGTCTTGCCGGCTTCTTTATACAAAGCGGCCATCTGGCAGATCAGCAAAACCGCATTGACGGCATCCTTATCCCGCACATAAGTGCCGGAAAGGTATCCGTAGCTCTCTTCGAATCCGAAGATATAGTCCTCTTCCCTGCCCTTGTCTTCATGCATCCCGATTATTTCGCCGATGTATTTAAATCCCGTGAGGGTTGCGATCACTTTGACGCCATACTTTCTGCAAATGGCATCAGCCATTTTAGTAGTCACAATGGTCCGTACCATATATGGTTCTTTCGGCATGGCTTTGACCGTTCCGTCGGCGCTTCTTACCCGGCATATGAAATCTGTCAGCAACACGCCAACTTCATTTCCGGATAGCAGCTGATAATCATTGTCATGCCTGACTGCTATGCCGACCCTATCACAATCGGGATCTGTGGCCAGAAGCAGGTCCGGTTTGACCAAACGGCTGAGTGCAAGCCCCAGCTCCAGCGCGTCTTTCTTTTCTGGATTCGGATATGGACATGTTGGAAAATTGCCATCGCAGCCCGTCTGCTCCGGCACCAGCGTCACTTGGCCGACTCCCGCTCTTTTCATTATTTCTGTTACAGGAGCAAGCCCCGCTCCATTCAGCGGCGTGTAGACGACCGAAAGATCATGGCAGTCTATGCCGAGGCTTTCTCCCATGACGGCTTCGTAGTAGGCTGATTTAGTTTCCTCGGACATCGTCTTTAATATCCCGGATTTTTGGGTCTCCGCGGTCAAGGTTTTGACATCTTCGAATATATCCAGCTTTTCAATTTCTTCAAGTATAGCATTGGCTTCTTTGTCCGTTACCTGACATCCTCTACCGTTATAAACCTTGTACCCGTTGTACTCGCATGGATTGTGGCTTGCCGTGATCATAACGCCCATGGCGCATTTGTGATGCCTTACAGCAAAGCTCAGTGCCGGGGCCGGCATCAGTGTGTCATAAATGAAAGCATCCAATCCGTTCCCTCTTGCAATCTCCGCCGTATATGCGGCAAAAATATCGGAGTTGATACGGCTGTCGTAGCCAATGGCGATGGAAGTGCCGAGTTTGTTTTCGAGAATGTAGTTAATTAATCCCTGGGTGGTTTTCCCAACCGTATAGATATTCATTCGGTTGGTTCCCGCTCCAAGCTTGCCCCGCAGTCCACCCGTACCGAAGGAAAGCTCCCTGTAAAATCTGTCGGAGAGCTCCTCCTCAGCCTGTTCCTGCTGATTTGCCCGGGCTTCTGATAATTCTATAAGTTCATCCTTCAGGGCTTTATCCAGGTTCTCCCGGTTAAGCCATGTCTTTAATTTTCTTTCTGTATTGCTTTCCATCTCGAAATCCCTTTTATCTGTCTTTTTTGTATGCAGCTGCATACGACTTGACGGCTGGTGAAAAGCCTTTCGCCATTCCAGCCATCGGGCTCCATTTGAATACTTAACTTATGGATTATACCATAATATTTATTTTTCATAAAGGTATAATTCTACACCGTCAACTGTCTATTTTGACACTTTTTCTACACTTAATCTTCATATTCTGTGATTATATTGTTTTTGTAGGGGGTAAGTAATTTTCGTATACACTGTTCTATCGATTTTATAGCTTTTTAGCGCTTTTCAAAAGGGGTGCTTATATACAACAATTAG
>CALBZG010000205.1 GCA_937889655.1 uncultured Clostridia bacterium
CTTTCAGTTCCATTTCATTCTCCTTAAATATGTTCAAAATGTTTTTCTGCTGTCCATTAGTATGGTAACAGGCCCGTCGTTGTATATCTTCACCAGCATCTCTGCCTGGAATATCCCCTCTTCCGTACCGATGTCCTGCTGCTTGATCAGCTGCATGCAATGATCATAAAGCATTTTTGCCTTCTCAGGCCTCGCCGCTTGAATAAAACTTGGACGGTTGCCTTTTCTGCAATCCCCGTACAGTGTGAACTGTGATACAGCCAATATTTTGCCGCCCACATCTTTCAATGAAAGATTCATCTTACCCTCAGGATCTTCAAAGACCCTCAGTCCGCAAATTTTATTCGCAATATACTCAGCATCCTTCACATCATCCTCTTCGGATACACCGATCAGGACCATGAATCCATTCTCTATTTTACCAGTGACAACATTGTCGACCGTGACTTCCGACTCGGTGACCCGCTGAACGACTGCTCTCATAATGCCCCCGCTATCCTGTTATCCTATTGCCCTATAAACATCCGCCACACCCGGCACCATCCGGAAGCCTTTCAGCAGCTTCTCCATCTGGGTGGTCCCCGCGATGGAAACCGTCAGCGTTATATTGGCAACATCATGATTTTTTCCGCTTTTTGCATTTACCCCGGTGATATGGACGTCCATATTCTCACAAACCTTGGACAAGTCGCTGAAAAGTCCTTTTCTATCCTCAGCCAGTATGCAGATATCCACATCATAGCTCTTATTAACAAAGGTGTCGTCCCAAGCCACTTCGATAAATCGCATTTTTTCCGATTCCTCCATGGACAGAAGATTGACGCAATCTTTTCTGTGGACCGAAATGCCGCGGCCTTTTGTTATGAATCCAACGATTTCATCTCCCGGCACCGGACTGCAGCATTTGCTGAACCGTATCAGCAGGTTGTCCGCGCCCTTTACCTTAACTCCCGTGGTATCGCTGGGCTTGGTCTTTTTCTTTTCTCCAACCGCGAGGTTTTCGATGCGGTTTTCGCTCTTGCGCAGTTCTTCCTGCTTTTCCTCATGGTAGTAGCCGATCAGAGCGATTGCGACCTTCGACAAAAATGCGCCGCCATGAGAAAGCTGGGTATACAACTCGTCATTGGTGGAAATGTTAAGGCCTTTAACCAGCCTCGATATTTTCGCATTGGTCAGAATAAACTGCGGATCGTAGCCTTTACGACGGATATATTTTTCCAAAGATTCCCGACCTTTGTCGATATCATCGGATTTGTTCTGTTTCTTCAGATATGCCCTGATTTTATTTCTGGCATTGCTGCTTTTGACTATTTTAAGCCAGTCAATGGATGGGCCTTTGGAATTCGAATTGGTGACGATCTCAACGATCTGGCCGTTTTCCAGCTTGTAGTCTATCGGGACCATCTTCCCGTTTACTTTTGCTCCTACGCAATGATATCCGACGTTGGAATGGATCTTGAATGCAAAGTCCAGAGGTGTCGAACCGGCCGGCAGCTCCATGACATCTCCGCCGGGAGTAAAAACGAAAACCTGGCTTGCGAACAAATCCACCTTCAAGGTCTCCATAAATTCCCGGGAATTGTCCACATCCTTCTGCCACTCCAGAGATTGTCTCAGCCAGGCAAGCTTCACCTCTTCCATGTCATGGCTGACGCCTTCTTTATATTTCCAGTGTGCAGCTATACCAAGTTCAGCGATTCTATGCATCTCATAGGTCCTGATCTGTATTTCAAACGGTTCGCCTTTATCCCCTATGACCGTGGTATGGAGAGACTGGTACATATTCGGCTTCGGCATGGCGATATAGTCTTTGAATTTCCCCGGTAACGGCCTCCACATGGTGTGGACGATGCCCAGCACGGCATAGCAATCCCTGACATTCTCAACGATAACTCTGACCGCAGACAGGTCGAATATTTCGTCCAGCTCTTTGTGCTGTTGCTTCATTTTTTTGTATATGCTGTAGAGATGCTTGGAACGGCCGGTTATTTCATATTTGATGCCCATATCATTCAAGGCTGCCTTGATATCCTCGACAACATGATCAATAATATCTGTCTGCAAGGATTTTTTTTCCTGAACTTGCTTGACCAGATCCCGGTAGGCCTGAGGTTCCAAATGCTTGAACGCGATGTCTTCCAGTTCGAATTTAATGGCGAATATCCCCAGCCGGCTGGCTAAAGGCGCATATATCTCCAAAGTCTCCTGGCATTTCTCCGCCACTTTATCCGGAGCCATAAAGTCGATGGTACGGAGATTGTGCAGGCGGTCAGCCAGCTTGATGATCAGCACACGGATGTCCTTGCTCATGGCAAGAAACATCTTGCGAAGGTTTTCTGCCTGCAGATCTTCTTTTTTCTCGTACTTGATCCCGCCCAGCTTTGTCACGCCGTCAACCAGCAGCATGACCTCTTCACCGAACTCAAGTTTTAGAAGCTCCGTATCATAATCCGTATCCTCAACCACATCGTGGAGCAGTCCGGCAATGATGGTGTCTTCATCCATACCAAGCTCTGCCAGGATCAAAGCAACATGAGCAGGATGAATGATGTACTCTTCACCCGACTTTCTGACTTGCCCCTTATGCAGTTCCTGCGCCTTGTCGAAGGCGCGTCCTATGCTCTCAAAATTGTAAGCCGGGTTGATGGCTGTCAGAGAGTCGAGGAATTCCTGCTTTTGATCCATGTTTTCCTTTGTTGTTCATTATTTATTTTTTATTCTTCTACTTTATTTTTATTGTTCAACTTTATTGTTCTACCAATTTATTATTTTTAATTATTATTTTATTAGTTTATTGTTTTACTGTTTATTCTTTTTCCTTGATTTTTTAGCTTTATATTTTGAGCCGCCGGTAAGCTTGCACAAATCATAGTACAATGGCGAACAAACCGCAATGGAAGAAACGCAGCCTGTCAGCACGCCCACCATGAGGGGAACGACAAATTCCCTGATAGCCGGACCTGACAGTATGAATAGCGGAACCATGACGATAAGGGTAGTGAACGACGTCATTATGGACCTTTGAAGGGTCTGGTTGATGGATGTATCCACCAATTCCTCCATTTGCGTCTTTTTCATGAGCCCCAGGTTTTCTCTTACCCGGTCAAATACAACGATTGTATCATTGATGGAATAACCCACGACGGTCAAAATCCCTGCGATGAACGGATTGTTGACGGTGACGTTGAATATTGCATAGAATGAAATCATGATCAGCACGTCATGGAGCTCTCCGGCGATGGCCGCAAGGCCGAATTTCCATTCAAATCTGAACCAGACATAGATCAACATCCCCAACACGGATATCAGCACTGCGATCAATGCATTCTTCTGAAGCTCCTTGCCAACGGAAGGACCGAACTGCTCGATGCTTAGGACGTCATCGGAAGTCACACCGAAGCTTTCGCCCAATGCATCCACGATTTCCATTCGCTGAGTGTTTTCCAGGGACTGGGTTGTCCTCAATATGATCTCCTGGTTTTCGTCGCCGGAATAAATCACCTCTTCGTCCAGATCGAAGGATTCCAATGCGTTTGCGATCTCTGTCTGGCTTATTTGCTTGCCCATGTCGATCTGCATCATGGTGCCGCCGGTGAAATCGATGCCGTAGTTGAGGCCTCTTATACCTGTTACCGCCAGTCCGATAACGATGATGGCGATGGAGACTGCATAAAATATCTTTCTGTGGCTGATGAATTGATAGGACTTTTTAAAATTCAGGACCACAGTATTGTTTTCTTTGATGCCGAAATGTTTTTTATGTGCAAAATTAGGACTCTCAGAAAGCAGATTCATGAAAAGCCGTGTGACAACCACTGCTGTGAAAATGCTTACCACGATACCGATCATGAGAGTCATAGCAAACCCCTTGACAGAGCTGGAGCCAACCTGATACAGCACCACTGCCGCTATCAGCGTCGTGATCTGGGAATCGATGATGGTCGACAAAGCCCGTTTGAATCCCAGCTGGTTTGCCACTCTGATTGTTTTCCCATTGGTGATCTCTTCGCTTATCCTGGAAAATATGACAACGTTGGCATCCACAGCCATGCCCACTGATAGGATGATGCCGGCGATCCCAGGAAGAGTCAGTACCGCATGCATGGCCACCATGATCCATAGGATCAATACCACATAGAGCAGCAGGGCCAGATTCGCAGACAATCCCATCAGACGATAGAACAGGAACATGATGACAAGGATGCAAAGCAGTCCGATGAAACCGGCCAGAACACTGGTCTCCAGCGCATGGATGCCGATTTTGGCAGTCTGCACCGATGAGTTGACTTCTGTCAGACCCACCGGCAGTGCACCGCCGCGTATTAGCGCGGAGAGATTTGACGCATACTCCACATCGAAGCCGCCCAAGGTGCCGTTGGTTATGATGCAATTTCCGCCGGATATGACTTCGCTCGGCACAGGACTGGATATCACTTCCTCGTCCAGTAAAATGACGAT
>CALBZG010000206.1 GCA_937889655.1 uncultured Clostridia bacterium
AAGAAGTTATAAGGAATTCACTGATCGTATTCCGTCACATATTGGACAATGGACTTCACAAGGATATTTAATTCACCTGATTTTTTAAATTTTAAGAAAACTTAAGCGGTCTGCAATTAGCAGGCCGCTCAGCTTTTCCCCGGCTTCAAGTTGCCGAAATAAAAATTTCCTCTATCTTTTGTTTGGCTGCTTTTCGCAAAAACGTAAGTCCCTGCTCCTCCGGTCATCAAATTTGAAGACCTATTGTCAAGTCAGATCAAAATAAAGCTGTTCAAATTCCTTCTCTGTCTCGGCAAAAAAGTCAACAAGCAAAGGATCGAAATGAGTCCCTTTGGAACTCACTATAATCTCACGGCTCTTCTCATGAGAAAAAGCCTCTTTATAGACCCGCTTTGAGCGTAGTGCATCGTATACATCAGCAATAGCCATGATACGCGCTGATAAAGGTATATCATCTCCGGATATCCCTTCAGGATACCCGGTCCCGTTCCATTTCTCATGATGATACCTGCATATCTCCATACCCATCCTGAGAAACTCGTTATTTTTGTATTGTTTTTCAATTTCGGCGATCGTCCTGTATCCGATAATGACATGCTGCTTCATCTGAGCAAACTCTTCATCCGTAAGTTTACCAGGTTTCAAAAGTATCGAGTCGGGGATGCCGACCTTGCCTATGTCATGGAGCGGACTTGCCTTATATATAGTTTCAAGGAATTTTTTGCCAATTTCACCGGAATAATTTGTATGATGCATTGCCTTTGATGCCAGAAGCCTGCAAAAAGAGGCAGTCCGTTCAATGTGGGCTCCTGTATCATCATCCCTTGATTCAGAGAGTTTGACCAGGGCAAAAATAGTGGCCATCTGAGATTCTGATATTTCCCTGACTTTTTCGACAACCATCGCCTCTAAGTGCTTGCTGTATTCCTCAAGCTTATCCTCTGCAATTTTGATCTTAGTAATATCCTGGATCGTTCCTCTGCTTAAGATAGGCCTTCCATCCACATCCCTCTCGGTACGGAATATTAGGCTTACCCACTTTATCCTTCCGTCTTCCATCAGGAGCCGATATCTTGTCATGGCCACATCGTTATTATTTTCGGTCAGGCCCTTTCGGATCTCCAAAACCATCTCCCGGTCATCAGGATGTACCCTTTTTAAAAGCAAATCAATGGATGGGGCCTCTGACGGATCCGTTTCCAGTATTTCGTAAAGTGATTCTGACCAGTGCCTTGTCGCTCTCCTGTGGTCAATATCCCAGTATCCCAGCAGGGCGATCCTGTTCGCCTCTTTAAGCCTGGCCTCGCTTAAAGAAAGGGCATACAAAGTTTTTTCAAGTGATCTGGCTACCTCTGCATGATCCAATATCAGTTTTTTTAAAAGTTCTTTATCAAGATGGTCGTCTATCTCCTTTGCATAACTCTCAATGGCAAAAAGTTCCAGTTCTGACGTATTACGGCCGTCATTGCTCGGCGGTTTCCACAGGACCTCACAGGGAAAGGATATTTCCATTATCTTTTGCCTTAAGCACAAAATCTATCCCCACATGATCAAGGGAACGCAGATGCCTCTTTACTGCATTTATGTCCGCCCTGGATGAAAGAATACTGCCGTGCTGTGGTGCTACGATCTCCGCTTCGATCGAGTCGAGCACATCAAGGGTATGGGCAAGGGCTTTTGTTGATGACATTATCTGCCGATGGAACAGCTTTATCCCTTCAAGGGGACACTTCTTTCCGTCACTTTCGCATACCGGTTTGCCTTCACAGTTTATGCATTGCTGATGAAGATCAAGGTAAAGCTCCCACCCTCCGTCGTAGCTGCCGAATATATCACTGGAAAACAGAGTCTTAGTCTTTTCATCGTAGGTAATGAAGCTCCCCGGTGCATGACAGAAAGGGGTCGCAAAAAACTTCAATTTTCTCCCGGTTTTAAAGACAAATTGATGTCCAATGAAACGAAAGTCTCTTTTCGGCGTCTTTTTTGAATAGTAATGGATGAAAATATTATTCTCAGAGTGGGAGATAATCTGCAGGTCATCATTGTTTATTATGGCCTCAAGCTGAGGAAGGTTTCCGCAAAGGTCAGGGTCATAGTGCTGATAGATCAGCCGGGATATCCTGCATGGATCAAGACCGGTCCTGAGTATCTTCAGCATCACAGTGCTGAAATCGTCCCTGTTGCCGCCGTCGATGAGTACAGCCTCGTTCCCCTCGATTATCAGATAGGGGTTGCAGTGCAGTCCTGCATTGTCGTTTGTATAACCGACCCAATAAATGCCTTTGGCGATCTCTATAGGATTTTTTTCCAGATCAAGAGCTTTTTTTTTCATCCGGTCCACCCCACATAACTATATAAAATTCTAAAAAAATACCTATTGACCTCTCAAAGCTGTATTTCAAAATTTTTCCTGGCGCCGTTTCGGATAATAACGACC
>CALBZG010000207.1 GCA_937889655.1 uncultured Clostridia bacterium
GAGTTCAGACGTGTGCTCTTCCGATCTGGCCCAGTAATAAGCTTCTTCCGCATCTCCCGGTGCAACGACCAGCCGCGGAAATTCCCCTTGACTTGCATTCAGCACAAAATGAAGATCCGTCTGGGATGTATAGGTAGGCATCCCCGTAGAAGGGCCTGCTCTTTGCCCCATGACGATCAGTGCAGGCAGTTCAGCGATCCCGGAGAGCCCAAGGCCCTCCACCATCAGACTGAACCCGCCTCCCGATGTCCCGACTGCACTTTTGATTCCCATATAGGAATAACCCAATGCCATCATCATCACAGCTATTTCACTTTCCGGAGGCACCGTCTGGATCTTGAGCTTCGGTGCCGCAGCGGCCAGGAATTCCATGATCGGCGAAGTCGGCGTCATGGGATAGGCGACATATGCCTTCAGGCCGGCTTTCAGAAGGCCCAGGGCGATGGCCTGACTGCCGTTTAATACGGGTTGTGCCGGAAGACCCGATGAAACACTTGGTGCATCGATAGCACCCAATCGTCCGACTATGCCATATCCGGTTTCAGCCAGTCGGAGTACTGTTTCTTTGGCTCCCGGATAATGATCCTTCAAAATGTTTTCAAATACAACAGGATCGATGCTCAACGCTTTGCACAGTGCACCGATCATGCAAAAGCCCCCCCACTCTCTTTTAGCTTTTGCTTCAAACATAATTTTCGGAAGCGGAAGGCCGATGGCCTTCGAATACCCCTTTTCAACTGAAACGCTTTCGGAATCGAAAAGGATGATGGTTTCCGTGCTGATTTTTTCTTGATGGAGGTCGATGGCATTCTGGTGGAATGCAATAACTGCATCGACTTTTGTTTTATGAGCTGAAATTTTTTCAAGAGATGCGCGGACCAGCGCAAATTGATGGCCGCCTCTGACATTGGATGGAAAATCGTTGTACATATAGACTGAATAACCAAGTCTGCTCAACAGTCTGCAGAGAGTTACGCCGGTTTCATTGATCCCGTATCCGGTCTCTCCGCCTATTAGAATGTTTAACCCCTGCATAAAAACTCCTTTCGGTTTTTGCCTGTAGGTCCTGCGGTCATCATCCTTCCCGGCTGATTTTTCTTATTTAGATAATACCCATTTTGCTCATATCAAACCGTGATCAAAAGTATCTTCAAGGCTACAAGGCTTCCTTTCTGTCTTTGATAGCCTTCAGCAGCTCCGGTATTATTTCCTTATAATCACCAATGATACCATAGTCCGCTACTTTAAAAATCGGTGCCTCCGGATCTGTATTTATAGCAATGATAGTCTCTGAACCTGACATACCTGCCAAATGCTGAATAGCTCCGGAAATTCCGCATGCAATATAAATCTTCGGAGCAACTGTTTTCCCCGTTTGGCCCACCTGATGCGCATGAGGGATCCAGCCCGCGTCAACGGCGGCTCTTGAAGAACCCACTGTTGCTCCAAGCTCGTCTGCAAGCTCCCTGATATAGGAAAAGTTCGCAGGATCGCCCAGGCCCCTGCCGCCGGAAACAATAATTTCCGCCTCTTCAAGATTCACTGCTGCCGCAACTTCTTTAACGGTTTCAATAATCCTTGTCCTGACAAGCGCCGGATCCAGATGTATGTCTTCCCTGACTATTTTGCCTTTCCTTTCGGGATCCGGAATGGTTTTTTTAAACACGCCGGGCCGGACAGTGCCCATTTGCGGGGTGGTGTTCGGGCATAGGATCGTAGCCATTAAGTTTCCACCGAAGGCAGGGCGGGTCCACGCCATTTTACCCGTGTCTTCATCAATGCTTAAATCCGTACAATCAGCCGTCAAACCGGTCCTTAACCTGCATGCCACTCTTGGAGCATAATCTCTTCCGTTATTCGTGGCTCCGATAAGAATTGTGGTAGGGCTGTACTTCCTGATGACCTGTTCCAACGCAAAGGAAACGCAATCTGTATTATAATTGTTATACTCATCCCCTTCAATGAGTATAACTTCGTCCGCTCCCAAGGCAATGGCATCGTTTGCCGCTTTTTCCACACCGCATCCGATAACGACCGCTACAAGGCCCTCGCCCATTTCATCCGCAAGCTTTCGGCCGGGATTAAGCAGTTCAAAGCCCACATGTTTGGCTTTCCCATGCTCTGTCTCAATAATTACCCATAAATTCTTCGTATTTCTCTGCGAATCCATCATTTCCACGCCCCCCTACATGATCTTTGCATCTTCAAGCATATCCAATAATTTTTGGGCAGATTCTGCTGCCGTCTCTTCCTTTATTATAATTCCATTCTTTTCCCTTACAGGTGTGTAGGTCTTGACGACTTTTGTCGGTGACCCGTTCAATCCGCACTGCTCCTTATCGATATCAATATCTGCCGCTGTCAATGTCGGTATATCCGCCTTTAATGAGGCCGCTATGTTCTTGATTGAAGGCAATCTCAGGTCATATTTGGTTTTGACGGTCGTTATTACCGCAGGCAAGGTTGCGGTAATGAAATCATACCCCTCATCGTTTTCTCTCTTTGCTTTGATCATGCCATTTTCTACGCTTATATCCGAAACATATGTGATCTGCGGATAATCCAGACGTTCTGCGAGTTCCGGCCCTACCTGTCCGGTATCGCCGTCAATAGCCTGTTTGCCGCAAAAAATCAAATCAAACCTCTCTTTGTTTCGTCTCTCGATGGCACCGATCGATACAGAAAGAATATAGCTTGTCGCAAGGGTATCTGATCCTCCAAAGGCCTTGTCACTCAAAAGATATCCTTGATCCGCGCCGGAAGCAATGCAGGTCTGAAGAGCTTTCTTGGCCTGCTGAGGCCCCATGGATATTACCGTCACTTTCCCTCCGTACGCTTCTTTCATTCGAACAGCCATCTCTAGCGCATAAGCATCGAATGTATTTACAATGCTTGGAACGCCTTCCCGGATCAGTGTTCTTGTTATAGGGTCGATTTTTATTTCCGTCGTATCCGGCACTTGCTTAACGCAAACTAAAATATTCATTCAATCCCCTCCTTATTTCCAGTCTGCAGCTGCAGACCAAGTAAATAAAAACCCGCCAAATCGGCCGGTTATTCTGCTTGCCCTTATCCGATCAAAGCGGCCTGATGAGCTCCGATATTCATCGTATCCATATGTTATAGTTGTAATACCCTAAATGTAAGCCTTCAATCAATATGTTCAATATGTTACATTTTGATTCTGATTCCCGGCGCCATAATACAATTAAAAAAGGCTTCCAGATCTCTCTGGAAACCTTAGGTTTTAAAGACTGCTCAGAA
>CALBZG010000208.1 GCA_937889655.1 uncultured Clostridia bacterium
CAATACACCCGTTATCTGACAGTGGTCCTGGCATTTGTACAAGCCATCGGGCTTGCAGTAGGATTGTTCAGACAAGCACTGATCGAGACTGATTTTTTCTCAATAACAGTTATCGTACTGACTTTGTCCGCCGGCACCGCATTTTTAATGTGGTTGGGCGAGCAGATCAATGAAAACGGAATCGGAAATGGAATATCGCTGATCATCTTCAGCGGCATCGTTACCCGTATCCCAAGCGCCATCCATGAGAACATGATCAAGTTCCAGGACGGCGAAATCGGAGTTGTGACCCTGATACTGTTCCTGATTTTCGCTTTGGCAGTAATCATCGGCATCATCGAGATCCAGCAGGGCCAGAGAAGGATTCCGGTACAATATGCAAAAAGAGTTGTAGGCAGGAAAATGTATGGAGGCCAGTCCACCCATATTCCTTTGAAGGTGAACCAGGCCGGCGTTATACCGGTAATATTCTCACTTTCCTTGTTGCAGTTCCCGCTTACAATAACATACTTTACACCGGACTCGGGATTTTCCCAATGGGTAACCAAATGGCTGTCTCCTTATGGAGATCCGGGTGTATGGATTTATGCGGTGTTTAACATCGTACTTACAATTTTCTTTACGTATTTTTATACGGCGGTCACCTTCAATCCTTTAGACGTGGCCAACAACATGAAGAACAACGGAGGATTTATTCCAGGGATAAGACCCGGAAAACCTACGGTGGAATATCTGAACAAGGTCATGACAAGGATCACCTTTGTAGGAGCTCTGTTCCTGGCCGCAGTTGCCACCTTGCCGACTCTGATCAGTCAATGGACTGCGCTGGATATAACATTCGGCGGCACAAGCCTGCTGATCGCAGTGGGTGTTGCCCTTGATACCATGAGGCAATTGGAAAACCAGATGGTCATGAGAAATTATGAAGGCTTCTTAAGGTAGGAGGTAGAAATGAATATTATATTATTAGGCCCTCCGGGAGCAGGAAAAGGAACACAGGCTGCAAACATAGTCGAAAGATATAAGGTTCCTCATATCTCCACAGGCGACATCTTCAGGGAAAACATTAAAAACGGGACCGAACTCGGGAAAAAAGCCCAGGAATACATGAATAAAGGCGAACTGGTTCCGGATGATCTGGTTATTGAAATCGCAACGACCAGATTGACCGCAGAAGACTGCAAAAACGGATTTCTGCTGGATGGTTTTCCAAGAACCGTATATCAGGCGGAAAAACTGGATGAGTTCTTAAAGGGCAGAGAAGCTAAAATCGATCATGTCCTCGACATCGCGGTAGGCAAAGACGAACTCATGCGGAGATTGATCGGAAGAAGAGTGTGCAGAGGTTGTGGAGCAACGTACCACATTGTAAACATGCCTCCGGCCAAAGAGGACGTTTGCGATAAGTGCGGCGGAGAACTTTATCAGCGAAGCGACGATAAAGAAGAAACCGTTGCCAACAGGATCGATGTTTATGAAGCACAAACAATGCCCCTCGTAGACTATTACGAAAAAGCCGGCGTTCTCACTCATATTGATGGAACGACCGGATTAAAAAATGTGTTTGATGACATAGTTAAAGTCTTGGGAGTTTTGGGTTAATGATCATCATCAAGTCAGAACAAGAGATTGACATAATGCGTGAGTCCGGGCTGGTGACGGGTTATATATTAAGGGAATTGCCCAATTTCATAAAAGCGGGGATGTCCACCCAGGATATTGACGAATTTGTGGAAAAAATCATTCTCTCTCACAAAATGATACCTTCGTTCAAAGGCTATGGCGGTTTTCCCGCAAGTACCTGTGTATCCATCAACAGCGAGGTCGTTCACGGGATCCCCTCAAAGGATAGGATCCTGAAAGAAGGAGACATCGTCAGCGTGGATGTGGGGACGACTTATAAGGGATATGTCAGCGATGCTGCCAGGACATATACTGTCGGAGCGGTAAGCGATGAAGCGAAAAGATTGATCAAAGTTACCGAGGAAAGCTTTTTTGAAGGATTGAAATTCTGCAAAAGAGGTCTTCGGCTGGGAGACATATCCAGTGCCATTCAAAGAAAGGCAGAAGGAGAGGGTTTCTCGGTCATAAGAGATTTTGTGGGGCATGGAGTCGGAAGAGATATGCATGAGGACCCCCAAATCCCGAATTACGGTAAGGCGGGAAGAGGGCCGCGGCTTGAAAAGGGCATGGTCTTTGCGATCGAGCCGATGATCGCCCAAGGGAGCTACGAAGTAGAGGTTCTTTTGAACAACTGGACCGTAGTGACCTGTGACGGCAAACTTTCTGCGCATTATGAAAATACTGTTGTAATAACTGATGGTGAGCCCGAGTTGCTTACCTTGTAGGAAAAGAGGTGCATGAATACTATGGCTAAAAAGGATGTCATCGAAGTAATGGGTACCGTGGTTGATGCGCAGCCTAATGCAATGTTTGTCGTTAAGCTGGCAAACGGTCACGAAGTGCTTGCACATATTTCGGGTAAAATTCGAATGAACTTTATAAGAATACTGCCGGGTGATAAGGTAAAGGTGGAACTCTCCCCTTATGATCTCACAAGGGGCAGAATTACATGGAGAGATAAATAGGAGGTTTGAAATGAAAGTTAGAGCTTCAGTAAAACCTATCTGCGAGAAGTGCAAAATCATCAAGAGGAACGGCAAGGTTATGATTATCTGCGAGAATCCAAAGCACAAGCAGAAGCAAGGTTGACAAATCAAATTAGTTAAAGTAGTAGAAACATCCCGTTTATATTATGCCGGGGGTAACGGTAAATGCCCCTTAGTTGCGTGACGGAAGATGGGAACAGGAGGAAAATATGGCTCGAATAGCCGGTGTCGATTTACCAAGAGACAAAAGAGTTGAAATCGGTCTGACCTATATTTATGGTATCGGCAGACATACAGCCAATGCGATCCTCGAGAAAGCGGGCGTTAACCCTGATACCAGAGTTAAAGACCTTTCAGAGGATGAAGCAGGTGCTATCAGAAAAATTATCGATCAAGAGTACGTTGTAGAAGGTGATCTCAGAAGAGAAACTTCTCTTAACATCAAACGCTTGATGGAGATTGGCTGCTACAGAGGGATCAGGCACAGAAGAGGATTACCAGTAAGAGGCCAGAACACTAAGACGAATGCAAGAACCCGTAAGGGCCCTAAGAAAACCGTAGGCAGAAAGAAAAAAGGTAAGTAGAGAGGAGGTAGGTCATAATGGCAACAAAACAGCAAGGTAAGAAACAGACAATAAGAAAGAAAAAGAAAGAACGCAAGAATATTGAAAAAGGCCAGGCGCATATCCAATCTACCTTTAACAATACCCTTGTTACTCTCACTGACCTGGGCGGAAATGCTCTGTCATGGTCAAGTGCGGGGTCCCTTGGTTTTAAGGGATCAAGAAAGTCTACACCGTTTGCAGCTCAAATGGCAGCTGAAGAAGCAGCCAAAGCAGCAATGGAACATGGTCTTAAGACTGTTGAAGTATATGTAAAGGGTCCGGGCTCCGGCCGTGAAGCAGCCATAAGAGCGCTTCAGGGGGCAGGTCTTGAAATCACCTTGATCAAAGACATCACGCCAATACCGCATAACGGATGCAGACCGCCAAAAAGACGAAGAGTATAATTGAGGGGAGGAGTAATTGAATGGCAAGATATACAGATGCTAACTGCAGATTATGCAGAAGAGAAGGCCAAAAGCTTTTCTTAAAGGGCGAAAGATGCTATAGCACGAAGTGCGCGATGGAGAAAAGAAATTACGCTCCCGGCCAGCACGGACAGAGCAGAAAGAAGCTTTCCGAATACGGCACTCAGTTGAGAGAAAAGCAAAAGGCAAAGAGATTTTACGGTTTACAGGAAACACAATTCAGAAACCTGTTTGAAAAAGCAGCCAAGAAAAAGGGTATCACAGGTGAAAACATGCTGATCCTCCTTGAGACAAGACTGGACAATGTAGTATTCAGACTTGGACTGGCTTCTTCAAGAAAGGAAGCAAGACAGCTGATCAACCACGGTCATTTCCTTGTCAATGGAAAGAAGGTCAACATACCTTCATTCGAATGCAAGTCCGGCGATGTCATCAAGGTCAAAGAGAAAAGCGCAAGCTCTCCTAAATTCAAGGAGATCAAAGATATGGCTATCACGGTTCCTTCATGGATGACAGTAGATGTTGAAAAGCTTGAGGGTAAAGTTGTTGCAATGCCGACAAGAAGTGAAATAGACACTCCTATCGCAGAACATCTTATCGTCGAATTGTATTCCAAGTAATAATGCATGAAAAAATTGCTATATTCTTGGGGAAAAGGAGGGTTTTTGAATGATAGAAATCGAAAAACCAACAATTGAATGTATTTATTCAGAAGACGATGCCAACTATGGAAAGTTTATTGTGGAACCGCTTGAAAGAGGTTATGGAACGACTCTGGGCAACAGCTTAAGAAGGATTCTTCTTAGCTCCCTTCCGGGCGCAGCTGTAACTTCGGTCAAAATTGACGGCATACTTCATGAGTTTTCAACAATACCGGGAGTAAAAGAGGATGTAACAGAGATCATTCTGAACCTCAAGAAACTGGCTGTTAGACTGAATGGAGAGCAAAGCAAAAGAGTCATCATCAATGCGGTAGGCCCTAAGGAGGTTACTGCAGCGGACATTATCAGTGATGCTGATGTAGAGATATTCAACCCGGGCTTGCATATTGCGACCCTGGAAGAAAACGCTACTCTGGTTATGGAGATCAACCTTTCCAGAGGAAGGGGATATGTTTCTGCAGATCAGAATAAAACTGAGAGCATGCCGATTGCTGTTATCCCTGTGGATTCTATCTTCACGCCTGTTTTAAAAGTGAACTTTTCCGTTGACCATACGCGTGTAGGACACATCACAGACTATGATAAGCTGACTTTGGAGATTTGGACAGACGGATCCATCACGCCGGATGAAGGCGTGTCCATCGGTGCCAAAATAATGGAGGAGCATCTCAACTTGTTCGTGGAGCTTACGGATACCACGGACAACATGGAGATCATGGTAGAAAAGGAAGAAGACCAGAAGGAAAAAGCTCTTGAGATGACCATCGAAGAACTGGAACTCTCGGTCCGCTCTTTCAACTGCCTGAAGAGAGCTGCTATCAATACAGTAGAGGATCTCACTCATCGTTCTGAAGAAGATATGATGAAGGTCAGAAACTTGGGTAAAAAATCTCTAGATGAAGTTAAGCATAAACTGGAGGAATTAGGTCTTGGCTTGAAGCCAAGTGACGAATAATCAGAAAGGAGTTTTAGCGATGCCAGGATACAGAAAACTAGGCAGACCTAGCGCTCACAGGAAGGCCATGCTTCGAAATATCGTAACCGATCTACTGAGAGAGGGAAGGATTTCGACCACCGTGACCAGAGCAAAGGAAGCTAGAAGAGAAGCAGAAAAAATGATCACCCTTGCTAAACGTGGCGACCTGCATGCAAAGAGGCAGGTACTTGCATACGTTTACGACGAAGATGTGGTAAAGAAGCTATTCGATGAGATAGCTCCAAAATACGCCGAAAGGAATGGCGGTTATACTCGCATTTTAAAGCTGGGGCCAAGACAGGGAGACTCTGTTGAAGTTGTATTTTTAGAATTAGTGTAGTTTCGTTGAGGGTACTTCTTAAGGCGGCTTTTGAAGTATCCTCTTATCAATTTTAAGCAAGGCCCATGGCCGATGCAGACGTATACGTATCTGAATAATCAAGTGGCAGGGCCTGGTTGTCCAGAGCTTGTGTCACTTTTGATTTGTGATATAAAAGAAGTATGGAGCGCTTCATACAACATGGAAAATATTATAGAAATTGAAAATTTGATATTTGAATATATATCAGGCGAAGAACACGACCATATCAGCCGGGCAATTGACGGCGTTAATATAGCCGTAGCAAAAGGAAGCTTTACTGCTGTTATAGGCCGGAACGGTTCTGGGAAGTCTACGCTGGCAAAAAATATAAATGCCTTGCTGCTCCCGACTTCAGGAACGGTCTATGTCAAAGGTATGGATACGAAAGATGAAAAATTGCTTTGGGACATACGTCAGACTGCAGGCATGGTTTTTCAAAATCCCGACAATCAGCTGGTTTCTTCAGTAGTGGAAGATGATGTGGCGTTTGGGCCCGAAAATTTAGGCGTAGAGCCGGCTGAAATCCGCAAGCGTGTACATGAATCCTTGACTGCCGTGGATATGCTTGATGCCAGAAAAAAAGCGCCTCATCTGTTGTCGGGCGGACAGAAGCAAAGGATAGCAATTGCCGGCGTTGTAGCAATGAGACCCGAATGCATCATTTTCGACGAGCCCACCGCCATGCTGGATCCAAAGGGCCGTCAGGAAGTTATGGATATTATCAAAAAGCTGCATGAAGAAGGCATTACGGTGGTGTTGATCACGCATTTTATGGATGAAGCAGCTCAGGCAGACCGAGTGATCATCATGGATGCCGGAAGGATCGTATTGGATGGCAAACCCCGGGATGTGTTCGCTCATGCCGATGAAATCAGAGCTATCGCTTTGGATGTGCCTCTGGCTGTGGAATTATCTGAAAAACTCCGATCCAGAGGTATCGATATCCCTCAAGGGATCATAACCATGGAAGATATGGTGGAATTTGTATGTCAATCGAAACAAAGAACTTAACCTATATATATAGCGAAGGTCTCCCGCATCAGCAGATAGCCATCGAAGATGTCAGCTTTAAAATCGATGACGGAAGTTTTACCGGGATCATCGGACACACCGGATCAGGGAAGTCAACGCTGGTCCAGCATCTCAATGGTCTTTTGATGCCAAATTCCGGATCTGTCATCGTTGACGGGATGGATATAACAAAGAAAGAAGTGCCGATGCGTGATGTTCGAAGAAAAATCGGACTGGTTTTTCAATATCCGGAATATCAGCTTTTTGAAGAAACCGTAGCAAAAGACGTTGCCTTCGGACCCATGAATCTTGGGCTTTCAGAAGAGGAAATCGGAGTAAGAGTCAGGGAAGCCTTGAGCTTGGTCGGAATGGACTATGACATCTATGCCGAAAGATCTCCTTTTGAATTATCCGGTGGCCAGAAAAGAAGAGTTGCCATCGCAGGAGTCCTGGCCATGAGACCTAGTGTGCTGATCCTCGATGAACCCACTGCGGGACTTGATCCGAAAGGCCATAAAGATATCCTGGATATGATAAAACGCATCCACAAGGAGAATAGAGGGATCATCATACTTGTATCCCATAACATGGGCGATATCGTGACTCACGCTGATAAAGTCCTCGTTATGGAGGGGGGCCGGCTGGTCATGGAAGGCACTCCGAAAGAAGTTTTCTCAAGGGAGGACGAACTGGCGCAAATAGGGTTGGCCTTGCCGCCAGCAGCTCAACTGATGAAAAAAATTAGAGAAAGAGGCATAGAAATAGCGGGTCAGCCTTTGACCCTGGAAGAGGCGGAGGAAGCTATTTTCAGCGTTTTGAAATAATGATTAGAGATATTACATTAGGACAATATTTCCCTGGGGAATCAGGGATGCACAGGCTGGATCCAAGAGTCAAAATAATCATGTGCCTGGTTTATCTGGTGGCACTGTTTCTTGTGAAGGATTTCATCGGATTTGCCTTTGCTATAGCGACTCTGGCATGCGTGATCGCTGCTTCGAAAGTTCCCCTGAACTTTATTCTCAAGGGGCTGAAGCCAATTTTTTTGATCATCATTTTCACCTTTACGATCAATATGTTCATGATCGGCGGCGAAGTCATATGGCAATGGGGCGTTCTCCATATAACAAAGGAAGGACTCTATACAGCGATATTCATGGCTTTAAGACTGGTACTTCTTATTATAGGCTCGTCGCTTCTGACACTGACTACTAAGCCCATCAGCCTTACAGACGGCATCGAAAGCCTTCTTGATCCATTGAAGGCTTTCAAGGTTCCAGCTCACGAGCTTGCTATGATGATGACCATCGCATTGCGTTTTATTCCTACTCTGCTTGAGGAAACGGATAAAATCATGAAAGCCCAAATGGCTCGTGGTGCTGATTTTGAAAGCGGCAATATAATTAAAAGAGCAAAAAGCCTGATACCCCTTTTAGTGCCGCTGTTTATCAGCGCATTTCGTATTGCCCAGGATCTTGCAATGGCTATGGAAGCAAGATGCTATCGGGGCGGTGCGAACAGGACCCGCATGAACGCCATGAAATTGGGCAAGTTTGACTTTATGGCCTTATTTCTATTGGGATTGTTTGTATTGGTCATCGTTATGGAACCATTCATACTGGAACAAATACTGGAGCAAATAACGTCATGAAAACAAAACATGTAATCCAAGCAGCAGTCATAGCGGCAGTATACGCAGCCTTGACTATCGCTCTTGCGCCTTTAAGCTACGGCGTCATGCAGGTCAGGGTATCTGAGGCTTTGACTGTGCTGCCGTTCTTCACTCCTGCAGCTATCCCGGGGCTTTTTG